>JAVEXP010000007.1:0-45817 GCA_034003985.1 Patescibacteria group bacterium | reverse complement strand
GCATAGCGCAAAAAACTTTTTTAAGTCTTTCCATCAGAGCCGTCGGGTTGTAGTTAGCTGGTTTAGTAAAATACTCAATTGAAGCAGTAGGCTCAACATAGCGCGAAAAAGCTCTAAGCTCCGACCAAGTCTTTTAAACAGCCAAAAACCTCTTAGGCTCTGATGGAAAAACTCAAACTTGAGTTATCAACATCTTTTAAAGACGGCGCTGAATAGTGACGGCGCAGTCATTTTTTTAAAAAACTACCAAGTCCTTTCAGGATTTTGGTAGCAAGATTGTAATGATCTTGTTATGGTTTAATTTTTGCGACGGCGCTACTATATGCGACGGCTTTATTTCTATTAATAGTTTAGCACTCTGGGAGAGTTTGTCAAGAAAAAATTTAGTAATCAACTATCCATTAATTTTAAATCTTTAAAAAAGATAAATATTTAAATGTACGGCGACTCTAAATTCAAAACAAAATAATATAACCCAACAGTCAGGCCAAACTAAAATATTTATGTTAAGAGAATTTTATAAATTAAGGCAAGATCGGGGGGTCTGGGGGTACAACTGAGCCCCAAAGTTAGCGGTAAAAAGATAGTGAGCAATATAGGGCGAATTTGCACCCCCATAACTTTTGGTTACAAAAGTAACAAAGTACTATTGGAATAAGTTGGATTCCCGCTGGAGTTTACTCCACACTAGATACGGGACGGGAATGACAAGTAATTTATTTTTTGAAAAATTTATTGTAATCCGCATCATCGTCAATCATCTTTTCAATCATCTCCCGCAAAAAATCCGCTTTTGAAATTTTGGTATTGTGTGTTTTCCAATGAAGGTAACGCTCAATTCTCGGCGTAATGCGCAAAGTAAATTTAATTGTCGGCGCTTCACGGCCTTCGCCTTTTTCAACCTGCTGCAAAAATTCCTGAATTATCTTTTCCAAATTAGTTTTATTATAATATTCCAAATTCAACAGCTTGCCGGCATTTTTGTCTTTCTGTAAATGAACCAAATTCTTGTTAATCGGTTTATTTTTTTCCGAAAGATACAAAATCGGCTTTTGGTGCGCCAAGGCCACTGCCACCAAATAAGCAGTTTCGGGAATCTGCCGGCTGCCCTCAATAATTAAACCATCCATTTTTTCCAGCATCACTTCGCCGGATTGATTCATCTTTTCCAAATCCTGAGCGGAAAAACCGCTTAAGTTGTAAGCGGCTAAATTACTCATTACCAATATACCCCGCTCGCTGAGCAGATCAATAATTTCCGAAAAACGCTGCTGAAAACTTTCCCCTGCTTGGTTGTCGGCGGCAAAATATATTCTCATGGTTTAAACAATTATTTCTCCGGCAATATTACGACTCATTAATTCTTTAAGCTGCTTGATATTCTTGATTTGCGGCAAAGCCCACATAAACTTAGCAATAGTTGCTTCCCAGGTCATGTTATTGACCAAAATCAAATTCTTCGGCGCCAAGACCAGCTTAGAAATCTGCCTGGTCCAAACCACGACCGGCAAATCAGCACTAACCTTTTGCAGCAACAACATCAAGTCCTGCGGGATGTCCTGGTAATCATTGGCATTCAAAATGATGCCATCCCTGTCGGCCAAATGTTTGGCCAAATTTTTCAGATTTAAAGTCGGTAAAATATTCAATATCTCGATTTTATTGTTAAGCTGATTGGTAAATTTCATCTTCCCTTTGACTTGAATTGCCACCTTTTCAAAAATTCTAATACTAAAATCAATCCGGCCAAGCACCGCCGATGCTGGCGCAGTAAACATATTCAATGATTCATCTTTCAGTTGAACAGCCTGATTGGCGCGTAGCAAACGATTACCAAACATCAGCCCCACTTCGGAATAATTGTAACTGGCGGCCTGAACAGCATTAATCAAATTAGCCCGAACTTCCAATTTCTTTTGCGGATAAGGACCGGTAAAAATTATCGGCTTACCTAAATTAGCCAACAAAAAAGACAGCACGCTGCTGGTAAAAAGCAAATTATCAACCCCGTGCATTATCACAAAACCCTTGGCTTTATCGGCCCGGCTGTGTATAGCCTGAGCCAATTTCAGCCAGATGTCGGGGGTAATGTCGGCTGAAGGCTGGTCAAAAATTGTTATCATTTCAACATCAGCAATAATTCCCAATTCCGGCATAAAACTCAGCCAATCTTTGCGCTGCAACTCGTCGGTCTGACCGGCAACCAGTAAATAAATTTTTGATTTGTTCGCCATAAATTTAAAGCCGTCTCTCTAATGAAAGCCGTCACTTAAATTATAGGATTTTGACCACAAAAAAACAAGGTTCAAAACCTTATTCAAGTTCAAACAATCCGAGAAATGAAATAATTAGCAATCGGGGGTGTGGGGGGGGTGTTAAGCCCAAGACCAGAAGGACAACAGCTTAATCGTCGCGTCAGGCGCATTACCACTCCACGCTTTTTGGACACTTTTTCTAAAAAAGTGTCAAAGACAAAAATATCCTTATTAATCTATCGCCAAAATTTTAATTACCCAAAGTCGCTGAAACTTGAGCAATCGCCTGAGGTACGGCCGGTGTTTGCAAACATAAATCCGGGTAGCAGTCCGGCAACTCAGCGCCAAGTGGCACCAAGACTGAAACAATCTCGCTGGCATTCCAATCATTGGGATTAGTCATCACCCAGGCAATCCAGGTGCCGTCGGATTTAATGTCTGAAACAAAATCAACATTCGGCTTGGAATACCAGACTCCGCCGACTTTAATGTAAGTCATCACTTTAAAGAATGCTGGATTAACCTGGCTGGCTTTACCATAAACCAAACCAAATTCCTGACCTGCAGCCTGATTAGGTAAAAAGGTATATTCCAAGGTTGGATTTTCTCCGACGATTTGCAAAACCGAAGTCTGGGCAACGGCCTGAGGTACTTCCGGTTCGGCCAAACACAGCTCTGGATAGCAATCAGGCAAATCTATTCCCCTGGGAATCAGAAATGATTTAATCTCACTGGCCTGCCAATCATTGGGATGAGTCATCACCCAGGAAATCCAAGTGCCATTAGCCTGAATTTCCGAAGCCACATCAACATTCGGCTTGGGATACCAAACCCCGCCGACTTTGATGTAAGTCATGACACTATAATTTTGCGGGTTACTGACTTCGGCACGGCCATACAATATGCCAATACCGGCACTGTCGCCAAACTTGGGGACATAAGTATATTCCAAGCTAGCACTAACCGATGACGGTTCAGCTTCGTAGGCACCAATATCCGTCCCCGCACCCTGAGGCACAATGTTGCCGGCATAGTCTGAATCCAAACCCAGCTCTACCCCGCGATCAATTGCCGGTGAATAATAATTAAGTTCAAAATAGTTGGCAGCAGGGTTGACAAACAAGGGATCGGCAAAAATTGAATTTTGGTCGTTGCCGTCAGCCAATTGCCAAGCGGCAAAATCCAATTCGTTCCAATGGCGCAAAAATCGTCCGGCGCCAGTTTGATAGTACAGATTGTTATTAATCTCGTTATTAGCGATATCGGAGCTAAAAACCAAATAAGCGTCGGGCGTGGTGTTGTAAACGATATTGTTTTTGACCTTCAAATGTTCCACCGGCCGCTCCAAATCATAACTGCTTAAGTGAAGCCCGGCGTATTTGCTGGCATAAACCGTATTGTTATAAATTTCAATATTGTCAAAATTGAAAACTTCAATGCCGATATATTCATCGTGAACCACATTATAATAAATTTTATTACCAGTAGTTGTATGATGATCGCTACCCAGCACCCAGCTACCGCCGTCAAACCTGATTGCGCCCGAACCGTATTTCGGACTGCCTTCCGGATTGCCGGGGTTAGGCCCGATTTGAGGATCGTTGTAAGTATCGTGCTGGTTATAGACTTGATTATAACGGACAATATTATCGTACCCGACTTGCAGTAAATCAATGCCATAAACATCATCGGTCTGTTGGGCATTCTGATAGATTTCATTTTTCTCAATCAGGTTACGGCTGGAATCTCCGCCAACATGAACTCCCGCGCCGCCATTTTGGTATATTTCATTTCCGGCAACTTGATTATCAGAAGCATTAAAGACCGCCACACCGACATGGCTATTGGCAAAAGACTGATTATCAATCACCTGATTGTTATTGCTTTGTTCATAAACAACAATCCCTGAACCTTGAAAAGTATCATGATGTAAAATTTTACTGACTGTGTTGGCCTTGATAAGGTTATTAGAACTCTGGGTCAGCAACACGCCATACTGACAATTGTTATCGTGGACGCTATTGCCTTCCAAAACATTATTTGCCGCTGACCATAAAGCCAAAGCGGCAATGCAGGAACCGTTGTCATGAATGTTGTTACTTTTAACGGTGCTGTTTTTTGCCAGATATAAATCCAAAATCGTCTGAATGTTAATATTGCGCAACTCGTTGCCTTCAATTGTCTGATTTACGCCATAGACTTTGATGCCCGAACCCAACGGATCGCCGTCAAGCCCGGTATTGGTAATGACATTATTAATAATCAAATTGCCATTAGCATCATCATCTTGGGCATAAACATAAATGCCTTGGCGTTGAGTGTGATGAATATAGTTGCCTTCAATAATATTGTTGCTGCCGTAGACCAAAATGCCGGTACCGTCGTAAAGATCGCTAATCGTGTCGGTCACTTCAAAGCCTTTAACGGTGACATAATCAACCCGCTGCCAAAAATCTTTATTAAAAATCGTAAAGCCTTTGGTAGCCACCGAGCCTTCAGCCCGAAAGATAATACCCTGCTGGCTGGTACCCGAATTCTTAATGTAGATTCTGCCCTGAGATCGATAATCACCGGCCTTCACAATTACTTCATCACCCGGTTGGGCAGTGTCGGCGGCTTTTTGAATTGTCCGCCAAGGACTAGAGGCTAACCCGCTATTACTATCGCTGCCCAAAGCCGCGTCAACATAATAAATCGTCGGACCAGTCGGCACAAAATTGGCTTCGTAAGCGCCGGCATCAGGACTACTGTCGCGCTTTTTGCCGGTAAAATCATACGCTGAATCAACACCCAGCCCTCGCCCGGCGTTAACCGCCGGACTGGAATTTAATAATGAATAATCCGCCGCGGTAATATCGGCCAAAATCGCATCATTAACCATTCCGGAAGCTTGCGATACCTCAAGCAAAACATTGTTAGCCGTATTAACTTGGCCGCTTAAGCTGGCGGGGACATTATAATCATCCAAATTGGTCTTGATTAAATTGTTGCTAAAAACAATATTTTCGTGGGGCGGCAACTGCCCAGTTGCCAATAATCTTCCGCCTACCGAAAAAATCGGGGCGGCCGAAGATGCATCGTCAAAAATAATGGTGTTATTTACAATCTTAATATTTTTTGACGGCACCTCATCGTCAATACTGGAATGAATTGAACCAACGGTAATGGGCGCGGCGCTGGAATCGTCATCTTGAGCGACCATAATGTTGTTGCGAACTGTAACATTATTGGCCGAGTTGATATTTAAAAACCTTCTAGCATAACCGAAATAATTTTTCTCCACCAAAATATTATTTGCGTTGCAGTCATTGTCGTTATTGTTGTTGCAACCAATATGAACCAACAGCCATGACGGATGGGCCAATGTATAATTCGGCGCGTTGGTAATAATGTTGCCGCCGACATAAACATTGTTTGATTTGCCCGAAATCCGCAACGAATGGGAAGTTACTCTGGTAATGACATTATGATAAATCAAGCCGGCATTGTTAATGCTTTCCAGATAGTTAGCATGGCATTCGTCCGCTTGGCAGTTGCTAAAACCAATGTCGTCAATGGTGTTGCCAACCATCGCCAAATAAGATCCGCTTTGGCCGACAAAATTGAACGAGCCGCTGCCGCCGCTGGCATTCAAGCCCATCAAAAACAAGCGGGAATAATTGCTCAGCGACAAAAAGCCACGGTAAAAATTATTTAAATCCACTCGCAGATACAGCATATCGGTTGTCGCACTGTTCCAGGCCAGCGAACCGGCATTGTTATTGCCGACAAAATTAATATCCTCCAAAGTGATATTTTTAGCGCCGCCGAAATATAAAATATAAACATCCCGAACATCAGCCGTATATTTAAAAATCGGCTTGGGTAAAGTGCTGTCGCCATAAGCGCCGATTAAGATATTGTTAGTCCGGCTGTTGAGCGAATATTGTTTGTCGAAATTAAAAGTCTGACCGCGCTTGAAGAGGAAACGACAACCGTCAAGACCGCAGTCCAAACCTTTCATCACGGTCAAAGCGTGATCGGCGCTGGCCCAAGCGTCATCCTGAGAAGTGCCGCTGTTGTTGTCGTTCCCGTTTTGAGAATCAATGTAATAAGTTGCACCGGTTCGAGGATTGACCGTAATAGTAACCGTGGCAGTATCGCTGAACTCCTGCAAACCGCTGTCTAAAGCAGTTGTCTTCAACGAAACATTATATACCCCGCTTTGTTCGAAAACATGGGCGGCGTTAAAGCCGTCGGCATAACGACTGCCAAAATCGTTTTCCGTTCCCGTGCCAAAATCCCACTCCCATTTGGCAATCTGGCCGGTGGGGGTCGACTGCCAGCCTTGAAAAAATATCGCGCACGGCGCCGTACAGCTTAAACGAGAAGGAGTAATCTGGGCATTAACATCAATGGCCAAAGCCGAACGAACCGACAGGGCCAAAGCTAGTAAAATCAAACTTAGCCAAAAAAGGCGTTGATAAAACAACCCCTTGTTATCCGCCAGTCTTGCCAATTTATTGATTTTGCTATTGCCAAACATTATCTTAAATAATGATTTAGAATCATTATATCATAGCATAAAAAACATTATTTGTCAACAAAAAAGACCACGGCGAGGACAGTGGTCCCGTGGTCAGAAATTAAGCGGTCGCTTCCGCGGAGTGATTGTTTTGGCCGGAAATTGGCAGTGATTCCCGCCACCAGATGTTTCCTCAATGGCTTGACCAGCCATCTGGCAAAATCCCCCTCAACACCGCTTGGGCCAAAACGGTCAGGCTGATTTGATTTTAACTCAAAACTAAATATAAAAACACCCCTAAGGGTGGCTGAAATTTTTTAAAGTTTGGTTTTAAGCGCCGTACAAAGAATCAATCTGAGCTTGATATTTTTTCTGAATTATTTGACGGCGCAATTTTAAAGTTGGCGTCAATTCATCCTTTTCCTGAGAAAACTCCCGGGGCAATAAAATAAAATTTCTAATTTTTTCCCAATCGGCTAATTGTTCGTTGATTTTATCAATCCGTTCGGTAAATAAATTTTTCAATTTTTGTTCGCGGATCAATTGGTCCGGCTCTTTGCTGTCCAAGTTCAGCTGATCCAAAATTCTCAACACTTCCTGCCAGTCGGGAATGATTAAAGCGGTCAAATAACTTTTAGCATCCCCAGTCACAAACGACTGGGCAATCAGCCGATCATTGTTTAAAGTAATTTCGATTTGCTCAGGCCAGGCGATCTTGCCGTTGGACAACGAAATCATTTCTTTTTTGCGGCCGATGATTACCAAAAAACCGTCGCTGGTCAAAAACCCCAAATCACCGGTATGAAACCAGCCGTTTTCATCAAGCACTTCGCGAGTAAGCTCGGGATTGCGGTAATAACCTTTCATCACTGTCTCGCCCCGAACCAAAATCTCTTTGTCTTTATCAATTTTAAGCTGGACGCCAGCCAAAGCCGGACCAACTGTGCCAAATTTAAAATTATCAAGGCGATTGACGGCCACTGCCGGCGAAGTTTCCGTCAAACCATAACCTTCCAAAATCAAAATTCCCAACCGATGAAAAAAACGCGCCAGCTTATGATTCAAAGTAGCCCCGCCCGAAATCGTAAAGCGCAGCCTTCCGCCCAAAGACTTGCGAATTTTTTTAAAAACCAGCCGGTCTGCCAGCCAATGCTTAAAAGTTTTCGGCTCCTGCTTTAAGGCCCAAAGAAAAATCGCGTACTTGAGTTTAGAACCGCCTTTAACCTTATCCCAAATTCCGCCGTGGACTTTTTCAAAAATTCGCGGGACCGAAATTAAAATGGTTGGTTTTATTTCCTGCAAATTCTTTTTTAAATTCTGAACGCTTTCAGCATAAGCGATACAACTGCCGCCGCAAACCAACGGGGCGTAATATCCGGCAGTACGCTCCAAAACATGAGACAGCGGCAAAAATGAAAGCAAGGTATCATGCTGATCGGCTGGCGCGGCCAAGAGTGAAGCCTTGGCATCAACCAAAAAATTCTGGTGCGTCAGCATTACGCCCTTGG
Organism: Patescibacteria group bacterium; assembly: GCA_034003985.1. Lineage (GTDB taxonomy): Bacteria > Patescibacteriota > Patescibacteriia > Buchananbacterales > UBA6539 > JABWCG01. The sequence continues at coordinate 37,550 of JAVEXP010000007.1, read as the reverse complement.
GAATGGCCGTGGTGCCGGAAGTATAAATAATGCTAGCCACATCGTCACCTCGCAAATCAACTTTCAGTTCGCCCCGATCATGCCGCCCGCGCTCCATCAATTCCTCCAAGCTCAGAATTTGTTTATCGCTGACGCCAAGTTCGGTATCGTCCAAATTAAAATAAACCACAAACCGCAAATCCGGCAAATCATTAATTATCAGTTTCAACTTGTTAAACTGCTGCTGATTGGAGACAAAAACTACTCGGCTGCCCGAGTCGCTCAAAACATGCTTGATGATTTGGGCCGATACCGTTGTATGAACCGGCACGGTAATGGCGCCCAACGACAAAATTGCTAAATCAGACCGCACCCACTCACTGCGGTTTTCTGAAAGGATCGCCGCCCGGTCTCCTTTAACAATACCCAATTCCTTAAGCCCCTTGGCCAAAATTTCAACCCGGTGATTCAGTTCTTTAAAACTAATGCTAATATAAGCACCGTGGTATTTAAATTTTAATGCCGGCCGGCGGGAAAATTTTTTGGCGGTCTCACGAAATTGTTGCGGAATCGTTGTCATTACCTAGAATTAAATTAATTTAAATTAATAAAATTATATACTTATTTTCCGCTCTCTACAACTAAAAAATCCGTCACTTGGGCCTACCTATCGTCGCAAGGGCGATAGGCAAGACTAAACAACGGATTAAAATCATAAAAAATTTTTGATCAAGTATTTAAAAAATATGTTAAATTAGCCATCAAGTCAAGAGGACAAGATGTCAATAAATTGTTTACAAACTCAATTTTTCTGGGTATTATTAAGAAGTTCAATTTGACCAAACGGATTAAAACAACGATTTTGCTATTACTTTTGCTTCCGTAGGATACCTGCCCGCCATGGCCTGAGCCCTCATAGTTCAACTGGATAGAACAAGTCCCTCCTAAGGATTAGATTCTGGTTCAAGTCCAGATGAGGGCACTGGCGATGGCAGGTAAATCCAAGCCAAATAAGAGCAATAAAAAAGCCTGGGCCTGTAGCTCAGTTGGTAGAGCGCTGCATTCGCATTGCAGAGGTCAGGGGTTCGACTCCCCTCAGGTCCACCATAAAATACAGCTATCAGTATCTATGTCGGGGAAACAACCAAAACGAATTATCTCAATTCTCATTCCTTTTCGTAGGGATGATAATAAATTTTTGGTTTTTCTTCAAAAACGCTCAAAGGATGCAAAAAGATTACCGGATTTTTTTGGGTTCTTTGGCGGCGGCGCGGAAAACGGCGAGACTCCCGAAGAAACATTAAAAAGAGAAATGATAGAAGAAATTAACTTTCTTCCGGATGGATACACTTACTTTAATAAATACAATTTTCCAAGAAGCATAAAATCCATTTACTATATCGAGGTTGATGATGGATTTGAGAAACAAATTGAAATTAAAGAAGGAGAATATGGAAAATACTTTACCGAGGAAGAGGCTTTAAGCGAGCCGAAATTGATTGAAGAAGACAAAATTGTGTTACGAGACTTATTTAGTGCATTAAGATTTTAAATATCAATTCACCAATCAAATCAATAATTATGGTATAGTTACTACAGTCTAACTATACTATTTTTTATGGATACTTTATCCCTGGCTACCCTCCAAACTATCGCCTGGTCCAAGCTGATTTTGTTGGCCGGGTTTTTATTATGTCTGTATTTAATCCGCTATCAGGCTAAGCGCCCCTGGGTTTTCAGCCTGAGCGCTAGCCTGATTTTTTCGGGATTTTATTATGTTTTAACCAAAAATTTCCAGACTTTCTGGTGGGGCAACAACGGCGATGAAATCTTTATTGCCTCTTATCTTACTCAAGTACTCCAAAGTAACCCCCTCAACGATTTTTATTATCACCAACTGCCTAATTTTTACCCGCCCTTATATTTCTGGCTGACCGGACTGATTTCGCGTCTGGTCAGCGCCAACGCTGTTAGTGCCGGAAAAATCGGTGTTGCCACAACTCTCGGCTTATGGTTTATCGGCACTTATCTTTGGGTTCAAATTTATCAACGCTATCTTCGCCAATCAGAAAATGAAACCTATTCCCCCTGGCTTTGGTTTATTGTTCCTTTAATCTTTTTCTTTCTAATTGATTTTCCCGACTTAATATTAAAACCCTACGAAGCTTTCAGCGCGCTGACTTTAGTTTTACTAGTCGGTTTGATTAATCAAGCTTTCACTGATTTTCGCTGGCATTACAAACATTATTTATTCTTCATTGTTTCCGGCGGGCTTAATTTTTTAACTTTTTATTTTTGGTGGTTCTTGGCAATCCCCGCCCTGCTGATTTTAGTCTGGTTTTCAAAAGAAAAACTAAAAAACTTAATCCGACTGGCCATTATTGGCTTGGGCATATTTCTTATTTCAGCGATCTATCTTGTTCCGTTAATCATTTCTTTTACCACCGGGGTTGAAAACTGGCAAGCTAAATTTTTTGTACCAGCCGACCTCCACACCTTTTTGCCCTTCGGTTCAATTACCTGGCAGGTTCCCCTCTTGATTCTGGGAATTTTTGGGCTGATTTTTTATCGCCGGGAAAAAATTATTAAAGCCAATTTGGTTTTATTAATTGTTTGCTATCTTTATCAATTTGTTAATTTAATTGTGTTTATTGCCGGCCGAAATCCGGTTTTAAGCGCTAAACCGTTTTTATTTTTAGGTAGTGCAACCTTGGCAGTCGGCAGTACTTACGCCATAATTGAACTTTGGAAAAACCACCTGGCGCCAATATCGCCCGACAAACAATTGGTTGCTGGGGTTATAACCCTCATTTTAACTCTGCCGCTTTGGCCAATGAGCAATTTTATTGATCAACCAAAAATCTTAGAACAAATCGAACACGACCAAAACAAGCCATCAGCCTATTTTTTAGCTGAAAAAATAAAAACTAATATAAGCGACTATCAATTCAAAACTTGGCTTACCAGTGGTATTCCGGAAATCAATCTTTATCTGCCTATACATTATTATATAGCCCATAATCCTCATTTCAGCCACCAAGCCGCCAAATATTCACAACGGCTAGTCAACATTGAAAAATTAAGCACCAGCTCTTCTTCGGATTTTGAAATATTGCTTAATCAAGCCAAAATTGATGCCTTATTATTATATAAACTGCCTGACAGCCAATATTACCCCATCTTTTTTTGGCAAGATAATTACCCCAATGGCGGCCGGGAAACTCAAATCAATATCCTTAAAGAGAATGTTGAAAAACTGAATTGGGAACAAGCATACCAAGATTCTGAGTGGATAATTTATCTAAAATAAGAGAAAAATAATAAAAATAAGGTGATAAAATCAGATTCATAACTTGTAATCACCTTTTGACTGTAATTATCAGTATTTGATAATTATTTTTTATATTTTACGACTCTAAAAAATAGCTAAAATTGAATACTTTTTTAAAAATCTAATTAAATAATTGACAAAATAATAAAAAATCACTATAAAAAATATATAAATTTATAAAAAAGAAAGATTAAAATAATAATTTATCCTCTTGACAGAAAAAAAATAAAACACTATAATTCTCTTGCTTTCAATAGCATTACCGTTCTTTTTCTTGACTCCACCGGGCCATTCCTGCCAGCCCGTGCCCCGACCACCCAGCCGGGGCAAACCCCATGAGGGGAGAATCAAGCTTTTCCTAGGCGCAAGAGGCCCAGGGCTGCGGTTCTCCCCTCGCTTTTTTAAGATTTGACTTTATCAATTTTTCCAGTATAATTGATAATTGTTACCACATTAATATCTAAAGGGCCCGTAGCTTAGTTGGTAGAGCGCCTCCATGGCATGGAGGAGGTCAGGAGTTCGAGTCTCCTCGGGTCCACCAAAATTAATTGCTTTACGCTATCATCTAAATTTTGAAAACAATAAACTAAGAAAATTATCAAAATATTTTCCCATCGAAAATAAAAGCAGCTTAAGGCTGTTTTTTTGTGAATAAATTTTGTTTCACGGGAAACATAAACTACTTTAAAAATAAAAAAGACCGCCTTATACCTCTTGGCAAACGCAGTCAAAAAAATCAGAGAATCTTATCTGATCTCTAAACCAAGATTTCTGGCCGCTTCAGGCAAACAGGAACAAAATAGGCTTATTTCCTGCCTGAACCCGGCACCAAAAACCAAGATTTTCAAATAGCCAAAAGCCTGTTCGACCAGATAGTCAAGTTGCCGATTCTTCTTAAAGGGCAAAATGGGCCCAAGTTTGATTGCCACCACCTCGGGAGTAGTCTCGACTTTCTGCAAAAAAGACCTTCCCCAGGCAGTGTCCAAGTAAATCGCGCTGCCGCATTTCAACTTATTGCCTTGATAATTGGCACTTGGCATTGTCTACTCTCCAAGTTGGACAATACTTTAATATTATCACTCTAAAAATTATAAAAAAAGAGCTGCCACCCGTCTTGGATTATACAGCTCCCAAATTGCGTCCTCGCCATAGCAAGGTCAGCCTAGTTGTTTGGATCCCGTCCACTGGATTTCTTAATCTTGTTGATCAAGACTGCCAGATTGTTGTAGGCGTTTTCCGCCCGAGCCAGCGCCATACCGCGGTCGCTGTCCATCCGGTTTTGAAATAACCGATCAATTTCTGACTGCGACAGCCCGGCATAGTGCCCCATGTTACGGCTAACATACTCGAGAAAACGCCGCAAAAGCCTGTAGTCGTCGTGCGGTTCGCGCTTGCGTCGGCCGCGCCGTGAACCGTTTGAACCGCTGGTTTCACGGATCATCTGGGTCAATTCCTCAACCTCAGCAGCTTCGTCCGCATCATATTCGGCCTTGCCCGTACGCTCCCGCACCGCCCGGCGAATTTCAGCAATCGTGGCGTTGCGCATTTCTAGCGCCACCGAATACTGTTGCTCGCGCGGCAAATACGAAAGCTCGACTGCCGCTGTAACGCCCAAGCGTTCCCGTTCAGAAACAGAGAGCATCATCATCGCCTTGACGCGCGGATCCAGCGTCAACAACCGCAAGCGGTCGTCAAAGGTCTTGCGCGCTTTGATGCCGCAGTTGCGCATAATCTGCTCAACCGTGGCACCTTCGTCCAAGGCGTCCTGAATGGCGGAAGCTTCATCCAGCGGCTCAATCTCTTTGCGGTTCTTGTTGGACCGCATTTGCGCCAATTTCTTCAGCCTCCGGCTTGAAGGTTCGGGGCGCAACAAGACCAAGAGTTTGGCCTCGGCCAAAGTGGCTGCCCGACACCGTCGTTCACCGTGAAGGACTTTCCAGTCATAACCGGCAACATCCGTGATGCGGTAGACCTGAGCCGGTTCTTCCTGGCCGTCAGTCGCGATTGATTCAGCCAGTTCCAAAAGCTCTTCATCGTCGATCTGTTTGCGGGTCTGGTCATCGTCAACCAGCACCCGTTTGGGATCGACATAAAATACCATGCCAATCTCCATCGAGTCCGGGTTCACCCTGTTGGCAAATCCCGGCAAAACATTGGGCAGGGAATTGGTATTACTCCCTTCGACCCCGCCGCCATGAGCAAGCGCTTCGGCTAGCGCCAAACTGCTTGCCCGACCCGGCACTTGACTAGGACTGTGTGCCCGGTCAAGAACGGCCGTGCCGCTGCCATCATTGCCATGGTGCCTTGCTTCACGCTGCGCCATCTGGGCGGCAAACTTCTTTGCTCCATCGCGAGCATGCTTGCCATGATTCATAACTGGTTCCTCCTGGTTGTCAAACTCGGGTTTTACCCTCCATGACCCAAACACTCTTCATTATTTTTATCACCAAAATTTCAAAAAAGCAATTGTCGTTTCGTGTGAAACAAAAAATTTAAGGCTGTTCTAATATACTGGGGGCTAGTATATTAGAAAAATCAATTCCACTATTTCTCTAATCTTGACTTTTTACGGTTGTTGTGAAATAATATACTAATTCTAATTAATACCTACCTTATGAAAATTGCCAAAAAATTCATCATCTTGCCTCTATTGCTAATTAGTTTAGCTTTAGCCTTGACTGGTTGTGCAAACCAAGCTGCCGAAAATCAAAACGAGAATGTCAAAAAACCAGTCAATATCCAAGATATTGCTTTTCAAGATGAAGTCACTACTGAATTAACGGCCAGTGGTACAATCATTCCCAAACAGTATGCTGTTATTCGCAGCTTAACTAACGGTACGGTGGAAAGCGTTATGCCCCTTGGCGCCCAGGTGGCCAAAGGTCAATCGCTGTTTCGGGTACGCGACGACAATATTGAAAATAACTACTTTAACTCGCTGCAAAATTCACGCCAAACCAATATCTTGGCGGATGAAAGCGTCAACCAAACTCAGCTGGCTTTAAACAGCGCTCAAGCCAGAGGGCAGCTGGCTCAAAAAAATCTGGATATTGCCAAACAGCAAACCGACCAAGCTTATGTCAACGCGGCTGATTCGGCCATTATCGCTTACGGCTCGGCCTATAACACCTTAAATCAGTTCTTTAATTTTATCAGCGTCGGTTCCGTCGGCAATCTGGAATATAAATACCGTGACATTACCACGCCGGATTTGGAAATTCGGGAGCAGGCCAATCTGCAGTTTATTACGGCGACCAAAGATTTCCTGAAGCTCACCAAACAAACTGACTTGGAAAATCTTGATGAAGATCTCACCAAAATGAATTTGGTCATTGCCCAAACTAAAATTTTAGTCGATACCACCAGCGTCTTGCTGCAAAACGCCTTAGGTAATGTTGCCAGCCTAACCAGTGATCAAACTCTTATTACTACTTATCAAACCCAAATCAACGGTCAGGCCAGCGCCATTTTAGCCAGCCAAAATGGCTTGCGTCACACCATTACTGCCAACGATTTGGCGATTGCCGCGGCGAATAATAATTTGGAGCTGGCCAATATTGAATTGGCAAATTCCCAAATTGCTTTCAATAATTCCCAGACCAGCGCTGAAGTCCAAAAAACTTTAAGCCAAAGCCAATTGGACAACGCCGCTTACAGCTTCAACAATTTGTCTTTGCCTTCGCCGTTTAGCGGCACCATAATTTCCACCTTGGTCGAGCCCGGCCAGCAAGTCAGCCCCGGCCAAGACATTGTTGAATTGGGTAACCTCTCAATTGTTGAGATTGAAGTCTCGGTTGATCCGGATTTTGCCAAACAGATTAAAGAAGGGGATCGCGTCAAAATTAATGGCCAGAATGACGGCATCATTTATCAAAAACAACCGACCGGAGACATCCAAAGCGGCAAAGTCGGCATTAAAATCAACGCCGACAACCAAGATAACCAATTAGCCGCCGGCGAAATTGCCCAAGTAACTTTCAGTCTGACCTATCAAGCATCAGACCTGATTATCGTTCCGATCAGTTCCGTTACCATTGAATCAAACGAAACTTATGTTTTTGTCGTCGAAGACGGCCGCGCCGTCAAACGGCCGGTGACTTTGGGTCAAATTTTTGGCAGCAAAGTTTCCGTTTCGTTTGGTTTACAACCAGGCGACCAAATGATTATTCGTAACGGCGTCTTTGTTTCCGAAGGCGAAGCAGTAGAAATAAAATAAAACGGTTATGCCAAATTTCACCAATCATCAAAATACGCCAACCGACAGCCAGTCAACTGAAAATCTTTACTACGATCCGCATAGCCAGGAAAGGATTAAAAAACAAGAAAAAGGCGTTTTGGGATTTTTTATTCGCCGCGAAAGAATTACCATTCTATTAATCATCGCCATTGTTATTTTGGGACTGACCGCCCTGGTCAACATTCCCCTGGAATCCGATCCGGAAGTCAAAATCCCTTACGCCATGGTGACCACGGTTTTTCCCGGGGCCAGTCCGGCTGATGTTGAGGATCTGGTCACCGACAAGATTGAATCAAAACTTGAAGAACTGGATGGCGTTAAGCTGGTTACTTCCAACTCAACGCTCGGTGTCTCCTCGGTCTTTATTGAATTTGAAGCCAGCGCCGACCTGGAAGACAGCATTAACGATTTGGAAAAAAAAGTTGATGAAGTCAACAATCTGCCAGACGAAGCCAGAGACCCAATCGTTCAGGAAATCCGGGTCGACGACACTCCAATCATCACTTTCAGTTTAGCCGGCAATATTGCGGAAACGGAATTGAAAAATATCGCCGAAGATATCCAAAATGAGTTGGAAAAAATTCCCGGCATCTCCGAAGTTGATTTGCTCGGCGCGCGCGACCGGGAATTTTCGATTACCGTCAACGAGGGCGCTTTGAACCAGTTGAATATCTCCCTCAGCCAAGTTGTCGGTGCCATCGCAGCGGCCAATGCCGACATGCCGCTGGGCGATATTACCATCAATCAAACCAACTACAACATCCGCCTGGTGGCCAAAATCAATTCGCTTGAAGATTTGAAAAAAACGGTTATCACCATAGTCGGCAATCCAATCCTGTTGACAGACATCGCCGAAGTTGAAGACAGTCTGACTGATCGTCATACCATTTCCCGAATGTCATTGAACGACCAACCCGCAGCACCGACGATTTCGCTGCAGCTTAGAAAAAAAACCGGCGGCAATATTCTTAATATTGTCGACAGCGCCAAAGAAAAAATTGACCAGCTTCGCCAAAACGGCACCATCCCTCCGGAAGTGGCTGTTGACACCAACAACGATTACTCCCAATTCATCCGCGAAGATGTCCAGGTGCTGGGCAGCAGCGGCATTCAATCCATTATTCTGATTTTTGCCATTCTATTTTTGGCGCTCAGCATTCGGGAGGCGGTAATTTCATTGGTGGCTATCCCAATGACTTTTTTGATTACTGTAATCGTGCTTCACTACATTGGTTACACGCTCAACAGCTTGGTAATGTTTTCTCTGGTATTGTCTTTAGGGTTGCTGGTTGATGCTTTCATTATTATTCTGGAAGGCATTTTTCATAATATGCGCAGCGGCTTTCAGGCCAAAGAAGCCGCGCTGCTTTCTATTTCCCATTACCGCAACCCGCTGTTGTCGGGAACTTTTACGACCATCGCTGCTTTTGTGCCGATGCTGTTAGTCAGCGGCATTATGGGAGAGTATATTAAATACTTGCCAATCACCATCAGCATCGCACTGCTGTCGGCGTTGTTTGTTTCTTTATCCATTGTGCCGGCAGTCGCCACCGTTATTCTCAAAAGAAAAAACGGCAGCTTCCAGCAAAAAGAAACTTACTTGGAAAAATTTTTAACTACCAAGCTGACCAGGATATACAAAAAGAAAATTGAGGCTTTACTAAAATCACGCCGCCAAAAAATATATTTTGTCGCCAGCGTCACAACGGCGTTCTTCATTGCCCTGGGTCTGCTAATCAGCCCGATTATTCCGGTTGAATTATTCCCGGAAGTTGATGTTGATTTTGCGATGATTGATATTGAAATGCCCCAAGGAACCAACCTGGAAAGAACCAGCGAAGTTGCGGCTTTGGTTGAAAATTATTTATACCAACGAGATGACATTAAAAGCTTTGTGACCTCCATCGGCCAGTCATCCAGCTTTGGTTTTTCTACTTCCCAAAGCCGGGAGCATTTAGCCAATGTCAACATTACCTTCGTTGAAGAAAAACAGCGCCATCAAAAAAGCTACGAAATCAATAACGAGATGCGCGAGGATTTGAAAAGTATTGCCCAAGGTAAAATCACTATCCGCGAAATCTCGGGCGGTCCGCCGTCGGGTTCACCGATTGAAGCCCGAATCAGCGGCGATAATCTTGAAACCATTGATCAAATCAGTAAAAAATTAATTAAAATTTTCGAATCAACCGAAGGCGTGATTGAAGTTGAAAGCGATAAAACCGTCAGTCCGGCCGACATCACTTTCACTCTAAACAAAGATGCCCTCGCCAGATCAGGCCTGAGCGTTGGTGAAGTGTCCAGCGTTTTGCGAACTGCCATCTTTGGCATTACCGCCACCGAAATCAATATTGACGGCGAGGATATTGATGTTGTCGTCAGATTAAAAAAAGACAATCTCAACTCCGTTGAACAATTAAAAAATCTATCGCTCCAAAACAATTTTGGCCAAAGCGTCAAACTTTCCCGAATTGCCGACTTTTCTTTGGAACCGGCGCTGTCTGCTATCAACCATCGCGATTTCAAAAGAGTGTCTGTTGTTCAGGCTAACTTGGAGGAAGGCTACAATTCTACGGTTATCAGCAAGCTGCTGGAACAAAAGGTACAGGAAGAAAACATCCTGCCCAAAGATTACGCCATTGAATTCGGCGGCGAGGTCGAAGATATCGATCAGTCTTTTTCCGAACTTTGGAACTCAATGTTCGTGGCCATCTTGCTGATTTTATTAATTCTGGTCTTACAATTCAATTCCTTCCGCCAACCCTTCATTATCCTGTTAACATTGCCATTGGCAATCATCGGGGTAGTGGTCGGCATGCTGCTGTTTGGCCTGTCGTTTGGCATGACGGTCTTCATCGGCATTATCGCTTTGGCCGGAATCGTGGTTAACGACGCCATTGTCTTGATTGACAAAGCCTTGAGAAATGTCAAAGAATTAAACATGAAACCGCGCCAGGCTATTATGAATGCCGGCTGCGCCAGACTGCAACCGATTTTATTGACTTCCATTACCACGATTGCCGGGGTATTCCCCTTAATCTTTGCCAATGAAATGTGGTTGGGGTTTTCCATTGCCATCATTTTCGGTCTGTTGTTTGCCACCATTCTTCAATTATTCTTCTTGCCAATTGTCTTTCTCAAGCTTGAAGGCAAAAAAATTCTCAAGCAGGTAAACCAAAATTCGTAATTGAAAATAACCAAAAACGCCGCCTCAATCAGGCGGCTTTTTGGATTGACAATTGACAATTTTTCTGCTAAATTTCGAGCAGTTTTGAAGGGACGCTCCCTTTACAATGTTCGAGGAATCTTTCGCCCAAAGCGAAAGACCAGTGCCGCCAAGCGGCAAGGAGAAATTGTCATGCGAATTCAGAACGGTAGTCATGTGTATCTCGTCTCCAACGGAGACATGCGCGAAAGCGCTAACCAGCAATGCTGGCCGATGCAGGAAAAGACGCTTGATGCGGTCGGCAAAGCTGTCAGCGAGCTCGGCTTCACGCCCATTGTTGTCACCAGACACGACCCTGAGCGCGGCCACGGCTTCATCACCAAACAGGCCGAAGGGGCGCAAGCCATCGCCAGCATCCCGCCCGAAGCACCCGTGATTGTCGTCCTGGCCGCCTGGGCCTACTCGCAGCAGATCTGCGGGCCGCTCCAAGCTCACCAGGGGCCAATTCTGGTTGTCGCCAACTTCGACGGCACCTGGCCCGGACTCGTTGCCTTGCTCAACCACAGCGCGACGCTGAGCCGGCTGGCCGTGAAGCACTCGCGTCTCTGGAGCAAAGACTTCACCGATGAGTGGTTCATCGCCAAGCTGAAGGAATGGTTCGGCACCGGAGAAATCAACCACCCTAACGACCATTTCGTCTCCGGCGACAGCCTCAATATCGATTCGCCCTTGGCTGTCGAGTTGGCCGTCGACATCCGCACACGGAAGCGCATCCTCGGCCAGTTCGACCCCGGCTGTATGGACATGTTCAATGCCGTGATCGACCCCGCCCTGCTGGGCAAGACCGGCTTGCTGATGCAGTTTTTCAGCCAGTCGGCGCTGGTGGCGAAAATGAAGACGGTCAGCGACAGCGAAGCCCAGCGCTGCCTCAATTGGCTGGTTGGCAAAAGCTGCCGGTTCGACTGGGGAATTGACCCCGAAGTCCACCTCACCCCCGAGCAGGTGCGCGAACAGATGAAGATGTATGTGGCCGCTTGCCGGATCGTATATGAACAGCGCCTGGACGCCATCGGCATTCCCTACCAGATCGGGCTGATTGACTCCTGTCCGGCTTCCGACCTGGTCGAAGGTATGCTGAATAACTGCGTTCGGCCGCCGGTTCGCGTCAGTGACGGCAACGAGATCATCCGCCGCGGCGAGTGCATTCCGCACTTCAATGAAGGGGATCTCGGCTCAGCCGTACCCCAAGTGCTGATGAACGAAATCTATCGGGCCAATGAGATGGCGCCCGAGACCACGCTGCACGATGTCCGCGTCGGTCACGCCTGGCAAGACGATTTCATCTGGACGCTGCTGATTTCCGGTGGTGCCCCGCCCGCCCATTTCGGCGGCTGGAAGAAAACCACCGCCTACCGTCAGCCGCCAATGTATTTCCCCTTGGGCGGCAGCACTTGCAGTGGCGTGTCCAAGCCCGGAGTAATTACCTGGGCGCGGTTCTATGAAGCCTTCGGCCAAATCGGCCTGGACTGCGGTACGGGCGAAGTCGTCGATCTGCCCGACGAGGAAGTACAGCGGCGGCTTGATGAAACCACGCCGGTCTGGCCGATTATGTGCGCCAAACTCCACGGCTACGGCCGCGACGAGCTCATGGGAACGCACATGAGCAATCACATTACCGTGGGGTATGGCAACATCCTCCACGAATTGATCGTTATCTGCCGCGAGCTTGGCATTCCCACGCGCGTGACCAAAGCCAGCCTGAGCTGACACGGCGGCGGTTACCGAACAACTACATCGCTCCGGTCTGTAAGTCATTAAGACAAACGGATCGGAGCGCTATTTTTTATCTTTAATTTTTTATAACAAAAACTCCTCCCAAAATCGGAAAGAATTTTTGGTTGTCGCTTACAATTTTTTAGCCACTTCTTTTAGTTTAGCCGCCGAATTTTTCAAAGCTCGTTTTTCGCTGGCCGACAGCGCCGGGTTAACCCGGCCGACCAATCCTCTTGCACCGACCACCACCGGCATACTTAGGCAAATATCCTTAATGCCATATTCACCTTCAATCAAATGAGAAACCGGCAGCACCGTATTTTGATCCAATAAAATTGTTCGCACCAATTGGGTCACACCCGATGCAATCGCGTAATAAGTCGACTGTTTCCCGGCAATAATCGCGTAAGCGGCATTCTTGGCTTGATCAAAAATCTGATCTTTTTCTTTGCCGCTCAATTTCGCAAACTGATCCAGAGGAGTATTACCGACCATTACCGTGCTCCACAGCACCACTTCGCTGTCACCGTGTTCACCAACAATATAAGCGTGAATACTTTGCGGATTGACTTTCAGCTTCTCACCCAGCAATACCCGAAAACGAGCAGAATCCAAAATCGTTCCCGAGCCGATAATCTGTTTTTTCTTGGCGGGAAACATTTTGATTAATTGGTAGACCAAAATGTCTACCGGATTGGTTACTACCACCACCATCACTTTGGGGTTGGCGGCAAATATTTTTGGCGCCATCTCTTTAATGATCGACGAATTCTTCTTCACCAAGTCTAGCCTGGTTTCCCCCGGCTTTTGCGCTGCGCCAGCCGTAATGATTACCAGCTTACTGTCTTTAATGTCATTGTAACTGCCGACTTTAACTTTGGTGAAACTATTAAACGGCACCGAATGCTGCAAATCCATCACCTGCGACTTAACCAGTTTGGGATTAATATCTACCAAAGCGATTTCCTGAGTCAAATCGTCATGGATTAAACTGTAAGCCGTGGTACTGCCCACAAGCCCCGCCCCGATAATTGTGACTTTATTTTTAGTTCCCATATTTCTAAATAATTATTTATTAATACCCCAATTATAGCATATTTCAATTGACATAAACGAAAAAATGTTCTAAGGTTGGAAGCTGTCGTTCTTTTGATTGACCATAACCACAACCAAACTGCGGCCGGGAGGGTTGCCATGATTCAGACATCCGCTTCAAAACTAACGACCCAAGTGGTCGTTGGTGCTCCAATCTTTGGCAATTGTACCGCTGGTCTCAATTTCCGCTCACCGATCGGCCAAGTCCAAATTGCCCGGCCAATCTTTCAAGAAAATCTGAATAGTCCAAAGCTGAGCAGATTATTCTTGGAAGAATATATGGCAATCGTTGTCAGCCTCAAAGCCATGGGGGTTGATTTCCGCATTATCAAGTCGTATGCCAGGCAGATTGTTGATGGCCTGACATCGAAACTGACGCAAGCGGGATTCAAATTTTTGACCCTGCCCGATTTTGACTATCTGGGAATGTTGTTTCCCCGCGATCTGGCAACGACCCTGCCCAACGGCCAATTGCTAATCAGTGAGGAATTCGACACCAAGCGAGTCTGTCGGCAATCACGGCAACGAAATCGGCTGAAGGTATCGCCCTACGCGGTCGGCGGCCGAATCCTGCTCAATGGCAACAAGGCACTGGTGACCGACCAAATCTGGTTTGAAGATCATCGGGTGCTGGGTGACCGTCGTCCTCAGCTGAATCCTTTGAGACAGGCGGGACTGGAAGTCGGCATTTTACCCTCGGCCATTTGCCTGGAGACATCGCCAACTTCACCGCTTGAATTGCACTACGAACCGGAAGATCACCTTGACCGAACCAGCGGCTTGCTGAGAGGAAAAGATGGTCAGCTCCATTTGATCATCGACCCGCAAATCCATTCCGGATTTACCAGTCCATTTGAGCCGCCACTTTACGGTCCGGCCGAAACAATTGCCAGCTACCTGGAAACTTGTTCCCGGCTGGGGATCAATCTGCACATTCCTTCACAACCGTTGAGCGTACCGATGTCCACGGGGTTTTGGCAGGATCGACAAACCGGCAAAGTCTTGATGACCAGCGGCGACGATAAAATCACCACCCTGGTTGGTGACATCGTCGGCATTGATCGGGTCTTTCAGACCCCCGTACCCATCAGGGTCTATCCGGCCTTACTCAAAGCCGGCGTTCGCTGCCTAATCGGCGAACTGCCTTCGTGGTTACAGTAATTCACACCCTCCTTTGGATCACGACCCAAAGGAGGTCTTTTTTTACTGTTATGATATACTAGATAGTAGTATATTAATTAACCAAAAAATATGAATAAAAATCTTCAATCTCCTCTAATTTCACAGCTCCATCGGCTCCAAGGCCAATTGCGTGGAGTTGAAAAATTGATGTTGGACCAGGCCAAAACCTCAGCCACACTCCAACAGCTGGAAGCAGTCCGTGGCAATCTAAAAAGTTTGGAAAAAAGTCTCTTGGCTGAAAAAATCAAAAAAATTAATGACCCCGAAATCAAAAAATCCTGCGATTATCTGCTAAAAATTTCCTAAACTTGCCAGCCGCAGTGATAATGGTTATAATGGTCTATATTCACTTCGTCTTAATTATCTAAAACTATCAATCTTATGGCTGAAATAACTTTTACTGACGAAAATTTCGACCAGGAAGTCCTTCATTCCCAGGTTCCGGTATTGGTTGATTTCTGGGCTCCCTGGTGCGGTCCCTGTAAAATGCAAGGCCCGATTATCGAAGAATTGGCCAAGGAAATGGAAGGCAAGAATATTAAAATCGGCAAACTCAATGTTGATGACTCTCCGCAATCGGCCAATAAATTCCGGGTGATGAGCATTCCGACTTTGATGATCTTCAAAAACGGCCAGCCCGTTGACCAAATGATTGGCGTTCAGGATAAAAACACTCTTCATAACAAACTAAATTCCGTTCTGGCGTAAATGCCCGAGACTAAACTCCACAACATCATCATTATTGGCGGTGGTATCGCAGCTCATACCGCCGCTTTATATAACGCCCGGGCCGATTTGGAACCGCTGGTTATTGCCGGTTTGGAAACCGACCAGCTCAGCTTGACTACCATTGTCGAAAATTTTCCGGGATTTATTGACGGCGTCATGGGTCCACAACTGATAGCCGACGCTAAAAAGCAGGCCGAAAAATTCGGCGCCAAATATCTGACTGAATTCGCGGGCGCAATTGAAATTAACGAAAATATTTTTACCGTTAAGACCGGCGGTAATCAATATCAAACTAAAGCCCTGATTGTGGCTACCGGTGCCTCGCCCCGCTGGCTCGGGGTCAAAGGTGAAAAAGAAAATGTCGGCAAAGGCGTTTCGACTTGTGCCACCTGCGACGCCGCTTTTTACCGCGACAAAACCGCCGTGATAGTCGGCGGGGGAGACAGCGCCATGGAAGAAGCGCTGGTATTGACCAAATTCGCCGCCAAAGTAATTATCATTCACCGCCGCGACAAATTTAACGCCAGTCAAATTATGCAGGATCGGGTTTTCGCCCAAAAAGACAAAATTGAAGTAATTTGGAATACCGCCGTGACCGAAGTTCTGACCGACGGCCAATTTGTCAACGCCGTCAAACTGGAAAACTCTCAAACCGGCAAAACTACTGAACTGAAAACCGACGGCATTTTTCTGGCAATCGGCCATGTTCCGGCCACCGCAATGTTCCAAAATCTATTGACTCTTGACGAACAAGGTTACATCGTTACCGACTGTGCCAAGAAAACCAACATTGAAGGTATCTTCGCCGCCGGTGATTGTCAGGACCCTTATTTTCGTCAAGCAATTGTTGCTGCCGGCGCCGGCGCTCAAGCGGCTTTAAGCGCTGAAAAATACCTTCAAGACAAAGAATAAACCAGATTCCAAAGCGAAAAAATACAGTCGCTTTTTTTTATATTCAAATCTGCTATAATTGAAAGATATTAATTATTATCATTATGCAACCAAAATTATCAAACCGTTCAACCAAAGTCCTGGCTTCGCCTCTGCGCAAATTCCTGCCCGCAATGTTAAAAACCGAAAGTAAAGGCATTGAGGTCCTCAAACTAAATGTCGGCGATCCCGATATTAAACCGCCAACTAGTTTTCTTGAAAGCGTCAAAAAATATTCCCAACCAAATATCGGTTATGCGCCTTCGCCGGGAATTATCAAACACACCCAGGCTTGGTCGCGCTACTTTGCCAGTGTGGGACTGAAAGTCAAAGCTGAACAGATCATTCCGACAATCGGCTGCGCCGAAGCGATGCTGATGTCTTTACTGGCCACCACCGATCCGGGTGATGAAGTTTTGGTATTTGAACCGCTTTACACCAGCTACAAAGGTTTTGCCGCAATGATTAATATTAAATTAGTCCCCGTCACTTTAAAGATGGAAAATAATTTTGCCTTGCCCAAAGCCAATGAGATTACCAAAAAAATCACCCCTAAAACCAAAGCCATCTTGCTAATTAATCCCAACAATCCCACCGGCACGGTTTTTAGCAAAAAAGAACTTGGGACGATTGTTAAGCTTGCCATCGAACACGGCTTGTTCATTTTGTCTGACGAGACTTATCGCGAAATCGTATTTGATACCAAACCAACCAGCCTGCTGCAATTTCCTCAAGCTCAAGAAAATTTAATTGTTTTGGATTCAGCGTCTAAGCGTTTCTCTTTACCGGGAGCGCGCATTGGCGCTTTGATTACTAAAAACCAAACGATCCGCGAAGCTCTGCTAAGACTGGCAATGGTCCGATTGTCAGCACCGACTCTGGAACAATACGGATTGATTCCTATCTTGGAGAAACCCCAAGCCTACACTAAAAAAATCACGGCCGAATATCAACGCCGTCGCGATCTGGTTATTAAGGGCTTAAACAAAATCCCAGGCGTTACTTGTTTAGTTCCTCAGGGTGCTTTTTATCTGATAGCCAAACTGCCAATTGCCGATGCCGAAAATTTTGTTAAATTTATGATCAACGATTTTTCTTACCAAGGCCAGACTGTTTTAGTGGCTCCGGCCTCAGAATTTTATATCACCCCCAACACCGGCAAAAATCAAATTCGAATTGCCTATGTCCTTAACACTACAAAACTGAACCGCGCTACAACAATTCTGGCCAAGGGCTTGGCAGCATACCAAAACGCCAATAAATAAAAAAAGTCTGCCACTATAGTAAACCTAACTGCCTGTCAATTTAGGAAAAAATGCTTTCCATGAATCGTAAAATTCCCGCCACTATGGCCACCCAGCACCCTGATAACGCCTGCGCGCCTTATTGGGAAAAAGACGGCGACGGTTTTGTTTCCACCCGCGAAGAAACCGCCGAATGTTTTTCAGCTTTTAAAGATTTGGGCTGCCAGGAATTCATGTGGGACTGGGAGGGCAAATATGTCGATGAAGCGGTCGTTGATCGGATTTTTGGTACTTACTTCGATTATTTCAAAACCAATCAACTTGGTCGCGATAAATTTTTGACTTTTCGCATTCCTAATATCTGGCATGAAAAAGGCTATAGCCTAATCCGAGCAATGATGGGTATTTTGACGGCCGAAACTTTTGCCCGCGATTTGAAATTTCATGCCCCGCCAATTTTTGAAGTCATCCTGCCGATGACCGACAAAGCCCAAAACATCATCCATATTCAAAAAACTTTCAACCGGCTGGCCAAATTCAAATGTCAATTATTCAAAGACAAATGTGAATTCAGTTACCTGAATGTTTTGCCGTTGATTGAAAGCGTTGATGCCATGTTAGGATGCCGCAAAATTTTGGATGATTATTTGATTCTGCACCGCAAAGAATTTAAATCCAAACCAGCCTACCTCAGAATTCATATCGCCCGCAGCGACCCGGCGCTGAATTCGGGAATCGTCCCGGCCCTGGTCGGTGGCAAGGTCGCCTTATCGGAATACTACCGGTTTGGCCGTGATCACCAAATAAAAATTTTTCCGGCCATTGGCGTTGGTGCACTGCCGTTTCGCGGCAGTTTATCCCCGGAACGAATTAATAATTTTCTCAAAGAATATTCCGGGATGCGTACCGTCTACATCCAATCGGCTTTTCGCTATGACTATCCCTTGCGAACTGTCAAAGCTGCCATTAAAAAACTCAACCAACAATTACCGAAAACGCCGGCAAAAATTTACAATCAAGCCGACCTTGCCCAGGCTAAAATTATTTGTCAAACCTTTGCCAAGCCTTACCAAAAAACCGTGGAACGCTTGGCCAACACCATCAATAAACTTTCCGAACAAGTTCCTTCCAGGCGGGAACGAAAGCTTCACATTGGTTTGTTCGGCTATTCGCGAGGTTTAGGCAAAAAGCGTTTGCCCCGGGCTATCCCGTTTACCGCCACCTTGTATTCACTTGGCGTCCCACCTGAATTAATTGGCACCGGCCGCGGCCTACTGGCCCTGAAAAAACAAAATATTAAATTAGAAAAATTTTATCTTAATTTTCGTCAAGACCTGATCTTTGCCGGACGATTTTTAAACAAAGAAAATCTTGCTCTATTGGCCAAAACCAATTCCGCCTGGCGCGAAATCCAGCAGGATGTCGAGATTATTGAAAAATATTTAAAAGTTAAACTGGGACCAATTAAAGATTCCGATTTCATTCACCGCAACATCTCTTCCAATGTTTATTATCTCTGGCAGTCAAACCGGTCAATCGCCGCTGAAATAATTGAATCCGGCAAAATCCGAAAAAGTTTAGGCTGAATAATTTAAAAAAACAACCCCCACCCGCTAATATCAATTAGGGTTATTGAAGTCGTTTGCTTGCCGGCCAGCCGGCTAGACTGTTAAATTGTTGTTCAGAGACCGCAGCAACACCTCGTTCATCTCCTCCATCAGCAGCAAGTCGTGCAGGATGGCGCGTACTTTGGGATCGGTTGTCTCCTGCTTCATACGCCGATAATAATTCTGGAGTTCGGCCCCGGCGTCAATTGCCTTTTTGGCCTCTTGAGCTAAATTATAGCTCATATCTTTAACCCTCCACAAATAATTTTTAGGGTAATATTTAGACTAACTCTTAATAAGCCCTTTTGTCAACTCAAAAAAAATACCTAAAATTAGCCAAAAAATATTCAAAAAAGGTCAATTTCAATACAAAAATCATAAAATCAAAATTTTCGGTAATTTAAACACAAGATATCATAAATTTCTCCACAGCTTATTCACTATTATGCCTTACCCTAACCAAAAAGTTGAAAAAAAACTCTATCGTACCGGTTTTAAATATATCGCCGGAGTTGACGAGGCTGGCCGCGGCGCTTGGGCCGGGCCGATTGTTGCGGCGGCCGTCATCCTGGACCCCAAAATTAAAATCAAAGGTATTAAGGATTCAAAATTGTTACGCAAACCCGAGCGCCAACGATTGGATCAGCTGATCAAAACTCAGGCTGTTGCTTGGGCAGTTGGTTCAATCAGCCAGGGAACAATCGACGAATTGGGGATTACCAAAGCCAATATTCTGGCCATGCAAGCAGCGCTGAAGCAACTGAACCGTCAACCCGACTACCTTTTGATTGACGCCCTGCCGCTTGATTATGCCAAAATGCCTTATCAAAATATTATCGACGGTGACTACAAAGTCATCAGCATCGCCGCTGCCTCGATTATTGCCAAAGTCTACCGCGACGAACTGATGGACCGGCTGGATGAAGAATTTCCGGCTTACGGTTTTAAACAGCACAAAGGCTATGGCACCGCCCATCATTTTCAAATGATTAATCAATATGGTATCTGCCAACTTCATCGCCGCAGCTTTAAACCAATTAAAGATTTTATCAATTAAAAAATATGGTATATAATGAAACTAGACATCATTAAAATAAATTGATATGGTGTATATCTCAGGCGGCAATGAACTTTTGGACCCTAATGTCATACTGGAAAGATTAGGAGTCAAAATCGGCAGTAAACTGGCCGATCTCGGCTGTGGCGGGGCCGGACATTTTATCATCCCCGCTGCCCAAATGGTCGGCAAAAATACCAATGTTTATGCCGTCGATATTTTAAAATCGGTCCTCAAATCAGTCACCAGCAAAGCCCGGCTTGAAGGGGTCAATAACATCAAAACGATTTGGTCGAATTTGGAAATTCCCCAAGCAACCAAAATCAAAGACAACGAACTGGATTTTGCGTTGCTAATCAATATCCTGTTTCAGTCAAAAAACGACAAGGTTATTATTGCCGAAGCCAAACGAATGTTAAAAGACGGCGGACGACTTTTAGTGATTGACTGGAATAATGTCCCAGCTTCTTTCGGACCTCCCAATGTTGATCGCGTTTCCTCTCGGGAAATCAAAACCATCGCCAGCCAATTAAAATTAGCCTTAATTGACGAGTTTGATGCCGGTAATTATCATTACGGATTAATTTTTGAAAAATGATTGACTATCTAAACTATTTTTTCAACTTTCGCCACTTGTTTGGCCTAAGACCGGCGGGAATGAGCCTTCGGGCCGTCATTATTTTGGCCGTAATTTTTGTTTTGACAATAGCTTTCGGCGTCGCCAGTAAAATCATTGCCCGCCGAACCAAAGACGGCCTCAAGGTTAAAGCCTATCGCCGCTGTTTTGACCTGGGTCTAACCATGGGTATCTTGGGGCTGATTTATATCTTCTTTGCCTGGCAGGGAGTAACACTGTTGAGTGCCCGCTTCTGGCTGCTGATTTGGTTTATTAGTCTGGCTGGTTGGTTGGGATTTATTTTTAAATATTTACTTTACGACATTCCCAAACTTCGAAAAAACATTGATCAAAAAAGAAAATTCGAACAATATCTTCCTTAATCAATAATTCTTCAACATAGCGCCCAGTCAGTCAGGGCGTTTTATGTTCGCATCAAAACAACTCGGCCGTCGGGGTGAGCAACTGGCCAAGGTTCATCTCCAACGCCGCGGCTATCAAATCATCAACCAAAACTACCGCACCCGCCAAGGCGAAGTTGATTTAATTTGTCTGCACCAAGGAATAATTCATTTTGTGGAAGTCAAAACCCGAAGCACCAAATCATACGGTTGGCCCGAAGAGGCCGTCAACGCCGCCAAGCTGAGCAAAATCAGCTTGGCGGCCCAAGCCTATCTGGCTGAACATAATACTACCCGGCCTTGGCAAATTGATGTTTTAAGCATTAGCATCAATCAACAAAATCATTCGGGCCAAATTAAACATTTTAAAAATATCACTCTAAACTAGGAAAAACCATCAGCGGAGTTGACAATCATTTTCGTTTCCGCTATACTATAAATACTTAATTGCAGCATTGTTGAATCTGGTGGCCATTGGCTGCCATTTTTTTTAAGCCATCTAAAACTAACAACATATTTATGAATCAACCATCAATCAGTGACGCCGTCCAACAAATCTGCGACGAAAAGGGCATTCCGCTGGAATCGGTCATCCAAACCATTGAAGCGGCTTTGGCTGCCGCCTTTCGCAAAGATTTTGGCGAAAAAAATCAAAATATTAAAGTGGAATTTGACTTGGTTTCCGGCAAATCAAGGGTGTTTGATCTCAAAACCGTGGTTGAAGACATGCCGGAAGAAGAACTGGAAAAATTAGAAAATGAAGCTGAACAGCCTGCCGAAATCACCCCCGAGGCCAAAGACGGCTTGGCACAAGACTCCGAAGAAATCAGACGATTCAACCCCAAGACTGAAATTCAGCTGACCGACGCCAAGGCAATCAACAAAAAATATGAAATCGGTGATGAAATAAAAACCGAACTGACCGTCCCCGGCGACTTTGGTCGAATGGCCGCTCAAACCGCCAAACAAGTCATTGTTCAAAAACTGCGCGAAACCGAACGCGAAACTATCTTCCAGGAATTTAAAAACAAGGAGGGTGAAATTCTCGTTGGCACCGTTCAGCGCAAGGAAGGCGCTTTGGTTTTAGTCGACTTGGGCCGAACCACCGCCTTATTACCGCCCGAAGAGCAGATCCGCGGCGAAAACTACAGTCCCGGCAATCATGTCAAAGTTTATATCATGTCTGTCAATCAAACCACCAAGGGCCCGGAAATTATTGTTTCCCGTTCGCATCCCGAAATTGTCAAAAAATTATTCTTCCTGGAAATTCCCGAAATCGCCAATGGCACTGTTGAAATTAAAGCCGTCGCGCGTGAAGCCGGTTCTCGTTCCAAAATCGCGGTTTATACCGACCAAGAAAACATTGATCCAATCGGCTCCTGCATTGGTCAACGCGGCGCGAGAATTCAAACCATCATCTCCGAACTGAAAGGCGAAAAAGTTGATATTATTAAATACAGTGATGATTCGGAAGAGTACATTGCCAACGCTTTAAGTCCAGCTAAAATTCTGGATATTAAAGTTGAGCCCGAAGAAAAAACCGCCCGAGCCAAAGTCGCCGAAGATCAGCTTTCTTTGGCCATCGGCAAGGCTGGCCAGAATGTCCGATTGGCCGCCAAGCTCACTGGCTTCAAAATTGATATTATTTCCGATGGCGGGAAAAAATCTGATGAGACGGCCGAAACCGAAACTGAAGAAGAAATCGTCAACGACGAAGTTGAGCAAGACGAAAAACCAACGGAAAAACCAGCTAAAAAAGAAACTAAAAAAACCAAAGTCAAAAAGGATAAATAGCTTGGAAATAATTAACCTAATTAATAACTAAGAGCAACAAAACTATGAATCAGCTTGAATTGTGGACTGGCTTGGTTGGCTTGATCGGTTTGGCTTTTGCCGGCTTTACGGCGATGAAAATAAAAAAGCAACCCGTCACCAACGACAAAGCCAAAGAAATCTCTGGGCATATTCACCAGGGAGCGATGGCCTTTCTTAATAAAGAATATCGCATTCTTGCCATCTTTATTGTTGTCGTCGCGATTTTAATTCTGGCCGTACCAGCTTTAAGCTGGAAAACGGCGGTTTGTTTTGTCGTCGGCGCGGTCTTTTCAATCGCCGCCGGTAACATCGGTATGCGCATTGCCACCATGGCCAATGTCCGTACCGCCGAAGCGGCCAAAAATGATTTGCATGACGGCCTCAGCGTCGCGTTTTCCTCCGGTAGTGTTATGGGCCTTTCTGTTGTCGGCCTTGGCCTATTAGGTGTCAGCGTCCTTTATTACATTTTCCGAGATCCTCAAATTATTTACGGTTTTGGTTTTGGCGCATCATCCGTCGCCTTATTCGCCAGAGTTGGCGGTGGTATCTATACTAAGGCCGCCGATGTCGGCGCCGACCTGGTCGGTAAAGTTGAAGCCGGTATCCCCGAAGACGACCCGCGCAATCCCGCTACCATTGCCGACAATGTCGGTGACAATGTCGGTGATGTTGCCGGCATGGGTGCCGACCTTTTTGAAAGTTATGTTGATTCTTTAATTGCCGCCATGGCCCTTGGGGTTTTAGGCGTTGCAACTTATGGTAGTAAGGCCGTTGTTTTGCCCTTATTATTAGCCGCTACCGGCTTGCTAGCCGCAATTCTGGGTAATTTTGTCGTTAAATTTTTGAAAAACGGCAAGCCTCATAATGCCCTTAATATGGGCATTTGGTCCGCCGGCATCTTAACTGCCATTGGCTCATTCCCGGTCATTTATTACACCGTTGGACGAGTTGATGTTTACTGGGCATTGCTAACCGGCCTGGTTTCCGGCATTGTCATCGGTTTAGTTACTGAATATTACACTTCCGACAAAAACAAACCGGCCCAAGCCGTTGCCAAAGCTTCGGAAAGCGGACCGGCCACCAACCTTATTGCCGGCTTTGCTCTCGGTTTAATCAGTACCGTCATTCCAGTAATTGTTGTTTGTATTGCTATCTGGCTTTCATTTTATTTCTCCGGACTATTTGGCATTGCCATTGCCGCTGTTGGCATGTTGGCCACTTTGGGCATTACTTTGGCTACCGACACTTACGGCCCGGTGGCCGATAATGCCGCTGGCATTGCCGAAATGGCCGGTATGGGCCAAGAAGCCCGCGCCCGCGCCGAAGAACTCGACGCCGTCGGCAACACCACTGCCGCCATTGGTAAAGGCTTTGCCATTGGCTCAGCCGCTTTAACAGCCTTGGTCTTGTTGGTAAGCTTTGGCCAAGCCGTTAATTTGGAAGTTGTTAACTTGCTTAATTCCAATGTTCTAATCGGTCTATTCTTGGGCGGTTTGCTGCCATTTGTTTTTTCAGCCTTCTCAATGAAAGCGGTCGGCAAAGCGGCTGATGAAATGGTTCAGGAAGTTCGCCGCCAATTCCGCGAAATCCCCGGCATTATGGAAGGTACCGGCAAGCCAGACTACACTCGCTGCGTTGACATCTCAACCGGCGCCGCCCTTAAACGAATGATTGCTCCCGGCGTCCTAGCCGTAGCCGCGCCAATTGTTGTCGGTTTAGTTATGGGCCCAGCCACCTTAACCGGTTTATTGGCCGGTTCTCTGGTCAGCGGCTTTTTGTTGGCAATTTTGATGGCCAACGCCGGTGGCGCTTGGGACAACGCCAAAAAATATATTGAAAGTGGCAACCTCGGCGGCAAAGGTTCTATTGCTCACAAAGCTGCCGTTGTTGGTGACACTGTTGGTGATCCTTTCAAAGACACTTCCGGTCCAAGCTTAAATATCTTGATCAAATTAATGACTATTGTCAGTTTGATCATTGCTCCGCTTTTGCTGGCTTTATAGTCTGGAAATAATTAAATCGGCCGTCCATCTTGGCGGCCGGTTTTTTATTATTATCAATTGACTTATTAGAATATCTGACATAAAATAATGGCAACTCAAACTGAACCCTGTTACAACCAATGGAGGAAACCACTGTGGCCGTCGCAAACACTCTGCCCACTGGGCAAATCGTCGCGTTGATCAACCAACGAGGACACCGCTGGGGATATTTTGTTCCCAGCACCGATGCCGTGATCGTCATCGGCTATTCCGGTACCTTCCCCGGAGCCATGTTCCGGCCGGCACCGCCCAAAGTGTCCAGGACGAAAGAAAAGGGGTATGACGAACTACCACGAGCCGTCTACTCAGACGGCGAATGCTGCAACTGCCATGCCTACCCGAACCCCGAAACACGGCAAATGATCGGCGGCAGAATGAGGACCGTTGTCGTCTGCAAGAAGTGCGGCAAGGTCATGCGCCCGCCTCTCTGATTCCAACGATCAGACATTTAAGCTGAATCCCGCCGGAAAGCCTTAACACTTACCGGTGGGTCTCTTTTTTTATCAATCAATTGCTGTTATAATAAAAATCTAATTTCTAAAATAAAAACCATTCATGAAAAATCTCCAAGATATTTTCAACCGGACCCAGAAACTAAAAAAAGAACAGCGCGAACTCAAAGCCGTTTACCGCGATGCCCTAAAAAATTCCGATCATTACCAAAAAATTCTGGAAGAAATCAAATCGCTGCGCGAAACTAAAAAGCAAATCGAAGACGGCATTAAAGCCGATATGCAAAGTTCTTTTCAAAAATTGGAGAACCTCAAATATGACATTGAGACCGAAAACGAGCTGATGAGTGATCTGGCTCTTAATCATCTGGTCAAGGGCGAACCAATCAACATCAAAGATGAATATGACAACGAATACGAACCGATTTTTGCCGTTCGCTTCCGCAAGTTGGGTTAAAAACCTTAATTGACTTATACGCCATTTTCTGTTAAGCTGACCAAGCGTCTCAAACGCCTTTTTATTTAAACTAAAACTTAATTATGAAAACTGAAGTCAAAAAACTTGAACGCGGCCGAGCCGAATTAACCGTTGAATTAACCGTTGAAGAATACCAGCCTTTTTTGGAAAAAGCCGCCAAAGCCATATCGGCCAGCGTCAAAATCCCGGGTTTTCGTCCCGGCCAAGCCAGTCTTGATATTATCAAAAAGAAAGTCGGCGAAGAACAAGTTTGGCAGGAAGCTTTGGAACCGGCAGTTCAAAAAACCCTGGTCAAAGCCATTGACGATGAAAAATTAGTAACCATTGGTTCACCGAGTATTGAAATTGTTAAATTGGCCCCCAACAACCCTGTAATTTATAAAGCCGTAGTCAACCTTTTGCCCCAAGTCGAAGTTGGTGATTTAACCCAAATCAGCATTCCTAAGCCGGAAGTAAAAATTGACGAAAAAAAACTTGAACAATCTTTAGACAGCTTGCGCCAAATGCGCGCCAAAGAAACCCTAGTCAACGAAGCGGCCAAAGCGGGTGATAAGATCGAAATCGATTTTGACATTTTTATGGATAAAGTGCCGGTGGAAAACGGCAAACATCAAAATTTTGCCTTGGTCATTGGTGAAAAAAGTTTTATTCCGGGATTCGAAGACCAGCTCATCGGTCTAAGCAAGGATCAGACCAAAGAATTTAAATTGGAATTTCCCAAAGACTACTTCCAAAAAAACTTAGCTGGCCGTCAAGCTGACTTTAAAGTTACGACCAAAGCCGTTTATCATGTTGAGCTGCCTCAACTTAATGATGAATTTGCCGCCCAGCTTGGCAACTTTAAAACCATTGATGAACTAAAAACCCAATTGCGGGAGAACCTGGAACACGAAGCTAAGCACCAAGCCGATCAGCAATTGGAAGACGAGATAATGGAAAAAACGATTGCCGCTTCCAAGTTTGACGACATCCCGGATATTTTGGTTGATTCAGAAACCAAAAAAATGATGGAAGAATTGGAACATAATCTTTCCCACCAAGGCTTGAATCTTGATGCCTATCTGACTCACCTTAAAAAGAAGCGGGAAGAATTGATGCTCGATTTTGCTCCGCAGGCGCTCAAACGCGTTAAAAGCGCTTTAATCTTGCGCGCCGTTGGCCAAACCCAAAAAATCATGGCCGGCGATCAAGAAATTGAAGACGAGGTTAAACAAACTTTGGCAACGTACCCTAACAACTCCGAAGCCGAAAAACAAATCAACAGTTTGCCCTATCGCGATTATCTGCGCAATGTTATTACTGCCCGCAAAGTGATTGATTACTTAAAGTCAGTAATGGTAAAATAAATTTATCCCTTCTTAGTCTTTATCAGGAAGAAGGCCGCTAAGGCCTTTTTTCCTAAATCATTATATGCTATTCGGACATCATGTTTCAATTGCCGGTGGAGTTTTCAATGCTCCAATTAATGCGGCTCAAATCGGCGGTGAAATTTTCCAAATGTTTACCCGCTCGCCGCGCGGCGGTGCTGCTCCCAAGCTTACGCCCGAAATTGTTGAACTGTTCAAAACCAATTGCCAAAAATTTGGTTTTACTGATTGCTATGTCCACACTCCTTACTATATTAATTTAGCTTCCAGCAATCCTAAAATTGCGGCCAGTTCACCCCACATTATTCGCGAAGAACTGGAACGATCTTCGCTGCTTGGTGTTCACGCCGTCATGACTCACTTAGGCAGCGCCAAAGATACAACCCGGCCCAAGGCAGTTGCCAGAACCATCAAAGGTTTGACTGCCGCCCTGAAAGGCTATCGCGGTTCAAGCCAATTTCTAATTGAGATCGCTGCTGGTTCCGGCCAAATTATTGGTGACAGCTTTGAAGAAATTGCCGTTATTTTAAAAGAAACTCAAAAATCAGTTCAAACCAAAATCGGCGTCTGCTTTGATACCTGCCACGCGTTTGCTTCCGGTTACGACCTGCGAACCAAACAAACGGTCAATAGTACTTTTAAGCATTTTGATCAAACTATCGGCCTAAAAAATCTGGTTTTAATTCACGGCAATGACACCAAAGCTAAGCTGAACGACCGCGTTGACCGCCATTGGCATATTGGTCACGGCAATATCGGTCTAGAAGGCTTTCGGGCGATTATCAACCATCCACAACTCAAAAAAATAAATATGATTTTAGAAACTCCAGATGCCAGTTGGGACAAAAAGAATCTAGCCACGGTTAAAAAAATGCGGGGCTAATTTATGTCCAACGAACTACTTTTTATATTGATGACCTTGATTGCCCTGTCATTCGTGGTAATTGCTTTTCGCCTGGGTAAAGTTTGGCTATTTGCTTTAATGGCCGTTTCAGCAGTCTTGATGAATATTTTTGTGGTTAAAGGAATGTACCTTTTTGGCTTGGCCGCAACTGGCGGCAACATCCTGTACGGTTCAACTTTTTTGACCACCGACATTATTAATGAATACTATGGTAAAAAGTCTGCCACCCAAGCCGTCATGGTTGGATTCGGCGCTTCAATCTTTTTTTTGATTACCAGCCAGCTGATTACGGCTTTTCAGCCGGCTGACTACGATATTGCCCAAAACGCTTTTCAAACGATCTTTTCCTTAACCCCCCGAATCGTACTTGGCTCAATGGTTGCTTATTTGATCGCTCAAAATTTGGATGTTTTATTGTACGACTGGCTTAAAAAAATCACCAACGCTAAATATCTTTGGTTGCGCAACAACGGCTCAACCTTTGTCTCCCAACTGGTTGACTCGATTATTTTTACAACCATCGCCTTTGCCGGCATCTACCCTTTGACTCAATTGATTATTTTTACTTATCTGATAAAAATCATTGTTGCTATCTTAGACACCCCCTTCATTTATCTGACCAAAATTATTAAGCCCAAAAATTTATGAAAATCGCCATTCTTTCCGATTCGCACGACAATGTCCCCAATATCGAAAAATGTCTCGACTGGCTGGCCAAAAATAATATTGCCGCAATTATTCATTGCGGCGATTTGGCCGCCCCTTCAATGATCGTCAATGAATTTGGCCCCAAGTTCAAAGGCCAATTTCATTTCGTCCACGGCAATGTTGCCGATCGCGAATTAAATCAAACCCTATCAGCCAAATTTGCCAATGTCACCTGTCACGGTGATCAAGGCGAACTTGAGCTTAATGGTAAAAAAATTGTTTTCAATCATTACCCCGATTCTGCCAAAGCTTTAGCCGAGTCCGGCAAATACGATCTGGTATTTTACGGCCACGATCACACGCCTTGGGAAAAAACCATTGGCCAGACCAAAATGCTCAACCCCGGAACTTTAGCTGGTTTGTTCAACAAGGCCACCTTCGCTGTTTACGATACCGCCACTGATAAAGCTGAACTAATAATTTTAGAAAAAATCTAATTATAATCTCATGAAAGATTTTACCGTCAAGCTGGCTTTGCAAGCCGGTCAAGAAATCGCCAAACGGTTTACCCGTCAGCAAATTGTTAAATACAAAACCAAGCGCCAGGTCGTCACCCAGGCTGATTTAATCGCTGATCGAATTATTACCAAAGCCATCAAACAAAAATTTCCAGCCCACAATATTATTAGTGAAGAATCCGGCTTACTGCAAAACCAATCAGAATACACCTGGGTTATTGATCCGCTTGACGGTACTACCAACTTCACTTTGGGCATCAATTTTTTTGCCGTCTCGATTGCTTTATTCAAATCCAGCCAACCGATTATGGGTGTTATCTATGATCCAATTAATCAAACTATTTATACCGCCCAACAAGGCAAGGGAAGTTATCTTAACAACCGCCGGCTTAAAGTTTCTGCTCGCAATAAAATTTCCGACTCAATTCTAACTTTCTGCCATGGCGAAGGCAATCGCGACATTAATCGCGTTTCTCAAATCCGCCAACGGTTGATTGCCAAAGCCAAAAATGCCAGACTATTTGGTTGCGCTTCCCTGGAACTGGGATTGGTCGCCAGCGGCCGAACTGAAAGTTTTCTGGTTCCAAGTGCCCGCAGTTGGGATGTCGGCGCCGGCGTAATCATCGTCCGTGAAGCCGGGGGAGCGGTGACTGATTTCAAAGGCCAAAACTGGAATATTAAAAGCAAGGATATGGTCGCATCCAATGACTTAATCCATCGCGAGCTAATCAAAATTTTAAAAACTATCTAAATGTCTAAGGATATTGTCGTCAAAGTAATCCCGCGCTCCAGCCAAAGCGAGATTGTCGAAGAAACCGACGGTTATCTTAAAATTAAACTAAAAGCTTCACCTACCCAAGGCAAAGCCAATGCCGAACTCATTAAATTACTGGCCAAAAAATACCAAGTTTCCCAATCGGAAATCGAAATAATCAAAGGCTTGACGAGCCGTGACAAATTGATTAGAATCTATTTGTAACAAAAGTCAAAAATAAAAACACCCCTGAATAGGGGCAAAAAAATAACCATAAATCGCTAAATTAAGCGGTTTTTTGATTTTTGTATTGCTATTACCATTGACAAAATAAATCAGGTATGCTATGGTAATCTGTTATCCTTGAAAATTTATAAACTACATTTTCCATCATCTGCCCAAAGATCTGCAGACACCTACAACAGGATATCCTCCGGAGTGCTTCTTGTGCCACACATGGAGGGGGCTTCAGTGCCTGTAGAATTTGGATAGCAAGAAAGAAATTGTACCTTTTCAACTACAAACCTCCTTTCACTTGCTATCCAAATTCTGCAGGCACGACAAGCACGAAGTCTATTTCTTGGAAAATCCGGCTCCGGCTCGATTTTTCCTAGAAATGCACTTCTTGTCTGCAGATCCTTGAGCAGATTTTTTTATTATCAAGATTCTGTTATCACTTCCGGCGTGGTGGTGCTTTCCGGCATTGGTTCCTTGCCCACCAGCCAAACTTCCGGCCAAGCGACATAGTGACTATAAAAATCAGTATCCTTCACTTCGCCATTGAGATATTCAACCGTATATTTAAAATAGGTATCAGCGCCATTGTGGGCTGATTCGACTTTCCTTTTTTCTCCTGGTGCCAATTCTTCGGTTTCAATATAACGCGGCTCACCCGGCCTAGTGACATCATAAATCGAAGGCGGATCGGGCGCGATTGTCACTTTTCGTCCGTCGCTGGTACCGTAAAAATCAAAAATCAAATCATCGCCTTCGATTCTGGCAACAAATAAAATATGGTGGCCAGTATCGTTCAAAAATTTCAAATCGGGGAATGGATCATAAATAGTGGCATCCATTCCGGCCGGCTCATAATAAACCACCCGATAAGAATGATTGCGCCGCTGGGTAATTGGCAGCCCGGATCTGAGGGCCGCCCGAAAAGCGGTGGTGCCAATCTGGCACAGCCCGCCGCCGTATTCCGGAATGGTCCGGTCACCCTTGATCACCAATTCCTGCAAATAGCCGTGTTCACCGTCAATCTCTCCCAAAGCATCAAGCAGAGAAAATTCCTCATCCGGTTCAATTAAAATACCATTCAGGCTACCGGCGCCGGTCGCAATATTGTGCCGGCGATTTTTGGGACTGCCCGCAAAATTGGAAGTACCCCGACCAATTAATTCTTTGATCCCCAAATCATTAACATCAGCCGTGCTAACTTTGGCCGGATCAACTTCGGTCACTAATTCAATTTCGGCCGCATCGCCGCCCATCAGCTGCTGGTTAATCTTTTCATAACTGGCTTCCAAATCCAGTTTTACCCCGTCACGACTGGCCTGAAATTCATTCACCCGGTCGCCGTTTAACGAAAACTTGGCATCTTGGGCTTGGACATTAATCAGCTCGGCAATCGGTTGTAAAAACGCCAAAACTTTTTCTTTATTCAAACCAACCATCACTTCATCGTCAACCAGCTGAAATTCCAACCAAGGAATGAATTCCTCTTTGGTAACCTTCCACCAGCGATTGCCGGCCGTCAACTTCAACGAATCAATCTTTAATAAATCATCAACGCTATCTAAAGCCGAAGTAGTCTGTGATTTTTTAATCAACGGCTCACGGAATTCAAGCTCCATAACAATCGGCTTGAAATCCAAATAAGCCAGTTGGCTAGCCGCGCCAACAATCGCTGCCTGATAATCAAAAGTATGGCCGGATTGTTCCTGGCTGACTTCCACCTGACCGTCAACGATTTCAATCATCGCGTTAAGCGGCTGAGTTTCCATCTCCGAAAAACTGGTCTGTAAATGGTTTAGCAATTCCACTTCGTCTAATTGATAACTGACTTTTACGATTCTCCCCAAAATCATTGTTTTAAGCTGATCCAATAAATTTTGTGCCCAACTGCCGCCCCGGCCGATTTGGTAAGCTTGTGTTACCGTTTGGTCAAAATTAAAAAGCAAAATTGGCTTGGCCAGATCCGGCGCTTCCGAAACCGTAATTGGCGTGACAAAAATTTCTTTATCTTCGCCCCGAAACACCAAACCCTTTTCCTGAAAATTATTTTCAACTTCCCGCAACTGATTTAAAACCTCGGCCTTAGTTTGACCCGAAACGGCCAAATAGCCGATTTTGACGCCGGGAAATATTCTGTCGCGGTAAGCCTGCTGGAAGGCAAACACCGATCCAACCGCTGTCAAAACCAACATCAAAAAAACGACGGCCAAAATTAAGGGCCATCGTTTCATTCCTGCTTTTGATTCGGTTTTGTTATTCTGATTTTGATTTGTCATTTTTGTCGATATTTAAAACTTCGTTCAAAATGGATTTGGCTAGCTGCTGGCGTTGAAATTCTTCCGTCTCGGCGGTACTTAAAATCAGCTTGATTTCACTGCCTGCCTCGATTTCCGGTGGCAAATTGTTAATCGGCCAAGAAACTTCCTCGCCATTAGCCAAAATAATCAGGGCATCTTTCTGAATAAACCTGTCCACCCGGCCAATGATAAAATATTGTTTAACTACTGAACTGTCGGTCATTATTCGGTAATTTTAATCGGGATTTTCCGTCGTTTTTTCGATTTGGGAATCGTAATTTTTAATACCCCATTTTTTAATTCTGCGCCAATCTTAGCACTTTCCACTTCAACTGGCAAGATGATTGAACGGGAAAAATCACCCCAATAACATTCTTGAAAAAAATAATCATAACCTTCAAGCTCCATCTCGCTTTTCCGGCTGCCTTTGATAGTCAGCATGTCGTTATGTAGCGCAATTTCCAAATCTTGAGGGTTGACTCCGGCAATTGTCGATTTGATATAAATATTCTTTTCATCCTGGTAAACATCCAAAAGCAATTGCCCTTCTTCGGTGTTAGGCCATTCTTCCCGAGGCCTGATTTCCGAGTCTTGATTTTTGATTTTTAACAATTTCATTTTTATTTTTTATTTGGTTGAACATTAATATTATAAGTCAATAAGCCAAAAAAATCAAGCTAAAAATAAAAAAATCCCGTCTCAACCTCACACCGGCTAAGACGGGTGGTCTAAGCTTTACTCCCCGCAAACGGGAAGCGGCTCAACCAATGCCAAACAACTTGGCGACAAGAATGACTATGATTGCCAACGGCACCAACAAGGCTACTGGCAGCCACCAGACAAGCCACAACCAAGTCGGCGCCCGCCTGGGTTCTGGCCAGACGCTAGCCAAAAACCAAAATCTGGCGAGCGGCAAGCAACGCCAGCCGACAAAGATTGCCACCAACAGCCCGCCCAACGGCAGACACAGGTTGGAACTCAGGTAGTCCAGCCAGTCAAAAACCGTTCGCCCTCCCAGAGCATAAGCCTTCAACGGACCAAACGACCAGGCGCAAGGAATGCCAATCAGATAGATCAGCAAACCAACGCCAATGGCTGCTTTCGGCCGACTGATGTCTTTTTGGTCAACCAGGTAGGTGACTGGCACCTCCAACAGACTGATGGCCGAAGTCAAAGCGGCAATAGTCAGAAAGAGGAAAAAGAAAAATCCAATCACGCTGCCTAGCACCATATGATTGAACACCACCGGCAGGGTCACAAAGATCAGTTGCGGTCCGGCCGCCACTTCACCGCCGGTCGCAAACACCGCTGGAAAAATCGCCAAGCCGGCCAGCAAAGCGACTGCCGTGTCAGTCAAAGCGATCAAGGCGCTATCGCGTACCAGTGGAGCACCAAAGTCCAGATAGCTGCCATAAGTGATCATCACTCCCATGCCAACGCTGAGCGTGAAGCACGCTTGGCCCAAAGCGATCAAAACCACTTCGGCATTCAGCTTACTGAAATCCGGCTGCCACAAAAACGCCACGCCTTCGCTGGCGAGTGGCAAAGTCAAAGCTCGCGCCACCAGACCCAGCAGAATAATGAAGAGTGCCGGCATCAGAATCTTGTTGCACTGTTCAAGCCCTCCCTTTACTCCCCGGGAGACTATCGTAATGGTAAACAGCATAAAACTCGTATGCCAGATCACCGGCCAAACCGGACTGCTCGCAAACTTGTCAAAGGCCAAGGCAGCCTGGGCGGAAGTCGTAAAACCGTTAAACTCTCCGGCCAGCGCCTTGAAGACATAGGCCATTGACCAGCCGGCGACTACGGAATAAAACGACAAAATCATGAATCCCGTCAGCACTCCCAGCCGACCGGCCCATGGCCAAAACTTGCTGCCACCGCTCAGCTTGCGATAAGCGCCCACCGGATCTAACCGTGACGCCTTGCCCACGATCATCTCGGCAATCAACAACGGCAAGCCGACCAAAACAACCCACCCCAGGTAAACCAGGGTAAAGGCCGCACCGCCATTTTCCCCGGCCAAATAGGGGAATTTCCAGATATTACCCAGACCCACCGCCGAACCGGCAGCGGCCAGGACAAACAACCACGACTTGCTCCAGGTTTCCCTTCTTTTTTCCACGACATGTCCTCCAGGTTGTAACCGGGCGTTTTTGTGCCCAAACAATCGCCAAAATATCAATAGCAATATTTTATCTTAGATAATAACACCGGTCATGTCAAAAAGTCTTTAGTATTGACAAAAATAAAACTATATGATATAATTATATATTAATAAAAATAACTAGCAATATGAATCAATTTTTGACTAAAAATTTAGTAAATTTAGCCAAAAAATTACTCTCTTACCAAGTAGTTATTGCCTTAATTATTGGTATTTTGGCCCCATTTTCCCTGGCTTTGGCCGCCGCGCCGACCCAGATGGAAATCTCTAATATCGTGGTAGCCCGTAATGACAATACTGCCACGATTTCTTGGCATACCAATAAAACCTCTCAGGGTCGGGTTGAATACGGCTTGGAATCAAAACGCTATATCCATTCTTTAAGTACTAATGCAAAAAAAACCGACCACGCTATTACCATCCAGGGACTTTATGCTGATACTGATTATTATTTCCGAATTATTGCTTGGGACGACAACACTGAAATTACCTCCTTTGAACAAAAATTTACCACTCAAGAAGGCAGCGACAAACGCGCTCCGGTTATCAGCAATGTTGAAGTGGCTTATGTTACCGGCGGCACCGCCACTATTCAATGGTTGACCAACGAAGATGCCACTACGGAAGTCGAATACGGTTTGGACACTACCTACAAACAAAAGAAGACCAATAACAATAAAGTCCGGGTTCACGACATTACCTTGACTAATTTGGTCGACAGCACTTATTACCATTTTCGAGTCCGTTCCACCGACAAAGACAACAACACCGCAATTTATTACGATCTGACTTTCCGGACCAAAACCACTTCGTCTTCCGATAAAGAAGAATTGATTATTTATAATGTTGAACCGTCTTCAACCAACGACTCCAATGTCACCACCAACTCCGCCGTCATTTCCTGGCGGACCAATAAATTGTCCGAGGGCTGGATTCGCTACAGCAAAACTACCGCTTTGGGTAAAACCATCCAGACTACCATCCCTCGCGATTTTACCCATTCCATCACTTTGACTGGCTTGGATGAAGGAGCCACCTATTACTTTGATATTCTAGCCAAGGATGTCTTTGGCAAACAAGTTCGAACTGATGTTTATTCTTTTACTACCAAAGCAACTCAAACCAGCGGCAGCAGCACTTCTTATCCGGCCGGCACTGGTACTGGACAGATTCTTGGTTCGGCTTCCTGCGACATCAATCTCAGTACTGATTTCGGTTATTGGGCCAACTACTACAACCTGACTTCCGACCATCCAGATGTTGATGTTTGGAAAAATGATGTTAAATTAGCTTACGAGAATGACTGGTATGATTCCAAATATTTTGCCTTCAGTCGGGTTGATAAAGATATTATCCACGAAAATAATTTCTTCCCGGTTGACGAAGGCAAGCCTGGCGATCCCAATGGTTTTGCCGTCTACTGGCGCGGTATTTTAGACATTCCGGAAAATGGCAATTATACCTATCAGCTGGCCTCGGACGACGACTCTTGGCTGTTTATTGACGGCCAATTAATCCTGGATCTACACGGCATTCATCGCTATCTGAAAAAAGAATATACTGTTACTCTCAACAAAGGCTACCACACGGTTGAAATTTATTATGCCGATCGGCAAAAAACCAACGCCTTAATCTCTTTTATTCCGGAATCCCGCATCAAGGTTCATCCGTTGCCTGACGGCTGCAGCATCCAAGATGTTTTGGACTACAATAATTTGTTAGCCAAGGGTGGAGTAGTCAGTTCCGGCACCACTCAGACTAGTGGCCAAGTTCTTGGCGTCAAAGTAACCACCCAACCGGCCAGCCCTTATGTTTGTAACCCCAATTCAGGATACACTCGCTTCAAGGCATTATACAAAACCACTGACAGCCCCGATATCTGGGCCATTCTGGAAACTGGCCAGCGCCACTACATCACCAGCCCGGAATCATTCTATCAATACGGTTGCCAGTGGAGCGAGGTTCAAATCGTTTCCCGCGCCAAGCTGGAAAGTTACCCCAGCGCCCGCCTGATTCGCACCCCTAACGATCCGACTGTCTATTACTTATTCCAGCGGCCGCAAGTCCAATGGCTGAAAATCAATATTCCTTCGCCAACTGTCTTTGTCAGCTATCCGGGTAATTACTGGGGCAATGTCGCCCGTGTTACCAAACTGGATGTCGATGCTTATCCCGCCGCCGAACTTATCAAAACTGCTGGCAATTCCAATGTCTATAAAGTCGAAGGTTCAACCAAACAACTGATTCCCAACCAGACCGTATTTGAAAAGTATAACTATGAATGGGCCGAGGTCGTTGAACTTAATCAAACTCACTTCGACTACTACGAACTGGGCAGCAACCTTCAATAACTAATCTCAAAGTACCCTGCAAAATGAGCGGGGTACTTTTGTAAACACTTGACTTTTTACCAAAAATCGGATATTATTTTTTAGTCACTTATTAAAAAATATCATGGCGCCATCGTCTAGGGGTTAGGACACCAGGTTTTCATCCTGGTAACCGGGGTTCGATTCCCCGTGGCGCT
>JAVEXP010000006.1:0-52561 GCA_034003985.1 Patescibacteria group bacterium | reverse complement strand
TGACTTTTTACCAAAAATCGGATATTATTTTTTAGTCACTTATTAAAAAATATCATGGCGCCATCGTCTAGGGGTTAGGACACCAGGTTTTCATCCTGGTAACCGGGGTTCGATTCCCCGTGGCGCTACCATATCAAAAAGTTGGAGTTAAAAGCTCCGCTTTTTGTTTTGGTAAAAACAAGAAATACGATATCAAGACTTGACCCGCCCAATACCGACTGGATAAAACACCTAATAAACATTATAATTACTTATATATTTACCCTGTCCGCAAGATAAAAAATTAGGCGTTTTAATAAATAATAACTTTGAATTAAAGGTAAAATTTATGAAAAAATTAACCTGGCTTTTATCGGCCTTGGCCTTGATTGCCGTAGTTTCCGGCTGCAGCCCAAAAACCGAATTAACCGGCGAGACCAACACTCAAGAAACAAATTCTGAATGCGCCCAGCTATGTAACCAGGCAACGGCAATCTGCCCTTCTTTGATTTCTTTAGAACAGTGTCAGTTAGCCTGCGCTGATTGGAGCGAAGAAACTAAAGAAAAAATCAGCCAAGTAACCACCTGCCAGGAACTATCAGCCATTTCTGAAATTATCGAATCTTTAATCCCAGAAATGAATGACCCAAAATTAAATCCGGCCAAAAATGAATGTGAAGCCGCCTGCCAGAATTATGTCAATCAATGTCTGACATTGGTACCAAATGCCACTCAAACCTTATTTCAGGAAGGTCTTGATTCTTGTTTGACAGAATGCGCCAATTGGAATGACCCCATGGTAAAATGTATGACCCAAGCCCCTGATTGCGAATCAATGACCAACATTTGCGGTTTATAATGAATAATCAAAATTTATGAATAAAAAATTGCTTTTAGGCTTGGGAGGAATTGCTTGTGCCAGTGCGATTGGCGGCGGACTATTGGTTTATAATTCATCTTTTCGTGACAAAGGAGACTACCAACTAAATCAGGAAGAAATCGGTCAGGGGATCGACGAAGAAACCAGAATAAAAATTGAAGAACTTTATTTTGAGGAACTTAAAAACAAGGACCGCTATACTTTCTGTATTGGCAAAGAAAAAATTACTGGTACTTATACTAATACAATTATGGGAAATGAAAAGGGGACTATTAATTACGAGTCCGAAGAAATCAATCTCATCGACAACGACAGTCAAAAAATGTATATTTTGGGCCGGACAATCGATTACCAATACAGCGGCTCGGGAACAACTGCCAACTCTGCCGGCGTTGGCACGATTGAAATTGAAGAAAATGGAAATTTAACGGAATATTATAAAAAAAACCAAGCGCCAGTCAGGATTGATTATTATTCTAAAACAATTTTCCCCGCTCCGGAAAGAAAAATCAATGACTGGGTTTATGTTAATGTAAAAATGATCGGCACAGTTATGGGTTTAACCAGTGAAAGAGAGGAAACAAGCAAAGAGGATGCCAAAACTTTTTGTCCACCCTTCAGTCTTTCTGGCCGTCCACTGGAAAACGGCGCGTTCATCACTCCCGATTCATTTTCTTTCAGCAAAAAATGCAAAGCACCCCAGTTAAACCCCGGCGTCGATTTTGAAGGCGACTATGAATTTACCTGCGACAATATAAATTATGATCAGGGAATAAAACTGCTGGAAAAATATCAATCCCAAGAAACAATTGATTTGAACTATGCGGACAATGAAGAACTTTTCAATTCCCAAGAAGACGACGAGGCAGCCGATGATTTATTAGAGCAATCCTCCAAGCCCAATTCTGACCCCTATGATATTCATGATTCAAATAATAATTCCGACACTCTGACAAGTGATGATGTCAAAAAACAACTAGAAGAACTTAGAAAAGAACTACAGGCCGACCAAAAATCAGAATAGGCTAAACAAACTAACTTAGTTAATAAATTTTTAATTGGCATTAAATAAACCTATGAATAAAATTCTAGCCACAATCCTTTGTTTAATCATTGGTATCGCTCTAGGCGGAGGAGGATTATACTTCTGGTATTCCGACCAACAAAAAATAACCGATCAATCCATCGCCGACTTAATAACTGAGAAACAACAGCTAGATCAAAAAATTACCGATCTGGAACAAACCAATATTGAACTTGAAAAAACTTTAAGTAAACTTGAGAAAACCTTGTTGGAAGAAGCAACTTTAAGAATTCAACTTGGAGCCAAAACCAACTGGCAAACTCATACTGACGCCGAATCCGGAGTTTCTTTTTCTTATCCACCTTCCTATGAATACGGCACGGCTGCCGGACAACCAAACGATGCCGCCCCCGGATTTTGGTTGCCCCAGGCTTTCAACGCTCCTGACTGCGGTGAATGTTTTTCCGACATCAACCTTGAAATCGTCAAAGTTCCAACCGACCAATCACTAACTGACTACATTGTTGAAAAATTTTATTTACCCTCTTTGTTAAAAACGGAAATTGAAAACCAGTCAAATGGTTTGCTGCTTGATGGTCTATACCAATTTAATAAAATTCAAATTGGCGATCGCCAATTCTTAAAAATTGATGGCGGCGAATCATTTTTGGCCACCTGGTATTACACTAAAAACAACGACACTATTGTTGGTCTTCTCGACTTCTTCCAAGACAACCCAACAACCGCTGCAGGGATCGCCGAAACTATAAAATTTAAATAGTAATCAAAAAACCACCCGCCTGAAAAAGTATGAAGAAAGAAAAAGCATATTGGGATAATGTTTATCAAAAATTTCACCAGTCAAACCCCAAACGGCTATCGGTTTGGAATGAATCAAGTAGCCTGTTCGTCGAAAGATTAATACCGTTTCTCAAACAACAAGGGGTTAAAAAAGTAATGGATGCGGGCTGTGGTGATGGCCGCAATATCAAACCACTGCTAGCTGCCGGCTTTACCGTTGTGGGATTAGATATTTCTCAAGTCGCTTTGGCTAACTGCCAAAAAAATTTAAAAAATAAAAAATTAAAATTACTGGCCGAACCGCTGGAAACTAAAAAAATCAAAGATTCTTCTTTTGATGCCATTATTTGCGATCATGTTTTAGTCCATATCAAAAATACAAGTAAAGTAATTGCTAATTTCAATCGAATTCTAAAAAAGGGAGGATACGCCTTGATTGAATTTACCTCTCCTCAAGATTCAACATTTGGCCAAGGCCAAAAGATATCACCCCATGAATTTTTGCAAAATGGAGTATATCTGCGATACGATACAATTAAAGATATCTACAAATTATTAAAAAAATTTAACATTCTGTGCTTTACCTCTGAATATTATACCGATCCGCCTCATGGCGCCGGTTACATTCGCCAAGCCCGCCACCTTCATCATTCATATTTCGTGCTGGCCAAAAAATAAATTTTGATACTATTTTTTTGTTTGATAATTTAAAAATAGCCGCTCTCGTCAGTGGCTATTTTGTATCAACTATATTTTTTTAAATTGCTCGGAGCAAAGCCGCTCTGGTTTTCGGACCGACCAATCCATAGCCGGTAGTAAATTCACTGCCACTGCAAGCTATTCCTTTCTTGCACTGAAAGCGCTGAACTGCTTGCTTGGTTAATGACCCAAAATATTCCGTTTCATTGCCCACCGAACCGACACCCGATTCAGCCACGGTAAAACCAAGTTCGTTTAAAAGCTGCTGCAAAACTTTTACTTCCGAATCAGTATCTCCCTGACTTAAATTGTGAGTGAACTTATAACCTCGCGCCGTCTTGGAACAAACCGGCCACGCCGCAAGTCCGCGTTGCTCATATAGCCTCCTGGCGTAAGCCAGGTTACCAGGCAAAGTATAAATATCCATTCCCAAACTCTTGGCATACTCAGCGTGAATTTTTTCGTCAATCTGAAATACACCAATATACAAACCATAGGCCTTAACCACCGTACCGTCATCCTTGAACTGGCGAAACCCTGATTCGCATTTGGCAACATCAATCATTACCGGAATATCGGCAAAATACGATCGCACCATTTTTTCACTTTCAGCCAAAGTTGGGACTTTTGCGGCGACTTCCTGAATATCCAAATCAGCGCCCAATGGATATAGCCCCAATTCCTCGTTGGTCGTTACAACCACATCTGGCCAATTATAACCCAAGATTTTGAAAGTCACTTCGTCTTTAATCCAGCGCCTGGTTGCCTCACTGGTTATTAAATAAATTTCCGGGCCGCTGCCTCTGATTAACGCGCCATCACCGTATTGAGGGGCAGACTGAATGATTGCAGTGGTTGTTGCGCCCGTCGAACTGGCGAAATCGGCTTTGGCATTTTGCCCGACGACAAATAAACTAAAAAAGACGACAATAAAAATTATGCCGTGTCTAAAAGCTTTAAATTTTAATATTACAATATATTTATGATCAATCATAGATATTCTATAACTAAATTATATCACAAAAATAAAACAACCTTAAATTATTTTAACCACCAAAGAAAAGTGTCCGGCCGAAAGCATCAACCGGACACAGGAGTGGCCAGCGCAAGCTGACCGTGGTGGGCTTACGAACGCTTAGCGTTCAGGTCAGGCGACCAGGCCGCCTTCAGGAAAGTCACCGCTTCGCGCAGCAGTACGATGTTGGACGCATCAGCGACCCAAGCTTCGTCCATCTGCTTGATCAGGCCCAGGGCCTCTTCGACATTCCGCCAAACTTCCTCGACCGTCTCGAGCGTGACTTCGGCCTTCAGGTTGACCAACAAGTTGAGCAATCGGGTACACAGCCGATGTTGATCCTGGTCCGGCAGATTGTAGTTCTGCGTCAACCGAGGGCCTAACACCGTCTTGATCACTTTCAAGACCGAAAAAGCTTCTTCAACCTTCCAAATAACTGGCAACATCATCATTCTCCTTGGTT
The DNA here is from genome assembly GCA_034003985.1 of Patescibacteria group bacterium. Taxonomy (GTDB): domain Bacteria; phylum Patescibacteriota; class Patescibacteriia; order Buchananbacterales; family UBA6539; genus JABWCG01. The sequence goes on along the minus strand of JAVEXP010000006.1, from coordinate 47,700 downwards.
TGTGTCTCTGATTTTGTCCAATAAATCTGGGCTAAGCCCTGGCTGTCTCCCTCCTTTCCAACAGTCTGATTGGAGCCTTGACCCACCAAAAAACACACGCTTTATCGTGTGTTAATTGTCAATGATCTTGTGAGAGCAAAGCTACTTTTTTTTAACCGTACTCTCAGAAGATCACTGGATATTTTATTGTCATTATTAAATTAGCATATCATTGACAATTTGTCAATTTTAGCCTTTGAAAATCTTATTAAACTTTAAAACCACCATTAGCAACAGAATGTAGCCAAAGCCCGTCAACGCCATCATCGGAATAGTGATATACCCGTAATTCATGGTAAAAATTTTGGTACAATTAACCGCGTAACCAATTGCCGAGCAGGGAGCGACTTCAATTACGGCGATTTGGCTGAGATAATGGTAGGCGGCGATTACACCGCCAATCAACGACAAGACAATACTTTGATCAATTACCGCGCGGTTCTTATGCCATAACGCCAAACCCAAAGTAATGACCTGAGGATACATCAAAATTCGTTGAAACCAGCAAAGTTTGCATGGTTCATAGCCAATGACTTCTGAATATATCAAGCTACCGCCGGTGGAAATCAACGCCGTCAAAAAAGCGAGCGGCAATCCCCAGGCCAAAACATAACTGATAATCAAATTTTCTTTTTTACTGACTAGGCTGACAGCCCAAGCGACTAGGACAACTGCCATGCTCAGCTGGACTAGAATTACTAAAATTGATAATATATTATTTACAACTGAAGTCATATTGAATTTTATTATTTCTTATTATTAATCTTAATTATAACTTACTAAGTCAATTATTTAAATAGTTCCTTTGACAACTCTAAAATAATTGGCTATTAATAAATGTGTAGAAATCGTTAAATCTTAACCAAAAAAATAATGAAAATCATTGTCGCCACCCTAGCTTTAAGCTTGGTCTTAGTCGGTTGCACTGCTGAAAGTCAAAACCTAAACACCAGCGCCAACAACCCCGCTGATTCAGGCAATCAGGCGGCCGTAATTGACCAAACCTACACGATTGATCAGGTCGTTCAAGCCAACAGCGCCGACCGCTGTTGGACAATAGTTGACGGCAAAGTTTATGACATCACCAGTTTTATTGACCGCCATCCCGGCGGAGTGGAAAAAATTCAGCAAACTTGCGGCCGAGACGCTACTGACCTTTTCCAAAATAAACACGGTGGTCAACCACAGCCCAAAGAAACGCTAGCCTCGCTTCAAATCGGCAGCCTCCAATAAAAACTAAATCAAAAAACAAGGTAATGTCTACCTTGTTTTTTACTGGTCGTTATTTCTGACGCCAAGCTCGGATGCGATCAACTTCTTTTAAAATCTGCTTGCGCAGCCTGGTGTTCTTTGGAGTAATTTCTAAATATTCATCATCATGCATTATTTCCAAACCGCGTTCAATTGAAAGAGGCAAGGGTGGAGTCAGGTGAATGGCTTCATCCGCGCCCGATGAACGCATGTTGGTCAGCTGCTTGCCTTTGATTGGATTAACGGCCATGTCGTCGCCTTTGGCAACATCGCCAATTACCATTCCTTCATAGACTTCAACATTGGGGCCAACATAGAGTTGACCGCGGGTTTGCAAATTGGCCAAAGAATAACCGGAGGTCTTGCCGCTAATCATGGAAATCATTGAACCAACCGTCCGTTTTTTGATTTCGCCGGCATACGGTTTAAAACCGATTACCCGCGATGCCATAATGCCTTCGCCCTTGGTATCAATAACAAAATCGCCGCGATATCCCAACAAACCCCTGGTTGGAATTTCAAATAAAATTCTGATTTGATTGTCATGCTGGTGCATATTGAGCAGCCTGCCCCCGCGCCGTGATAACTTTTCAATCACCGAACCGGAAAATTCCGTCGGAACATCAATTGTTACTTCTTCAAACGGTTCTGACAATTTACCGTCAGTTTGTTTGGTAATTACTTGGGGCTGGGAAACTTGCATTTCATAACCTTCCCGCCGCATATTTTCCAGCAGAATTGCGATATGCATTTCGCCACGGCCGGAAATATGATAACGATCCTTAGCCGAAAAATCAATTTTCAATCCAATATTTATTTCCAGCTCTTTATGCAATCGTTCGTTCAATTGACTATTCGTAACAAACTGACCATCACGACCCGCAAAAGGGGAATTATTGACCAATAAATCCAAGGAGATTGTCGGCTGATCAATGGAAATGGCCGCCAGAGGATCTTGTTGGCTATTTTCACAAATGGTTTCGCCAATATAAATATCGGGTATGCCCGAGATCATCACCAAATCTCCGGCCTCAGCCGTTGCCACTTCCTGACGGTCAAAACCATGGAAAGTCTGAACCTTGGTAATGGTGGCTGTTCTGGCCTGATTGGCGGAATTCTTAATAACCACTTTCTGCCCTTTGGAAATTTTACCTTCATAAATCCGACCAATCGCCAAGCGGCCCAAATAATCATCGTAACCCAGATTAAACGGCTGCATTCTTAATGGCAGGCTGGTATCGTTTGGTGATGGTTTAACTTTTTCCAAAATAACATCCAACAACGGATTGAGATTGATTGATTCATCGGTTAAATTCTTTTTGGCAATGCCTTTGATGCCAATGGCGTAAACTGTTACAAAATCCAATTGTTCATTACTGGCGCCAAGGTCCATAAAAAGCTCCAAGACTTCATCGTGAACCTTGGTCGGATTGGCGGCCAGTTTATCAATTTTATTCAAAATTACAATCGGTTTCAATCCCAGTTCCAACGATTTTTTCAAAACAAACCGCGTTTGAGGCATTGGTCCTTCCTGAGCGTCAACAACCAAAAGCACCGAGTCAATTGACCTTAACACTCGTTCAACCTCAGAACTGAAATCGGCATGGCCCGGGGTATCAACAATATTAATTTTAGTATCCCGATAAATTAAAGAAGCATTCTTGGCATAGATAGTAATGCCGCGCTCTTTTTCTAAATCGTTGGAATCCATGCTGACGCCTTCGGCCACCATGCCGGTTTGGCGCATCATCGCGTCAACCAAAGTTGTCTTGCCGTGATCAACATGGGCGATAATGGCGATATTTCTGATTTCTTGGTGCTTCATATTAATAATTAATACCTTTTCCTTTTAGCGGGTTTGTTAAATTTTTTATAGCTATTAAACTTCTTTCGACGATGGCTATCATTTGGGTTCCCGGCGCCGGACTGATGGCCTGGCCTACGCTGGCCAAAATTATTGCCCCCGCGCGTTCGTTTGGCAAACGGTGCGGCGTTATAGTCCGGTTCGGCCAATTTCGTCAGCGGAATTGTCTTTTTAATAATTCGCTCAATCTTTTCGACCTCGCGCATCTCATTTGGCGAAACAAAACTGATTGCCTGACCAGCCAGTCCGGCCCGGCCAGTCCGGCCGATGCGATGGACATAATCTTGAGCATTTTCCGGCAAATCAAAATTCAACACCAACTCAATGCCCCGAACATCAATTCCTCTGGCAGCAATATCGGTTGCCACCAGTACTCTAACTTGACCGAACTTAAAAGCTTTCAGGGCGCTGCTGCGCTGGTTAAGCGACCGATTGGAATGAATTTCAGCGGCCGAATGTCCCATCTTTCTGATCTGAGTGGTCAATTTCTTAACGGCATGTTTGGTCCGGCAAAATACCAACACCGAACCGTGGTATGAAGCCAATATTTTTTTAAGCTGGTTAATTCGGTCTTCCCGATTAATCACTACCATTTCCTGATTGACTTTTTCCGCCGGCGTGCCGGAAGGCGCCACTTCAATATTAACCGGCAGCTTCATGTGTTTGGCCACCAACGCCATAATCGCCTGAGGCATCGTGGCTGAAAAAAGCATTGTTTGGCGCTGGCTAGGAACTGATTTTAAAATCTCATCTAGTTGCGGCGCGAAACCGATGTCAAACATCAGATCAGCTTCGTCTAAAATCAAAATTTTAATATCGCTTAAATTAATTGAACTGCTTTTAAGATGGTCGATCAGTCGGCCGGGGGTGGCAATAATTATTTGCGGTTTTTGTCTAAGTACCTTTGATTGAATGTCTTTTGACTGACCACCAATCAGTACCACCGTCCGCATATTAAACCGCGCGGCAATCCGCTTCAAACTAGCGTCAACTTGACTGGCCAGCTCGCGCGTTGGCAACAAAATCAGGCCGCGCCCGCCAATATTGGTCAAGCGCTGAATCAGCGGAATACCAAAAGCCAGGGTTTTGCCGGTTCCAGTCTGGGCAATTCCGACCAAGTCTTTACCTTCAATGGCTACGGGGATTGATTTGTGCTGGATCGGCGTTGGTTGGGTAAAATGCCAATCCTGAAGAATATCAAGAATTTTTGGGGCAATTCCCAAATTATTAAAATTAAACGGTTTGGAGTCTATTTTTGTCATATTGTTTTCTCTCGAGTCCAAATTGAGTCACGCCAAAATGACAAAAATAGTAATCGAGCCTTAATAATCACCACCAACTGATTGTTAGATCGGATTTTATCAATAATTATTGTTTTTTTAAGCTACTAGCATTAAAAATCTAATATACCACAAAAATATCAATATGTCAATTAATTACTCAAAAAAATAAAAGCTGGCAGCCCAAGACCAATCAGCTTAAAAATGCCAGCAATTATTAAAATCCAAATTCTTCGTAATAAATTTTAGAATTCTTTACACCCAGCGATTTAAGCATCGCTTCCACCGACCTGATGAAATCCTTGCTGCCGCAAATAAAATAATGACGCCGGGCAATATCATCCGGTGCCAGCACCTTAGTAATGTGCTCGGCATTAATCCGGCCAATAATGACATTGGCCGCTGCTTCATTTTTTGAATCGCTTAAAACATCATAATAATTATTGCCGATGGCCTTGATAATTTCTTCTCGGCCAACTGCTTCTTCAATCGTTGGATTACAATAAAAAAATGTGACATTCTCGCCAAAGCGTTTTACCAACCTAATGAATGGCGTAACGCCGATTCCACCGGCGATAATTACTTTTGGTTCATTATTCTGAGCTTCCCTGGTAAATACGCCATACGGGCCGCTGACAAAAATTGTCTGATCGATTTTCAAACTTTTGGCCAAGTTGGTGAATTTACCCATCGCCTTAATGCCAAATATCAAATTGCCGGTTTGATCATCGTGTTCCATAATCGTAAACGGGTGAGCAAGGCTAAACCGCCTGAGCTGCAAATAAAAATGTTGGCCAATGGCCGAATCCAACCTCTTGCCCAATGGCTTCAGGGTCAATAACACCACCTGATTACCGACCAGCTGCTTGTCAGTCAACTGATATTTCGTTGCACCCCAACCGACAAAAATCGCCAATCGTTGAATCACCAAACCGACAAAAATCGCCATCATCAAATACCAAATTACTTTAAGATATAAATAATCGCCCAAGTAGCTACCGAGCTGAACCGCATGAATTAAAACAAACCCCATCAATGGATAGGTTAAATAGTGAATATAAAGCCAAGGCCGATATTTCAGCCGACCCCGCAACAAAGCACTGGTGATCCAAACGATCAGAAATAAAATCAAGGCAATCCGCCCGAATGTGACTTGCTGCTCAAATTTACTGGAACCGCTAAGCCAAAACAGCCAGCGCCAGCTTTCAGAATATTTATATACTTCCAGAATCGGATGAAATAATACCGCCAGCAGACCGTAAGTTCCCAGCCGTCGATGAAGCATATTCATCCCGATCGTGTCCGGTGTAAATTTCGACATTATCCAGCGCGAACCCAAAATCATTTGCCACAACAATAAAATCGCGCCGATAAATCCGGCGATATTGGCAAACTCAAAAATAAAATTATTCCAAAAGGCCACCGGATTGGCGACTGATAAACCAAACTTGATTTGGGAAAGCAAAACTAAAAATGGCAAGGTACTAATACCAATCAGAAGATAAATCAATTTTTGGTAATTTATTGGCTGATTCATAAAAATATTATAGCACACGAAGACTATTTTAATTCAACTTATCAATATCAGCCCGATATTTATCAGCGAGCTCCAACACGCTATCGCCATAAAAACTGTAAGCTGGGTTGGTGCCACCGCTGAAATAGCGCATCGCGGCATTCCATTGGCCCTGGCGGGTACTGTCAGCGCCGTTAGCTTTCAATAAGATAGCCGCCGCTACAAACGCATCGCGAATGTCCCAGGGGCTGGCCGGACGATTACCGGTCAACGCACTGACTTTGTCTTTGTAACCCATCCAAGTTGAAGGAATAAACTGAGCCGGACCCATAGCCCCGCCCCAGCCAATCTGATTGCCGCTCTTGTCAAACATCGGGCAGGATACCGGCGTAACATCCGGATCCAGCCCTAATTCGCTGGTAATCTGCAAAAATGGCTGTTGATCTCGTTCTGGCTTCATAATTGCCTTCCAGCTTTTCCAGGCCGGATCACCCGACCGATTACAAGTCCCAACATTTTGACCCAAATTTGATTCTTGGGTCAAGATCGCCAACAAAAAAGCTGTTGGCACACCGGTTTGGTCAGCCACCCAACTGGCAATCTCAACTGCCTGACCAAAAGTGATTTGTTTACCAACATTAAATAACTGATAAATCTGATTCCTAATTGCCGACGCCTCTTGCTGACTGGTACTAAGCATATTTTGATATTCGCTTTCCCGTCCCTTGGTTTTGCTTAACAACGCGCCCTGTTCATTAACCGAGCTGACTAGCAAATTCTGTTGCAAAGTTTTTACGCCCAACAAATTTTGCGATTCTTCCCGCTGGTGGTTTAAAATTTCTTCCTGCTGCTTAAGTTGCTCATTGGAAACTCTTATTTCTTTAAAAATCGTACCAATACCGGAAACCAGCTGCTCGTAGCCCTGAATCTGATCAAAAATCTCCGACAAACTGCGGCTCATTAAAACCACATATATCAACGATCGTTGATCTAAGCGATTAAGCTGTCTGATGCTTTCACCTAATTGATTCTGCAATTTCTCTTTTTTGGCGTTTAGCTCGGCAATAGCCGACTGGACTGTCAAAACCTGGGCATCAATAAAACTCAACTGTAAATTAGTCTCTTCAATCTGCAGTCTCAAAGTTGCCTGCTGGCTTTGCAGTTGTCTGATTTTATTGGTTAAAGTATTTTTTTCACCCTTGATGCCAACTAATTCCTTTTGGTATTGGGAAATCTGCTGCTGGATTTCCTGCAGTCGTTGTTCCAATTCTTGGCGCTGTTGGGCAATATCGGAAGTCGCGGCCCGCGCCGGACTAAAAACCGACATTACGGGCAGCAGCCATAATCCCAAAATAATTAATATCATGGGTAAGCGAAATTTCATATTTTTATTATACTATGATGTTTCTTGTCAGTCACGAAATTAAATATGCTATAATTAGATCATGTCCAAAGCATTTCAAACTTTTACCATTAGCCAAGTGGCGATTTTAATCCGCAATAATAAATGTTTAATCCTGGAATTTGCCGACAACCCCGGATACTGGGGTCTGCCCGGCGGTCGGATTGACCAGGGCGAAGAATGGGAAACGGCATTTCGGCGTGAACTCAAAGAAGAACTTAATCTTGTCAATTTCGAAATTATTGACCTGATTGATTTTGCTGCTTGGTATACTCAGTCGGGTAAAGCTGTCAGCGGCGTTGCTTACTTGATCAAGAACGATCATGATCCTATCAAGCTCAGCCGCGAACACAGTCAGTTTGCCTGGGCTAGTGCCGACGAGCTTGATAATTATCATTTCATCTGGCCCCAAGCCACCAGAATGTTGCTCAAAGGACTGACTTTTAAATCACAATAATTGACTGGACAAATATCCTTAAATGTGCTATCATATTTTTGGGTTTGATTAATTTCAATATTCAAGCCCAAAAGGCACTAACCTGCCAATACACACCACGCCTGCGTAGAAATAAACAAAGTCGAATTTCTGCCAATAGTGAGTGTCTTAATTAACTTTATTTCTACACAAGCATGCAAGGAACAATCAAGAAATTGACTGATAAAAACTTCGGTTTCATCAGCCAAGAAGGTGGCAAAGATCTGTTTTTCCACGCCAGTTCATTAGATGGCGTTGATTTCAGCGATTTACGCGAAGGCGACACTGTCGAATTCGATGTAATCGATAGTCCCAAGGGTCCTGCCGCCCAAAATGTCAAAAAAGCCTAACTGTCTTTATTGATAATTTTCAAACCAACAACCGCCCTGCTCGGGCGGTTTTTGGTTAATCTCCCAAAGCAACTCATGCTATAATGAAATCGCTTAAACTGTCATAAAATATGCCCATCAAATCCATGGCTATCACCATGTTGCTCGCGGTTTTTTTAACAGGCTGCCACAACAGTCTGGTGGCCACCGAGACTTCAAACGATCTAAAACCCACGACCACCCAGCCAATCACCGGACCAAAACCCGATCAGCCAATTACGGTTCCGGTTTTGATTTATCATAATATTCGCGAAATTACCCCACAAGATTCAGCTAGTAGCCAGGAATTCATCGTCACCCCCCAGAATTTTGCCGACCAACTTCAATATCTTAACGAGCACGGTTTCCAAACTATTTTAATCAGAAATCTTCCGGAATATTTTGCCGGGCAATTCACGCTGCCGCCTAAACCAGTAATCATCACTTTTGACGACGGCAAAATCAATCAATATAACAAGGCACTACCGCTGCTTGTTAAATATCATTTTCAAGCAACCTTCTTTGTCTTCGCAAACCCCATCGGCAAAAGTCCCAATTACTTGAATTGGGATCAGCTTCAAGAACTCCAAACCCAAGGCATGGAAATTGGCAGTCACGGCTATTACCACAGCTACCTCACCAAAATTGACAATCAAGCTCTTGAGCTGGAGATTGGCGGCAGTAAAAAAAAGTTGGAGGATAACCTTCAAGTTCCCATCGTTTCTTTTGCCTATCCCTTTGGACTTTACGACGACCGAATTGCCGAAGCGGTCAAGACGGCCGGCTACACTACCGCCCGTGATATTATCAACGGCCTCAGCCACTCGGCTGATGACTTATTCAAACTTAAAGGCTATTTTATTACCAACGATTTTGCCCGGTTCAAAAACATTGTCACCCCGGCTGACAATAATTAATTTGGCGTAATTTAAAATCACCCTCGTGTTAGTCAAGGGTGATTTTAAATTACTATTTGATTCGGTAGGTAACTCCCACCTCAACAATAATTTCTTGCAGACCGGTTGGAATTGTTCCCAAGCTGCCAGCGCCACCCTTGCCGTCTGCATAATAGTACGGCTGACCGCTGCCTGGCGCCTGAATAATATTATCCCACCAGCCAACCACTTTACCCAATTTCACTCCCGCGGCCAAAGCCAAATCACCAGCTTTATTCCTGGCATCTTCGATCGCCATAATCCGGGCTTGTTGTTTCAGGCTCTCCAGATTAGATAATTCGTAAGAAATGCCTTCGACATTATTAGCCCCGACTTCGGCGGCCGCGCCGATTACCCGGGAGATCAAATTTGGTTGGTTTTGCAGATCTTTAATTTTAACCACCAACTGCTGGGCGGCACTGTAGCCCGAAAGCACCTGAGCTCCATCAATATAGTCGTACTGAGGGGTTACCGAATAATTCTGGGTTTGAATGTCAGCTTCGGGAATACCCACGGTGCTAACGGCCTCAAACACTTTGGTCATCGTATCATTAAGCTGGTTCAACGCCCGCTGGGCGGTACTTGCCTTGTCCACCCTGGCTCCCAAATAGACAATTGCCGTATCGGGCTGATAACTCAATTTACCCTGGCCGCTGACCGTTACCTGCCATTGCGGCCGGTTAACAATCCAGTCGCGCAGCAAAGCCAAACTGACGATTCCGCTAACCAGCAGCATCCCGACCAACACCAAAGCCAATTTTTGTTTAGGATTGTACTCGTTTGCCATATTTTAAAATTATTAAAATTATTAGCCGACCTTTCCTTGTCTAGTTATTATTATAACGAATAATTCAAAAAAAGGTTACATTAAAAAAAGACCGAGGGGCTAGGGAGCCGCTCGGCAAAGTCGGGGTTCATACCGACCTTCTTGAATATCTGCCACTCCGCGCAATTCGCAGGCAAGGCGTGCTCGCATTGCCTCACTCCGGTAAACACCGTCGACGATTGGCCGCCAGCGCCCCGGATCGTTTTCGACCAAAACCTCTTCGGCCGAAAAAAACTGAATTGTCGCCGGAATGAATAGCGGCGGAAGCAATGGCAAATACTGAAGCATCGCCGCAATCCGAAAGATATGGTAACGGTTTGTTACCAAACCGAAATGTCGCCAACCAAGGCGCGAAATTGCCCGACCGACTTCAAGCAACTGCTCAAAGGTGTTGACCGCCGTCTTTTCCAGAATAATCCGCGACTGGTCCACCCCAAGCTGTTCCAACTCGGCTTGGACGACTTGAGCCACCACCGGACCGCCGGGCTGATCAATTCCGCCGCTGATAAAAATCAGCGCGGTCGGATACTGCTTAGCCAAGATTGCCGTTGCCAAAACCCGCCACCGACAACCGACAACGCCGGTTTTGTCCCCCGGATCGTCAAAGGTTGTCGTCCGCCAGGTTCCGTTGCTGCCAACTACTGTTCCGGGAATTAGCGCCATCCCGTCGATTTCGTTGTTCATGTCCGCCCTCCTCGCACCGTTTGCACCGTTTAACCGCGCCAAATGGATTAACTAATCTTTACAATAGCCATCCAAAAAAGTCAAGCCAAAATCTATTTTTTCTGCTAGAATAAAGACTGTAGACACCTTAACTTCAAAAATATGATTAAAAAAACTTACCAAATCATTGTCAGTATCTTAGTCTGCCAAGCTGCCGGCTTAATTGGCTCAATTTTTACCTTCAGCGCCATTCCCAGCTGGTATAGCACTCTCAACAAACCGTCGTTCAATCCGCCCAACTGGTTGTTTGGCCCGGTTTGGACTGTTCTTTATGTTCTCATGGGTATTGCTTTGTATTTAGTCTGGCAACAAATAAGAATTGATCCCCGCGCCAAACCGGCCATTATTTTATTTCTTACTCACTTGATTCTTAACGCCAGTTGGTCAATTATCTTTTTTGGCTTACAAAATATTGGCCTGGCCTTAGTGGAACTAATTGTTCTGTGGTTAATGATTATTTTAGTCACTAGACAATTTTGGCAAATCAAAAAATTAGCTGCCAAACTGATACTGCCTTACTTGGCCTGGGTTACTTTTGCCGCCGTTTTAAACCTGGCTTTGTTTATTTTAAATTAAACCAACCCAATGAAAAAAATAATTTTTATTCTAATTCTAGTCGCGATTATTGGTTTTGCTGGAACCTATTTTTTTGGCGGCAAAATCCAAAGCTGGCTATTCCGACCTCAAATTCCCACCGGCGAAATTGGCGCCAAGGCGGCCAATCTTACCCAAAGTACCGATTCAAATTCCCAGCAACCAGCCGAACCAATGATTAAAACTATTGCTGAAAATCTCCAAGTTCCTTGGGCAATAGCCTGGTTGCCATCTGGCGAAATATTGGTTACACAACGATCTGGACAACTGGTAAAAATCAGTCCCGACCGCCAAATCATTGAAATTCAGGGAGTCCGGGCAACTGGCGAAGGCGGTCTCCAAGGTTTGGCCATTCATCCCAATTTTGCCGAAAACAATTTTATATATCTGTATTTAACTACTGACAGCGACGGCCAACTAACTAATCAAGTCGAGCGTTATCGCCTGATCAATAACGAACTCCAAAACCGAACTATTATTATCGGCAATATTCCGGCCGCCACATATCATGACGGCGGCCGAATTAAGTTCGGTCCTGATCGCAAATTATATATCACCACCGGCGATGCCCAAAACCCAAATCAAGCTCAAAATCTTGATTATCTCGGCGGAAAAATTTTAAGAATCAATGATGACGGCGCGATTCCCACCGACAATCCATTTCCTAATTCACCAATTTACAGCTTGGGTCATCGCAACCCCCAAGGCCTGACTTGGGATGACCAAGGTCAATTGTGGATTACCGAGCATGGCCGCAGCGTTCCACAATCCGGTTATGACGAACTCAACTTGATTGTCGCTGGCCAAAATTATGGCTGGCCAAAAATTCAAGGCGATCAATCTCAAGCCGGGATGATTAATCCGATAATCCATTCGGGTGCGGATTCTACTTGGGCACCAAGTGGCGTTATTTATCTTAACGGTTCAATCTTTTTTACCGGCTTACGCGGTGAAGCAATTTATCAATATGATATTACCGCCAAAAAATTTACCACCCACTTTTTTCAAGATTTCGGAAGACTACGCGAACTCACCATCGGACCGGATGGCTTCGTTTACTTTACCACCTCCAATCTTGACGGCCGTGGCCAAAGCCGAAAAGGGGATGACAAAATTATCAAGCTAAATCCTCAAATATTCCAATGATTAAAATCACTTATTTTGTTCATGGCACCACCATCGACAACGAATTGGGTCTAGCCAGCGGCTGGGACGATGTTGAATTGTCTGATCTCGGCGTCAATCAAGCCAAGCAACTCGGACAACAAATCAAAACCAAAAAATTTGATGCGATTTTTTGTTCAGATTTAAAACGCTCGATTGATTCGGCCAAGCTGGCATTCGGCAAACAAACCAAAATTATTGTCGACCGGCGCTTGCGTGAAGCAAACTACGGTGAATTCACCAAATTACCGGCCGACCGATTTAAAAATCGCTTAACCGACTATCTTGACAAACCGTTTCCTGGCGGTGAAAGTTATCTTAATGTTGAACAACGCCTGACTGCCTTTCTTGAATATTTAAAAACGCAATATGATCGAAAGCATATCGCCATTGTCGCTCACCAAGCGCCGCAACTGGCTTTGGAGGTTTTACTCAACGGCAAAACCTGGCCCCAAGCCATTAATCAAGACTGGCGAAAAACTAAAGGCTGGCAACCGGGCTGGGACTACATTTTAGTCTAAAACTTGCCAAAATATCTATATTTTAGCCATATCGTTATGGCATAAAATAACGCCATATTGCGTATTAATATCTATGGCCGCCAATCAGAATTTAAATGAACAATCAGATCAAGAACTTGTCCACCTCACTCTCGAAAATCAGGACAATTTTTTGTATATTGTTAATCGCTATGAAAAAAAATTATTAAGTTTCATCCTACGGATTTCTAATGTCAACTATCAGGATGCTCAGGATTTACTCCAAGAAATATTTATTAAAGTTTATCAAAATTTGAACGATTACGATCCCGAACTAAAATTTTCTTCCTGGATTTACCGCATCACCCGCAACCATGTTATTTCCCACTACCGGAAAAATAAAAACAAGCCCCAAGTTTTGCCGTTTGAGCTGGAGCAAGACTTGTTTGAAACCCTGGCCGCCGATTTTGATTTAGGCCAAACGGTAGAAACCAAACTGACCCGAGAAAGAATATTTGCCGCGCTTGATAAACTAAAACCGAAATACCGCGAAGTCATAGTTCTTAGATACTTTGAAGAAAAAAGTTATGATGAAATTTCCGATATTATCAAAAAACCAACCGGCACAGTCGGCACGATGATCAACCGAGCCAAAAAACAATTTAAAGAAAAATTTATTTATTAATCATAAAACGATGTCAGATCGCGAAAATTTCAACCCCCCTGAATCAGCCGGCCAATCAATTCTGGAAAAAATCAAACAACGGCACATTATCCCCAAACCCAAATGGGAATTTCTGCTCAAAGATTATGTCACTTGGGTAATTTTCGCGTTGGCAATCATTATTGGCAGCCTGGCCACGGCGGTAATTATTTTTGTCGCCAATTACACCAACTGGCGATATTATGAACCAGAGCTTGGCACGCTCAAAGGTTTACTGATCAGCTTGCCCTATTTTTGGCTGGCGATTATGGTGATTTTTTTGGTGATTGCTTTTTACAACCTTAAACACACCAAAAAAGGGTATAAGTTCAACATTTTTTTAATCGCCCTGTCCAGTATTATTATCAGCATCAGTCTTGGTGGGCTGATTTATGCCGCCGGATTTGGCGAAAAACTGGAAGATATCTTTTACCGCCGTATTCCTTTCTACCAACAATTTCTCCACCAACGCGGACGGTTACTGATCAATCCGGAACAGGGACGGCTCGCCGGGGTGGTAATTGAGGTCCAGCCTGAATATATTACAGTCAGAGATTTTCACGGTCAGCTTTGGAAAATCGCTACCACCACGCAAAACTTTTACATCGGCAACCGGGTATTGCTCCGCGGTAAGAAAATCTCGGAAGCGGAGTTCACCGAAACCGACATCCGCTTTTGGATCAGCCATCCGCGATTAAAACCGCCGCCGCCGCCAAGATTTTGAAATAAATTTTATCCTGTGGCGTATTAACTAGATGTTAGGGGATAGATTGATTGACTGACATACTTTGGACGCAAAGTATATCTAATCAAATCAACAGCCTCCCAAGCTTAATCAACTAATATCTAACACGCCATGTCAAAATCCTATTATTTTCTGGCGGCCATCATGAGTCTGTTTGTCACTACGGCCGCCGTAAGTCTAACCAGCTTAGCGGCGACCGATACTGCTAAAATCGGTTTCAGACCGGACGGCCAACACCGCCAAGAAACCAGACAAGCAATTGATGATAGCGACTACGAAACCTGGTCGGCAACAATGAAAGAGCAGGTTGCTAATTTGCGAACCCGTGCCGACGAGCTAGAAGGCAAAATCAACCAGGCTACTTTTGATAAATTGGTTGAAGCCCACCGACTAATGTCCGAAGGTGATCGTGAAGGTGCCCAAACAATTATGAATGAAATCGGCCTGATGGGTCCAATGGGGCCTGGCGGCCATTTCAATGGTCCTGATGGAGATTTCAGTGGCGCTGGTCGTGCCTTCAAAAATAAAAATTAATAATCCAAAATTCACCTCCCAAAAAATCACCCGTCACTGGGTGATTTTTTGTTTAAGATTTGTTATACTTAAATTGTATGAAAAAAATCTCCTTACTCTTTTTTATTCTCAGTCTGCTGGCCATTGGTTGCCAAAACCAGACCGCCAATCAGGTCGGGGTAACAATTGACGATTTTGACAGTTGCGTCCAAGCCGGCAACCCAGTCATGGAAAGCTACCCTCGCCAATGCCGCCACCAAGACAAAACTTTCACCGAAATTATTGTCTTTGATTGCCAAGCTTCGGATCGTCAAGCTGAAGCTTGTAATCAAATTTACGATCCCGTTTGCGCCACCATCAATGTTCAATGCTTCAAAGCACCATGTCCGACAATTAAACAAACTTTCGGCAATGCCTGCGAAGCTTGCCGGGATATTTTGGTTGACAACTACACCAAAGGGGAATGTCCCGCCGAGTAATAATTATAAAAATCAAAATCAATGATCATTTTGGGAATTGAAAGTTCTTGTGATGAAACCGCCGCCGCCATTATTAAAGTTACTGGCGGTAGATTTAATATTATGTCCAACATCGTCTCGTCCCAAATCAACATCCACCAAAAGTATGGCGGCGTCGTACCGGAAGTGGCGGCTCGCAACCATGTTCAAAATATCATCCCGGTTATTAATCAGGCCTTAAACCAAGCCAAAATCAAACCAAGCCAGCTTGATCGGCTGGCGGTTACTGTCGGCCCGGGACTAATCACTTCTTTAATGGTCGGTATTGAAACAGCCAAAACCCTGGCTTACGCCTGGAATAAACCGATTGTACCGGTCAACCATCTTAAAGCTCATCTTTACGCCAATTGGTTGAATAACCAAAAACTCATTTTCCCCGCCATTGCTTTAATTGTTTCCGGCGGCCATACTGAATTGGTTTTGATGAAAAATGCCACTCATTTTAAAAAAATCGGCCAGACTTTGGACGATGCCGCCGGTGAAGCCTTTGACAAAACTGCTCAATTATTAAAAATCGGCTACCCCGGAGGGCCAATCATTTCCAAACTGGCGGCAACGGGCGATCCCCAAGCATTTAAGTTTCCTCGGCCAATGATTAATGACCATAATTTTAATTTCAGCTTTTCCGGCTTAAAAACTTCCATTTTGTATACCGTTCAAAAAATCAAACGACTTGATGCTTCAACCATAGCCGACCTCAGCGCCTCATTCCAGCAAGCGGTAGTTGATGTTTTGACTGCCAAAACCATCCGGGCAGCGCAAATCCACCGCGCCAAAAGCATTCTACTATCCGGCGGTGTCGCGGCCAACCAAAGTCTGCGAAACCAGTTGCAAACCGCGGCCAAAGCTGATCGTCTGAAATTTTTAATGCCGGACTTTAAATTTTGTACCGACAACGCCACAATGATTGCGGCGGGAGGATACTTTGGAAAACCGACGGCTTACCATAAATTAACAGTAAAGCCAAACTTGGAGATATGATTCAGCAAACCAAAACTGAAAACCAAACCATCGGTCTGGGAAAAAAGTTGGCCAAAAATTTCAAAGGCGGGGAAGTAATTATCCTAACTGGTCAATTAGGTAGCGGCAAAACTGTTTTAACCAAAGGCATTGCTCAAGGCTTAAAAAGTAAAAATATTGTCAACAGCCCGACTTTCGTTTTAATGAAAATTTACCAAACCGCCCGACCGCCGATAAAACAACTGGTTCATATTGACTGTTATCGTCTGCCCGATCCCGATCAGTTGGCGGCAATCGGTATTACTGAATATTTTAACCGACCTGATACTGTCACCATTATTGAATGGGGAGAAAAAATTAAAT
Organism: Patescibacteria group bacterium; assembly: GCA_034003985.1. Classification (GTDB taxonomy): domain Bacteria; phylum Patescibacteriota; class Patescibacteriia; order Buchananbacterales; family UBA6539; genus JABWCG01. The sequence goes on along the minus strand of JAVEXP010000006.1, from coordinate 30,982 downwards.
CGCTGCTGCCAAAAAAATATCTAACAATTAAAATTGAAATACTCAAAAATAATCTTAGAAAAATAACTGTTAAGTAATGCCCTATCGTCCCGGACAATATTCGGAAAGGATAATGCCTTTCGAAAATCCACTACCCGAAAACCTTTATGAAGTCTGGTCGGAAATCAATAATCGCAACCGGAATAATCTTTTAACCATCGCTGAGCAGCAATCCTCGCTGGAACAGGCCGTCAAAGACCGCCACTATCTCAGGGAAAGAGAAAGAAAAATCGAAGAAGAGCCGGCTGACTGGTCATTATTCCTGGAAGCGGCTTTGCCAGAGGCCGAACAAGCTAACTGGTTTGGCGATGTTTATATTAACCGCTATGTTGGCGATGCGGCCAGATACAACGACTTCAAAGGCACTGATTTGATCGCCGAAAAAGATACTCCGAAAGGCCAGGCTGTCACCGCCCTTCGCATTGATGTTACAAAAAGTAACGATTTGGATAAAATTTTGGAAAAAATCAAAACCACCACTATGGAAATTGAAAATGGCCGATTTACCAGAAATTATTTTCGATCTCAACAACCAGGCCATGAGAATGAAACTAGCATCGACCATGCGCCCCGCATAGTCTTGCATCTGAACGAAGACCAGATCAGAACCTTGGGCAACCAGCTGGACGCCGCCAGAAAAGCGCGCTTGCCACAGGCCGAAGCAGGAACACTGAAACCGGCCCTTCGTGATCTTGAAAATAACCCCAGCCAAATTAACCTTATTGACCAAGCCAAAAGTCAACTGGAAAACCAAGCACTTTACTGTCTAAGTTTGTTTTTAAAAGAAGTCCACGACCATCTCAGAACTCTTCGTCTAAAAGCCGAGGAAATGGCCGATCTGCAAAAATTATATGAAGAAACTAAAGTGAGTCTTGATTCACCAGGCTCCAATATTATTACTGCCATCGAAATGTTTTTCAGCCAGGCACATTTCCTAAGATTGCCTCGCGGACAACAAACCGCCAATATTCTCCACGGCCTTCGTCCCTGGATTGATCACTACCAAGCCTTGGCCAAAGAAAAAAGCTCCCTGCCAGCAGGCGTGCAGCAGGAAGCCAAATTTGTTTCTGAAATCAGCCAACCCCATCGGGTACTGACTGACCAGTTCTCCGAGATTAGTCGAAGTTTTCCGACTGATCTAAAGCCGGCGGCTTAATTCTCTTGGGCAAGCCCGAGAAACCACCCATGTTGCCAATTTCCGCCAATGTTTGGCGGGCTTTGGCCAAAAGCACTTGTGCGACCGGATCCGGCGCTTGAAACTGGCCCGGTCCTTTGGCCGGAAGTGTCGGCTGCTTGTCCTTGTCCATGATATTTCCTCCATTGAGCCAAACACGGTTAACATACTCTACCAGAAAAAAAATAATTTGTCAATCTTAAAGTCACCCCGCTGCTATCAGCGGGGTGACTTAATTATTATCCTTAACTTTTTTACAATCGGTCGGAAATATCTTTGGCCACCCTGAACACCTCTTCAACGGTTGTCATGCCGTCAATTGATTTAAGCAGTCCATCCTGAACCATGGTAATCATGCCATACTTAACAGCAATTGATCTCATGTCATATTCCGAAACATGACCGGTGATAATCAAATTCTCAACTTCTTTGTTCATGGTCATGACTTCAAAAATTCCCAACCGTCCCTTATACCCCAAGCCCTGGCACTCCTCACAGCCAGCGCCTTTGTAAAATTTAATTTTTTTCAACTCGCTTTCCGGGATTTTAAAACCGGAAGTCTCGGGAATTTCTGATAAAATTTTCATCACCTTGGACATGGTCCGATTGTCCAACTCCGTTTCCTGTTTACAATGTTCACAAATTTTTCGGACCAACCGCTGGCCGATCATCGCATTGATGGCCGGCGAAATCAAAAATGGTTTTACCTGCATCGACAATAGCCGGGGGATCGTGCCGGCCGCGTCATTAGTGTGCAAAGTGGTAATCACCAAATGCCCGGTCAAAGCGGCATTAATCGCGATTTCCGCCGTTTCCAAATCACGAACTTCACCGACCATAACAATATCGGGGTCTTGGCGCAAAATTGAACGCAGGCCATTGGCAAAAGTATAATTCTTGCTGTGATCAACCTGGCTTTGATTGATTCCTTCAAGTTTATATTCAACCGGGTCCTCAATGGTAATAATCTTAGTGCCGGGATCATTTAATTTATTCAAAACGGCATACAAAGTAGTAGTTTTACCAGAGCCAGTCGGCCCGGTTGTGACAATCATCCCGTTTGGCTTGGTTACCTGTTCTTGCAAAGCCTCAAAAGCTTTGCCGCGCAAACCCAAGTCTTCAAACGCCAAACCCGCGGCCGACGACATTAGCAGTCTCATTACCACGCTTTCGCCGTAAGCAGTCGGTAGAGCCGAAACCCTGACATCAACTTTGTCATCGGTAAAAAAAATCGTGAAGCGGCCATCCTGCGGTCGGTCTTCAATGTTAATCTTTAATTTTGCCACCAACTTAACCCGCGCCACCACCTGCGGCCACATTTTTTTATCCAACTCCGCCACATCATGCAAAATGCCGTCAATCCGAAAACGCACTTTTACCCCTCGTTCTTCGGCTTCAATGTGAATATCCGAAGATCTGGCTTTAATTGCCGCCGCCATAATCAAAGTCAGCATGTCGGTGATTGAGACTTCTTTCAATTGGCGGTCTAAATCTTTAAAAGTTCTGATTTCGTTTTCATATTTCCTAATATCGGCTTCCGTAATTTCCACCCCGCTGACAAACTTGCGGATTTTGGGAATAATTCGAAATAATTTCAAAGCAAAATCAAAGCTCGCCTCCGAAATCAAATAAATTTGAACATTGGCATGATTTTGTTTGGCCAAATTTTTGGCCAAGGCCTGAAGCTTGGGGTTGTTCGGATCAACCGACCCGATCCGGATATCATTGGAACCGTAAAAAAAACAAATGGCTTTAAGCGCTTTTGCCGTCTCTTCGGGAATCAATATCAAAGTGTCGGGACTAATCGGAAATCCCTTCAAGTCAATATACTGGTATCCCAAATCACCGGCTACCGCCTGAGCTTCGCGTTCCTTATCTTTCAGCCGAATATTTTTCATCTTCTGATCAAACTTTTCAGCTACTTCATTGCTGGTTATCTTGATCTTGGAACCGTCATCAGTATTTTTTAAAAAAGTGTCACCCATCTTGAATTTAAGCTATTTTTCTTTCATTATAGTCTATTTAAAGATGTCTGACAAACAAAAAACCTCCGTCGAACGGAAGGTTTTTGATTATTTGATCTCGTAACGGTCAACCAACGACAAATTTATTTTAATGTTTTTTGAAAAACATTTTTTAACCGGCTCAATAACATCTTTCGATCACTGCTAATTAGTTCAAAGACAATTGACCAAACCGCCCATTGAAAAATCGCTAATACAATCTGAACAAATAAAAATATCAACGCCAACAAAGTAAAAATAAACCACAAGCCAAAAGGGAAGCTGGCAAACAAAATATAGCCATTGAGTACTAAATCCGGAAATATCCTGAAAATCAACCAACCCAAAACTGAGTAAATGACAAACAGCGAGGCAGCCACCTCCAAACTTAACAGCCAATTCTCGACAAACAATCGCCAAGCCGACCTAACGGCTTCGCCCAATTTCCAATTTTTTAAAACTACTCCGCAAATTGCGTATTTACCAATAAATGAAACAACCGCAATGGCAACAGCCACCAAGTTAAACACTGCAATATAAAGGATAATCGCCCCCTTAAACTCTAATACCAGCACCATGCCCAAAATCAGCAACAACAATCCGGCGACAATTCTCATGCCCACGCTCAACCCAAACACCGGCCAAAATTTTTCGATCCCCACCGACCAGCTTTCGCGCCAAGTCATTTTTTGATTGCGGCTAATCATTACCGACTGGGAAATCAAAACGACAATTGATACTCCCACCACCAACAACAATAATACCGATAAGGCAACCAAAAGAAATAATAAAATAAGGGAAATAAAAAATTGTAGGGGACTAGTAAAAAGTGAATTGGCAAAACCTTGAAGGCCAGCCGGACTCAATAAGCCACTATCGACGATGCCGCGCCAAACGGCCAAAAAAATTGAATCGCGGTATTTGACGGTAAATAATTCCATTTCACCGGCGTTGCCTAAAAACGCCGCGAACAGCCCAAAAAACCACAGTATCGGATTGGTCAAAGCCAAATACAGAGCCTGCTTGAAAATTTGACGATAAGTGTACATATTTTTATTTTTTAACTTTGATCAGATTTGGAATCCTGATTGGGTTCAAAAATCTTTTCGAATTCCTCTTTTTCCAAAGTTTCTTTTTCCAGCAGCTTGATGGCGATTTCATCCAGTTTGTCTCGTTTCTTTTTGATTATGGCACTAGCCGTCTTAATGGCATCACTAATAAATCGGCTGATTTCCTGATCAATTAATTCCGCCACTTTTTCGCTGTAATCCCGCTGTTCGGCAATATCACGGCCCAAAAACACCAACTCTTCGCGTTTGCCAAAAGTCCGCAGACCTAAAACATCGCTCATCCCATACTGAGTAATCAGTTGCCGGGCGATTCTAGTGGCCTCCTTCAAATCATTGGACGCCCCGGTCGTCACGCTGTCAAAAACCTCTTTTTCGGCTACTCGACCGCCGACCAACACCGCCAATTCATCAATAAATTCTTCTTTGGGTTTCAAATATTTATCGCGCGCGGGCATCTTCAAGGTAAAACCCGCCGCCCGGCCGCGCGAAACCACCGAAACTTTTTGTACCGGATCAGCGTTAGGCAATTCATGGGCGATCAAAGCATGACCGGCTTCATGATAAGCCGTGATTTTCTTTTCCTCCGGCGACATCACATGACTTTTCCGCTCCGGACCCAAAATTACCTTTTCAATGCTTTCCAACACATCAATCAAATCAATTTTCTTCTTGTTTCGCCGGGCCGCCAGAATGGCCGCTTCATTCAGCAGATTGTTAAGATCAGCGCCGGTGAACCCCGGGGTTCTTTCCGCCACCCGTCTTAAATCGACATCTTCGGCGAAAGGTTTTTTACGGGCATGAACTTTCAAAATTGCTTCCCGGTCGTCAATACTCGGAAAATCCAACACGACTTGCCGATCAAATCGTCCCGGCCGCAACAACGCCGCATCCAAAATATCCGGCCGATTAGTCGCTGCCATCACAATAACATTGGTGTTCTCGTCAAAACCGTCCATCTCAACCAAAATCTGGTTGAGCGTCTGTTCGCGTTCATCGTTGGAACCGCCCAAACCAGCTCCCCGCTGGCGGCCAACCGCATCCAATTCATCAACAAACACAATGGCCGGCGCATTGCGCTTGGCCTTGCGAAACAAGTCCCGCACCCGCGAAGCGCCAACTCCGACAAACATCTCGACAAATTCCGAACCGGAGATACTAAAGAATGGCACTTCCGCTTCACCCGACACCGCTTTGGCCAATAGTGTTTTGCCGGTTCCCGGAGGACCGACTAATAAAACACCTTTTGGTATTCTGGCACCAAGCGCCAAAAACTTTCTGGGATTTTTTAAAAAATCAACAATTTCGGTCAATTCTTCCTTAACCTCTTTAGCGCCGGCGACATCTTTAAAAGTAACGCGATTCTTCCGGTCTTGAGGAGTTACTTCTCTGGCACGGCTCTGGCCGAATGTCATTGCTCGCGAATTTGCTCCTTGAACCTGACGAAACATAATATAAATAAAAGCGCCAAACAACAAAACCGGCAATAAGAAAGGAGCCAAGGCAATCGCCCAAGCTTGAAAACTTGAATCCTGCTTAACTTGAATATCAATCTGTTTCAACTTTTCCTGATCAACCTGGTAATTATTCAATAATTCACCCAGGGATTCGGTTGGTTCTTTTTGGGCTTCGGCTAGACTGTCATCCTGTAAAACCAGATTAATCCGGTTATCAATTACCTCAATCGACTTAACCTCCCCCTGATTGATTTTATCAATCATTGCCGAAATTCCCAGCTGTTGGCTTTCGGCCGGCGGATTAAGATACACCCCAAACAGACTGGTGATAACCAAAAACACCAAGAATACGATCAATAAATTTGTTCCTAATTTTTTCATATATTTCAAAATGTAAAAAACGGGTAAAAGTTAATGTCATTATACCCGTTTTTTACTATTAATTCAAGTTTAATTGGCACTATCAACCGTTGATTTTACTTCACTGCCATCGGTTTTAGGCAATTCTTCTTTGACACCGGTCTCTGAAACACTCTGAGGTTGCTTCAACGCCTTAATGCTCAAACCCAAACGATGGTTCCTTGGCTCAATTGATAAGATTTTAAATTCCACTTCATCGCCTTCTTTGGCAATCTCTGAAGTATCGGTAACCGGTTTGGTTGATAACTCGGACACATGAGCCAAACCATGGATATCCGGATCAAGTTCCACAAACAAACCAAACGGATTAACTTTCAATACTTTACCCTTAACTACCTGGCCGACTTGATATTTTTCGTTAACATTTTCCCACGGATCCTTCATTAATTTTTTGGTAGACAAAAATATTTTTGACCCCTCAACATTGATTATTTCGGCCTTGATGTTATCACCGACTTTAACCAAATCACTGGGATTATCAATGCGCTGCCAGGCTAATTCGGAAATATGAATCAAACCTTCAAGCTTATTGTCACCAAATTCGACGAAAACGCCAAAATCCGTAACTGCCGTTACCCGGCCTTCAACTACATCACCGACTTTATAGCTGGCAATAACATCCTTTTGCTTTTCCTCCCAGCCAGCCTTCTCCGAAACGATCAGTTTGTCTTCGTCTTCATCAATATCAATAACTTTGACTTCAAACTCCGAACCGACATAACTTTTGAGGCGATCTAAAATTTTATTTTTGTCGCCACCGGGAACTCGGGGATAATGCTCGGGCATCAGCTGGGAAACCGGCAAAAAGCCGGCAACTTTGCCAACCTTAACCATCAGCCCACCCTTGTTGGCATCAGTAATCAGGGCTTTAACAATCTTACCGGAATTTTGCAACTCAGCTAAATTACCCCAAGCCTTTTGGTGGCCGGCAAATCGGAAAGACAATTCCATTTCACCGTTTTCGTTTTCCAGCTCAATCACCGTGGCTTCAACCTCATCACCAACTTTAAGCCCGGCATATTCGTTTGATTCGTCATAAAACTCGCGTCCCCGGACAATCCCGGTAGTCAAACCCTGAATATCCAAACGAATTTCCGATCGGGAAATATCAATGACTGTTCCTTTAACCATGTCACCGATTTTGGGGATATTAATAAAATCCCCCTCGGCTAGCATTTTTCTCAGCTGAGAGGTTTTAGAGTCTTGAGCCGCTTCGGCTTCATCTTTAATTTTTACATCGTCTAATGTCATATTTAGTTGTTTTAACCTTTTTGGCTAATCATTGACCAAGAAAAGTCCCCGACTAATCGGGGTTAATTAGGTTATTCAAGAATATCCCATTATTTGAAAAATGTCAATACCTTTGGCAAAATTATGGTAGAATATAATTACCATTGAAAAATGCCAAAAATATGCCTAATTTAGAACCAAAATATTTCAAAAACGCTTTAGCCGGCGACCAGGGCTACTTGCCAAATAAAATCAGCCAGGAATTAAAAAAGGCTGGGCTAAGCAGTTTGTTATATGGTAAGGTCAGTCAGGATCAAGCAATTAAAGCCATTAGGCACTTGCAAGACAAAGGTTTGGTTTCAAAATCAAAAACCGGCACCCAGCTGTTTCGCCAAGCCGCCAAGGAACAAAATCAGGATCAGGAAGCCAGTCGCCAGGCTAAAATCGCTAAAAATGTCCAAACCCAAATCCGTCTTGATTTGGACGAAGAATTGGCCGCCGAGGAAAGAGGTGAAAGCATCACTAACTATGACCCCCGCAGCGTTCTGGGCAAGAGATTAATTGATGAAGTCGATCGGCAGACTGACCGGCGCAACCAAAAAGTTCAAGCTGAACGGGAAAAAAGAGACAAGCTTTACAACCCCAAAAAAGTTGCCAACCACCGGCCAAATCTAGTAGATATCAAAAATTTGCCAGACCTCGATATTGGCTAATTTATTCCAAAAAAAATCGCTAAAATAAGATAAAAAAATCTAACCACCAAACTTGCCAAAAACTTTACATTTTGTTAAAATTACTAATGACAAAGGGCGTCATTTTTTTAATTTATTTAGCCTAAATCAATTATGATTATCAACTGGTTTGGCCAATCCTGTTTCAAAATTCAAGGCGACAAAAGTGTTTTAATTACTGATCCGCTTGCCAAGGATTGTGGTCTTAAATTGCCACGACTGAGTGCCGATGTGGTTTCCTTCAATAGTCCACAAACCGACAGCCTGGCTGATATCAAAGGTATTGCTGAACCCCAAGCTTTCATCGTCAGTCAACCCGGGGAATATGAAATCAAAAATATAATTATCCAAGGCATAAACGCGCCTAGCTCTGAAACCGAAAAATCCGAAAACCACGCCAACATTATTTATCGTTTTGAAATTGATGGCATTAAAATTGCTCATTTGGGAAATTTAAATCATTCTCTGATCAACGGCGAAGTTGAGAAGCTTGAGGGTTTAGATATCTTGATGATTCCGGTCGGCGGCGGTTTTGGACTTAATGCCAGACAAGCCACCGAAACCATCAGCCAGCTTGAGCCGCGAATTGTTATTCCCATGAGTTACCAAATCCCTGGCTTGAAATTAAAATCAAAAATTGACGGGATTGAAGTTTTTTGCAAAGAAATCGGGGTCTGTCCCAAAGAAGAAATAGCCAAATTCAAAATTACCAAAAAAGATCTGCCACAAAACGATTTGCAGGTCGTCATCCTACAACCCTAAATTATGAAAATCCACCAGTTGCCCGAGAGTGTTAGAAAAAAAATTCTCATCATAATCGTAGTAGTGATTATGTTGATTATTTTCCCAATTTGGTTAAAAATCTTTTTGGATGATATCAGCAAACCAAAGCCCGAAAGCCCCTTCGCCAAACAGTGGGAAAAAATCCAAACCAAAATCAATCAAAATTTTCAAGATGTCCAGCAAGATATTGACGAATTAAAAAACAACCTTGAAACTTCCGCCTCAGTGACCACTGCGAGTTCCACTGCTACCAGTTCGCCAATTCTAAGCGAGGAACAAATTGAACGAATTAAAATTAATCTGGAAAAAACCAGTAATTAAATATTTGCCCTATGGCTAAAAAAGTTTCAAAAAAAACCAAGCCGCCAGTCGCGCCAAAACCTACCGAACCCTTGCCGCCCAGTACTGAATCAACGGACCTGGCCATCCGACCGGGAGTGGGAAAATTAACTCCTCGACCGATTGTTCAGGAAATGCAGGAATCATATCTGGATTATGCCATGTCGGTTATAGTTTCACGCGCCCTGCCCGATGTTCGCGACGGTATGAAACCGGTCCATCGTCGGATTCTTTATGCCATGTGGAATATCGGCCTCAAACCTAGTGCCAAATTCCGCAAATCCGCCACCGTGGTCGGTGAAGTTTTGGGCAAATATCATCCTCACGGCGATGCGGCGGTTTACGATTCAATGGTTCGCATGGCTCAAGATTTTTCATTGCGCTATCCCTTGATCAAGGGCCAAGGTAACTTTGGTTCCATGGACGGCGACGGCGCGGCGGCCATGCGTTACACCGAAGCCAAACTGGCCAGCATTTCCGAAGAATTGATGACCGACATTGAAAAAGAAACTGTTCAATTTATTCCAAACTATGATGGTTCACACAAAGAACCAACCGTTCTGCCGGCCAAACTGCCCAATTTGCTGATTAACGGTACCATGGGCATTGCTGTTGGTATGGCGACCAACATCGCTCCCCACAACTTAACGGAAATAATTGACGGCACTGTCCATTTAATTGATAACCCTGATGCCAGCGTTGACGACTTGATTAAATTCGTCAAAGGCCCTGATTTTCCAACTGGTGGCATCATTTTTGACGCCGCCGAAATCAAACAAACTTACGCCACGGGCAAGGGCGGGGTGGTTCTGCGCGCCAAGGCTGATATTGTCGAAGCTAAAGGTGAAGCCTACAATATTATCGTTTCCGAATTTCCTTACCAGGTCAACAAAGCCGCTGTCATCGAAAAAATCGCCAATCTTGTCAAAGACAAAAAAATCGAAGGCATCAAAGACTTGCGCGACGAATCTTCTAAAGAAGGCGTCCGGGTGGTAATTGAACTGAAAAAAGACGCTTACCCCAAAAAAGTTCTCAATACGCTGTATAAATTGACCGAACTCCAAACCACCTTCCATTCAAATATGCTAGCTTTGATTGACGGTCTCCAACCGCGGGTTTTAACTCTAAAAATGATTTTGGAAGAATATCTTAAACACCGCCAACAAGTTGTCCGCGCCCGCACTGAGTTTGATTTGGCCAAAGCCAAAGATCGGGCTCACATTTTGGAAGGCTTAAAACTGGCTTTAGTCAAAATTGATGAAGTCATTAAAACCATCAAACAATCAAAAGACAAAGATGTCGCCAAGGTTAACTTAATTAAAAAATTCAAGCTTTCCGAACGCCAAGCAGTCGCAATTCTGGAAATGCGCTTACAACAATTGGCCAACTTGGAACGCCTAAAAATTGAACAAGAGCTGAAAGAAAAGCTTGATTTAATCAAAGAACTGGAATCAATCCTCAAATCAGCCAAAAAGATTTTAGATATCATTAAGAAAGAACTTTTGGATATCAGGGAAAAATACGGCGACGAGCGCCGCACCCAAATTGTCGCTCACGGCGTCAAAAGTTTTTCAACTGAAGATTTGATTCCCGACGAAGATATTATCGTCACGATTACCAAAGACGGTTATATTAAGCGACTGCCACCCGAAACTTTCCGAACCCAAAGTCGCGGCGGCAAAGGGGTGGCCGGCTTAACCACCAAAGAAGAAGATGTGGTTGAACATTTCTTTATTACCACCACTCATTCCGATATTTTATTCTTCACTACTCAAGGTCGGGTTTTTCAACTCAAAGCCTACGATATTCCTAAAGGTTCACGGACTGCCAAAGGCCAAGCCATTGTCAACTTCCTACAATTGGCCCCAGAAGAAAAAATTTCGGCCGCGTTGCCGTTAAGTGAACTCGGTGATTACAAATATCTGGTAATGGTTACCAAAAAGGGGAGTATTAAAAAAGTCGAACTAACTGATTTTGACAACATCAGACGCAGCGGTTTGATTGCCATCAAACTGCGCAAAAACGACGAACTAAAATGGATCAAACCTTCTACCGGCAAAGATGAAATTATGATTATTACCGCTCAGGGTCAAGCCATCAGATTCCGGGAAAAACAAGTTCGGCCAATGGGTCGATCAGCCGGTGGTGTTCGCGGAATTCGCTTAAAAGGCACCGACGAAGTCATTGGTATGGATATTATTGATCCTTCGCTTTCCAAGGTCGGCCAACTCTTAACCATTATGTCCAACGGCTACGGCAAGCGCAGCAATCTGGGTAATTATAAAGTCCAAAGCCGAGGCGGATCCGGCATCAAAACTGCCAAAATCACTCCCAAAACCGGCCAAATTGTTGCCGCCCGAATTGTTAACGCCAAAGCCCTGGAAGGCGACATTATTATTATTTCCAGCAAAGGCCAGGTTATCCGCCTGGAGCTAAGCACCGTCAATGTTTTGGGACGGGCAACTCAGGGCGTCAGGTTGATGAAATTCAAAGCCACTGGCGATCATGTCGCATCAATTACCTTCGTCGAAATTGATTAAAACTAATTTTTAATTTACAATATAAACAATATGTCCGTATCAAAGAAAAGAAAAACTTCTTCGTCCACCAGACAAGGCCGCTCGCACGATGCTTTGGCTAAAAAACAACTGGCCAAATGTAAAAAGTGCGGCAAACCGGTAATGCCTCATCAAGTTTGCAGTGCCTGTGGCACTTATCAAGGCCGAGAAATTGTCAAACCCAAGCTCAAAACCAAAAAACCAAATAAAAAATAACCAGCGATTAAAATATGTCTAATCGCCACTTAGCGCGAACGATTGCTCTCCAAACCTTATACCAATGGGACTTTAACGGCCGGAATCTTAAAAACCGTGATTTGGGTCTCGCCGTCAAGGGGAATCTTAAAGAATTTGCCCCTCAGTTTGACGATAAAGGTTTCATCGAAAAATTAGTGGCGGGGGTGATTAAAAACCAGCAAGAAATTGATCACCTAATTACTAAATACGCTCCGGAATGGCCGTTGGAACAAATTACCATGGTTGACCGGAATGTTTTGCGTATTGGCATCCAAGAAATGAAATTTGACGACGATATCCCCGAAAAAGTGGCTATTAACGAAGCAATTGAACTGGCCAAAACTTTCGGCGGTGAATCGTCGGGCAAATTCGTCAATGGCGTTTTGGGAACAATTTATAAAGAGCTGCTGAAAGAAAAGCCGGAATTGACTAAAAACGATAAACCAACAACGGAAGACAAATAACTTAGGTTTTGAATTTTAGGTCTTAGAGCCATTTCCTTTGGTTCTAAAATCTAAAATTCATCGCCTGCTCAAAATCATGAAAGATTTTTCTAAACTGGAAAAAACCCTGGGACTAAAATTCAAAAACCACGACATTTTTAAACAAGCGTTTGTTCATCGGTCGTACATCAACGAAAATCCTGCTTTCAATTTGGCCCATAATGAGCGTTTGGAATTTTTAGGTGACGCAGTTTTGGAACTGATTGTCACCGAATATCTTTATCAACATTATGCCAATCCGGAAGGCGAACTGACCAACTGGCGCGCCAGTTTGGTTAACGGCCAAATGCTGGCCAAATTGGCCAATCATTTAGGGTTGGAAGAATACCTCTACCTCAGCAAAGGCGAAGCTAAAGATAAAAATGTCAAAGCCCGAAATTATATCTTGGCCAATTGCTTTGAAGCTTTAATCGGCGCCATCTATCTGGATCAAGGTTATGATCCAGCTAAAAAATTAATTCATCAGTTTCTCATTCCGGAATTGCCAAATATCTTGGACAACCAACTCTACAAAGATCCTAAAAGTAAATTTCAAGAAATGGCTCAGGAAAAAACTGGCATTACTCCTAGTTACCGGGTAATCAAAGAAAGCGGCCCCGACCACGCCAAAAAATTTCAAGTTGGCGTTTACCTTGACGGCGAACTCATTGCCACCAACACCGGATCCAGCAAACAGGAAGCTCAAGTTAAAGCCGCCCAACGGGCCTTGATTAAAAAAAATTGGGACTAAATAATTGAAACAATCTTATGAAAATAGACGATTTATTCAAAATTGCAGTTGAACAAAAAGCGTCCGATCTCCATATTGTCGTTGGCCAAACCCCAATTTTAAGGATTGACGGTAATTTGGAACCGATTAAAAACCAAAATCGAATTAGCGGCAAAGCCGCGCAAGATTTGATATTTCAAATTCTCTCCGATAAACAAAAAGAAATTTTTTTGACTGATAAGGAGCTCGATTTGTCTTACGAAATTTCTTCCGGCCACCGTTTTCGAGTCAACCTTCATTGGGAAAAAGACAATATCGGCATGGTCGCCAGGGTCATTTCTTCGGAAATTCCCACCATTGATGAATTAAATATGCCCGGGGTCACCAAAAACTTGCTGAATATGCGCCAAGGTTTAATTCTAATCACCGGACCAACCGGTTGCGGCAAATCAACAACTTTGGCCGCCATGATCAATTATATTAACGCCACCCGATCGGCCAACATTATTACTTTGGAAGACCCGATTGAATTTCTTTTCAAACCCGATAAAAGCATTATCAAGCAACGCCAGCTTCATACTGACATGGTTTCGTTTGAAAGCGCCCTGATTCATGTTCTGCGCCAAGATCCCAATGTCATCATGGTCGGTGAAATGCGTGACATCAAAACGATTGCCGCCACCATCACCCTGGCTGAAACTGGCCACTTGGTTTTGGCCACCTTGCACACCCACAACGCCGCCCAAACTATTGACCGCATTATCGACATTTTTCCGTCTCATCAACAGCAGCAAATCAGGCTCCAAGTATCTATGACCCTTAATGCCGTTATTTCTCAGGAGCTTATTCCGCAAGAAGGCGGCGGCCGGGTAGCCAGTAGAGAAGTTTTGCTCAACATCCCGTCGGTATCAAATCTGATTCGCGAAAACAAAATCGCTCAAATCCGAACCGTTATTCAAACCAGTGCCGAAGAGGGGATGATTACCATGGATCAAGATCTGATTAACTTGTACAACGAAAATAAAATTTCCAAAGAGACTGCCCAGTTTCATATGCTAAACCCGGAAATGCTTAACTAACAAATCAAAAAATCAGCCCTGATGAAACAGGGTTGATTTTTTAAACTAAATGTGTTATTCTATCGGAGTTGTTAAACTCCAAAATCCGGGGACGGTTAACGGCACTTTCCCATGCGTCCGTAGCTCAATTGGATAGAGCGACTGGCTTCGGACCAGTAGGTTGTGGGTTCGAGTCCTGCCGGACGCATGGGAAAGTGCTGATGAAAACATGGGCGTATACCTGCCTGCCGGCAGGCAGGGCTCAGTGGTAGATCCGCCAGCTGGTGGACTCTTAAATAAACTATTGTGAATTTCATTGTATATGCAATTTATAATCAACATAGTGCAAAAATATATATTGATCACACTAACAATTTGACAGATAGACTGAAGCACCATAATGGCCAGCCGCCTACAAAAAAGACATCTCACACAAACAAGAACAAAGATAAATGGCCAGTTATTTATACCGAGGAGAGCCCTAATCGTGATATAGCAATTAAGAGAGAAGTCCAACTAAAAAGTTACCAGGGCAGACGGTTTATAAAAAATTTAATAAAACATGGGCGCATAGCTCAGTGGTAGAGCAGTTGCCTCTTAAGCAAACGGTCGGGGGTTCAAATCCCTCTGCGCCCACCAATCGCAACTAGATATTAAGTTGACAAAACAGGCCATCAAAAATCATCTCATAGTTGAGGTGTTTTTTAAATAAAAAAGGTCAAAGCGGCAAAACAATGACCACACTTATAACCCCAGAATGGGAAAATAAGTTAATTCTATCTCCTCCTTAAGGATCGACTCTTCCATCTCCTTGGTCAAAGTTATACCGCTTGGAACAAACAGCAACTTCTTTCCACGCAAATAGAGATGGCAGACAAAAGCGCCAGCATGGAGCAGTTCTCTTGTTAGCTCCCAGATTTCAATGGTAGCCAAACAGCCCTCTCTAGCTTCCCACACCTGCAATAACTGGCCGACTTTAGTACCACTAACAAAGTCTAGAACCACACCAGTTCGATCTGGCCGGAAACATTCCGATCCAAATCCTTTCAGCCACTCGCAGCGAAAGAGCTTGCAATCATTGGGGCGGCTGCTATAAATTCGACAGCCTTTCCCAATATTACAATGACGACACCACTGGGCGAGGGGTTTTTTCACTTCTGCTACGGCATGAGTAAGACAACATGCCGTGCAATTGCCACAATTACGAGCAGGCATATTTGCTGTTCCTTTCTTCAATTTGTCTTACCCTAACCTACATTCACTTGGGATAATAAAATTACTACAAAACCTAATTTTAGTCAATTAATTAAATCCTTTAAACTTCTTTGATGCTCTCGTAAAAAGATGATTTTTTTGTTATAATAAATCCATAACAAATAACGACGAACTATGAAAAAAAGTTTTATTATCACCCTAGCCGCCGCCTTTGTTATGTTGTCAATTACTCCGGTCTTGGCGACAGACAACTTCTCCAGCATCACCCCCGGCATGTTGGTTAAAAATAAAAAATATGCCGAGGTATTCTACATTGATACCAACAATCAATTACGCTGGATTATTAATGAACAGGTTGCCGCTCAGTATTTTGGCTCTGACTGGAGTCAACAAATTGTTGAATTCGATGACCTCAGCGCCGGTGGATTTCAATTTGGCCAGCAATTAAGCGCCAACGACAGTATTGATTATCAATCACCGGGAAACAACGGCTCGTCCGCCAACCAAAACCATTCATCGATCACCCCCGGCATGTTGGTTAAAAATAAAAAATATGCCGAGGTATTCTATGTTGACGCCAACCGCCAATTGCGCTGGATCATCAACGAACAAGTGGCCAACCACCACTTTGGTGCCAATTGGAATCAGCAGATTGTCGAATTTGATGATCTTAGTACTGGCGGGTTTCAATTCGGCCAACAGTTAACCAACAATGATACCATTGATCAACAGTCTTCAGAAAATAATAATTCCTCAACCGGATCATCAAACCCCGGGTCTGGCAACGGCAATACGAACAGCGGTAATGATACTGTTGCGGCCGAATGCGCCAATGACGACCCGACCCATCAGCGTTTTTGTCTTGAACAAAAAATTGCCGATGATGGCAGCAATATGGATCTATGCGAATTGGCAATGGATAACACACAAAAACAAGCATGCTATTGGACTGTCATTTTCTTCAAAATGCGATGCAGTCTATTAGATGTAGACTGCGATATTAACCTATGTGCCAAAACTTCTGGTGAGCAATGCTACTTTTATCTAAGTCAATCTAAGGCGCAATGCGATCAGTATACTTCTGAATATCGCGGTCATTGCTACGCCAGAGTAGTGGCTCAATACCATAATGTCGAAATCTGTGAAGACCTAACTGATGAAAGTGCCAAAGATCTTTGTTATCAGGAAGGTGGCATCGCTTTAAATGATGACTCAATCTGTGAAAAAATTACCAACCCAATCAATAAATCTAAATGCCTTGAGCGTTCTACTGATTTCTTTACCACCAAAACTGAAAATACCTTTAACTAAAAGAATCCCCTGAGAAATCAGGGGATTCTTTATTTAAGACAAAGAATAGTTAAAAACTATTTCTTCTTCTTAGCTTTCTTTTTAGCTGCCATTTTTTTGTTATTACCTTCAAACTAGTTTGAAAGAAAGACCAACTTCTCGGGGCCACTTTCGACCTTGTGAGTGCCTTTGCCAAGACTACGCTGGCCAATCCCTTTTCAACTACTCAATCTTACTAACTAACGACCGGTAGCAAATAAAAACCTGATCGTTACCTGGCCATACTCGGCCAGACCTCTTAGATTAACAAAATATTTATGATATAATTATACCATAATCAAAAATAAAGCAAATAGGTTATCCCCAAACTGGCACTCAACCAAACCGGGAAAAATGAATAAATATGCCACTGCCGGAAACTGACTTAACAACAACTTTCAAAATTACTCTAAAAGAGCCAAACATTATCTTGGAGTTCCTTGAAAATGTCGATACAGTCCAAGCCAATGTTGATCAAGCTTGGTTGATTACCAAAAAAATCCGCCAGATTATTGAAAGTAAGGATCAAAATAGTAACCTGCTGATTGACTTGAGCCGACTTAAAACCTCCGCCCACTATCCCTCGCCGCAAGCCAGAAAAATCTATGCCGACAGCATTGATCATCCCAAAATCGACAAAATCGCCGTTATTACGCCCAGCCCGATTCTCAAAGCCATTATCAGTTTTACCCTTAATAACGCCACCAAAAACCAAAAATACATTCAATCATTCTCTGACCGCCAAACCGCTGAAGAATGGTTGGAATTTCAAAAATAATAGTAACCACCGACTCTGGGTCATAGTTGCTGGTAAAATATTTAGGCTATACAGCAATCACCCCGCCTTAAAGCGGGGTGATTCATTTTTATTTGAAAATATTTTTAGGATAAATCTAGACTTGATCCGAACCAGCTACCGGTTCGTTGTCTGATGAGCGGGGACTGGCAGAAGAACCGCCCTTAAGGGCTTCCTTCAAATTTTTGCCGGCCTTAAATTTGGGGACTACAACTGACGGAATTTCAATTTTTTCTTCCGGATTTCTGGGATTAACCCCCACTCGGCCCTTTCTAGTCCGAGCCGAAAACGCTCCAAAACCAGTCAAAGTAACTTCTCCGCCTTCCTTAAGTTTGGCAATAATGGTACTAACCATGGTATCAATAACATCTTCGGTCTCCTTCTTGGAGATGCCAACCTTCCCGGAGATCACTTCAATTAACTCGGCTTTGTTCATTTTTGCTGCTCCTTTCTGGATCATTGATAAATGACCGCGGTCTTATTTTTTATAACAATATATTACTATACTTCAACAGTTCTGTCCAGGCGTTCAATCGACTTAGCCTGCCTGGTAACCGGATCAATCTCAACCAATACAGAATTAAAAATCGCCGGCCCCGATTCGGGAATGTCAATTTTGATCGGCGCGCCGGTCAAAAAACTGTTAATAATTGGTTCGCGGCTGTCGCCAATTACCGAATCGCGCGCGCCAACCATACCCGCGTCGCTGACATAGGCTGTCATGCCGTCCAGAATTCTGGCGTCAGCCGTGGCAACATGAGTATGACTACCCAAAACAGCGCTAACCCGACCGGCGGCATACCAGCCAAAGGCATTTTTTTCCGAAGTGGCTTCAGCGTGGAAATCAACGATAATCCCGGCTAAATTCTTGGCATCAACCTTGGCCAAAATTTCGTCTAAAGTCTTGAAAGGATTGGCCACTTCCTCTTTCATGAAGACTTGCCCTAATAAATTAACAATCAAAACGGAACGAGAACCAACTTCAACCAGCTTATAGCCAGCGCCGGGGGTATCAGTCGGATAATTAGCTGGCCTGATCAATACCGATTCAGCGAGAGTCAAAAGTTCAGCGGCCTCCGGTTTGGACAAAACATGGTTGCCGGAAGTAAAGAAATCGGCACCACTTTGCCGTAAAGCATTGATTGTCCGGCTGGTGATGCCAGCGCCGTGGGCGGAATTTTCCGCATTAAGAATAACCAAATCAATCTGGTATTGTTCGCGCAATTTAGGAAGTATCTCAGCAACGGCTTGACGGCCAATTTTACCGACCACATCTCCGACGAATAGTATTTTCATATTTGATTGATTAACGGGCGTATTCGATTACTCTGGTTTCCCGAATAACCGTAACTTTAATTTCACCAGGGTATTTTAATTCACTCTCAATCTTTCTGGCGATTTCACCGGCCAACTTGTGGGCCGCCAAGTCATCAATCGCTTCCGGTACTACAAATACCCTGATTTCTCGACCAGCCTGAACCGCATAAGATTTTTCCACCCCGTCAAAAGCATTAGCCACCTTTTCCAACTCTTCCAAACGCTGCAAATACTGTTCATAAGTATCTTTACGGGCTCCCGGTCGGGCGCCGGAAATCGCATCGGCCACTTTAACAATGACACATTCCAATGTCTGGGGATTGTCGTCATGATGAGCCTTGGCAATATAAGCAATCTCCTCGGCTACGCCAAATTTCTTTAAAATATCATAACCGATTTCCGGGTGGGTACCCTGAACTTCGTGGTCAACCGCTTTACCGATATCGTGGAGCAAACCGCCCTTTTTGGCGATGGTAACATCCGCCCCCAGCATCTCGGCCAACAATGCCGACAAGTGAGCGATCTCAATTGAGTGCTGTAAAATATTTTGGCCGTAACTAGTTCGATATTTCAGGCGACCAATAATTTGAACCAACTTGGGATCAAGACCGGTAACGCCCAATTCATAAACAGCGTTCTCACCGGCTTGTTGGATTTCCAAGGCGATTTCCTGTTTGGCCTGGGCAATTGCCTCTTCAATTCGAGCCGGATGAATGCGACCGTCGGCGATCAAATTCTCCAATGCTTTTTTGGCCACATGGCGCCTGATTGGCGAAAAACCCGAAACCGTAATGGCCTGCGGAGTATCATCGACAATTATTTCCACGCCGGTTAAGCGTTCAATTGTTCGAATGTTTCGGCCTTCCCGCCCGATAATCCGGCCCTTCAATTCATCCGACGGCAGATCAATGGTGGAAGTAGTGCCTTCGGCGGAATGCGAAACCGCGCAACGCTGAATCGCCAAAGCGATAATGTCGCGCGCCTTTCTTTCAACTTCAATTGATGATTGCTCCTGTAATTTTTTAATCCTAACCAACAAATCATCTTTCATCTGCCTTTCAGTATTATCCAATAAAACCTGGCGCGCCTCTTCTTTGGTCAGAGAAGCGACTTTTTCCAGTTTGACCAACTGCTCTTCCTTAATTTTGCCGATTTCTTCCTTAACACTTTCAATCTTTTGGGCTTTATCCAAAAGTTCCTGCTTCTTGCTTTCCAATTCGAGTAATTTTTGGTCGAACAATCCTTCGCGCTTTTCCAACCGCTTCTGGGCGCGAATCATTTCCTGTTGACGCTCTTTTTCCTCAACCTTGGCGTCTTCAATAATCTTCAAAGCCTTGTCATTGGCCTCCAGCAACAGTTGCTTTTGTTTGGCTTTGGCATCGTTGATTAAAGTTTCAACCTTGGTCTCAACCAAATCCTTCTTTTTAACCGCCCACATCTTGCGCAGTTGATAACCAAAACCGCTTCCCGCCAGCAAAGCCATAAACAAAGCAATCAACCAATAAACTGTTTGCATAAAAATCTATCTCCAACGAAGATAGAGCAACAAACGACTTAATTTTTTACGGAGATCTTTTGACCTTAGCCAAAAGCTGTCTGACCATCAATGATGAATCAGATTATAATTTCGTTTTGATAATGAGAGTAGTAAATTCCACGAAATTTAGTAGCTAAATAGGCAGGTAAAGCTGTTTTCTGGCATTTCGAACAATTTCTGAAGTCTCCGGTCGTTTCGTTCCCTATATTCTGATTAATAAATAAGTCTGCTGAAAGACTAACATAGTTTTAAATTTTTGGCAAGTCTTAGCAATTTTAGGCAAAAAAAAGAGCCAGCAAACAAAGCATTGTTGCTGGACTCAAGGCCTTGGCAGCAAAACCCGAATTGATCGGGAATCCTCAGGCCGATTTGGCTTCAGAAGCCTTCTTCAACTCGCCCTTGACCACCGCGAGCGGCTGGCTGCACTTGGGGCAGCACCCATTATGGCGGACAAAGCTCAAATAGATTCCCGTCCCGCAATGTGGGCACGGGCCCTCGGCAAAATCATTCTCCGGCTTCATAACCTTGATCCTCCTCTTGGCTTCAGAAGCCTTCTTCAACTCGCCCTTGACCACCGCGAGCGGCTGGCTGCACTTGGGGCAGCACCCATTATGGCGGACAAAGCTCAAATAGATTCCCGTCCCGCAATGTGGGCACGGGCCCTCGGCAAAATCATTCTCCGGCTTCATAACCTTGATCCTCCTCAGTAGAAGTGTTTGCCAATCCAGAACTCACTTAGTCCAAAAAACCGATCTTTGGGGGAAGACCGGCTTTTTGGACTAAAAAAACTCTCCAACGACGAAGAGCTTTTCCAAATCCTTGTTATCTCCCCCGGACTGATTGCCAATCAGGCAATCTGGGCTGAATTTAGCACTCAGACACCACTGCGGCCGAGTTGCTGGCTATCATTGGGTCAGATCCCTTTTATTTTGCCTTCCCTAATGAAAACAAAAAACAAATAGCACTCTTGATAACTCCTTTTCACTTTTCAATGATAAAATTAGCTTAATCCAAAACTAAAAACTTGTCAACCAATTTTTTATTTGATTATTTTATCGACTACGCCATACTTCTTCGCTTCCTCGGGACTCATGAAGTAATCGCGGTCGGTGTCTTGTTCAATTTTTCTGATTGGCTGGCCGGTATGCTTAGCCAAAAGCTGGTTCAGCCGATCCTTGATTTTTAAAATATGCTCGGCTCTGATTTTAACATCCGTTGCTTGACCTTCAGCCCCACCCATGACTTGGTGCAACATTATTTCCGAATTAGGCAAGACAATTCGTTTGCCTTTTTGGCCGGCAGCCAATAAAACTGCCCCCATCGAAGCGGCCATCCCGATACAAATCGTCATAATATCAGCTTTAACATATTGCATTGTATCATAAATTGCCAGCCCGGCTGTAACCGAACCGCCGGGCGAATTGATATACAATTTAATGTCCTGTTTGGTGTCCTCACTGTCCAAAAACAACAGCTGGGCAATGACCGTGTTGGCCACCGCGTCATCAATCGGTGAACCCAAAAAAATGATTCGTTCTTTGAGCAACCGAGAATAAATATCATAGGCCCGTTCGCCAAAATTTGATTTTTCAACTACCGTGGGAATTAAATACATATTATTCAGTCGTTAGAAATTAATAATTGAATATTGAAATTTTAATACCCAATTATCAAGGCCCAACTATTCAATATTCCAAACGCCATTATCAATTTTTAAGCAACCATTCAACTTGAAGCCGGCGGCTTTCCGGTGTCCACCGCCACCTAATATTTTAGCCAATTTGGCCACATCAATCAAATCACTGTTAGTCCGCCAACTGCCTTTGATTGTTCCACCGGGCTGCTGTTCCAAAATCAAAGCCGCGTTAATACCGGTGATATTATTCAAAAAATTAGCAATTCCTTCGGTCACTTCGGATCGGTTAGCAATTCCTTCAAAATCCCGTTCAGTAATCACCGTAGCCGCCACGCCATAAATCGGGTTAAATCGCAACCGCGCTAAAATTCGGCCCCAAATTTTTAAAATCTCAATGGTTTTATTTTTTAAAATTGAATCACTAACCTGGGGCAGGGAAGCACCAGCCAACAATAAGCCGGCAGCGACATTCAATGATTCATAATTAGTGTTTGGATTGGTAAAATTGTAAGTATCATAAATTATTCCCGCCAAAATCGCGCTGGCGGTCGGTGGCACAATTTTAAAGTTTAAATTATCAAACAACTGATACAAAATCTGGGTGGTTGAAACTGCCTTGCTGTCTAACAAATTAATGTCGCCAAACAACTGATTAGTGGCATGATGGTCAATGTTAATGATTATTGGCTTGGCCTGGCGGCCATCCAGCCAAATTCTAATGCCGGCATAATCCAAGTCACCACAATCCAAAACCACCACCAAATCATAATCATTATTCAAAACTTCAATCTGGCTGGTGATCGGATGAAAAACCGTCAACCAGTCCAAATTTCTTGGCGCTTCAGTCACACAAAACCGTCGATATGGTTTACCCAAAAAATCAAGCCAATGGCCAAACGCCACCAAACTGCCGATCGCATCGGCATCGGGCTGTTGATGGGCAACCAGCAAAATATTATCGGCTTGATTGATTGTCTGCTTAATTTTTTGGCTAGTGAGTCCGTAATCCATAGCCAGTCATTCTAGCCGTTTTCTTGGATTCGGTCAAGTATTTCCTCAATGCCCGCGGCTTTTTGTTCAGTATCATCAACCACAAAGCGCAAACGAGGCAAAGGCTTCATTGATAACTTTTGATTTAAGAGATATTGCAAGTGACTGACTTTACTAGTCAGCTTGTCTAAAAGTTTTTTGGTATAGACTGTCGGAATAATTGAAACCCAGACCTTGGCATGGCGCAAATCTTTGGAAGTCTCCACTCGGGTAATAGTCACCAAAGAATTTTTGGGAAATTCCAGTTCGGTCAAAATTAAATTATTCAAATTTTGCCTGATAACTTCATTGACCTGAGGGATACGATGAGACATGGCTAAATGACAAATTAGTTCTCAAGTTTTTTGTCTTTGATTTCTTCTTTATAGACATTAAGAATATCGCCTTGTTCAATTACCGCTTTACCGTCATAGCTCAAACCACACTCTTGGCCTTTGGTTGCCGCACCAACATTGACTTTATTGACCTGCACCTGAGTAACATACCCAGTGGCTTTTTTAAATTTGCCGTCCATCACATCCACCTTGGTATTAGCGCTAATCTGGCCGTCCAATACTTGCCCGCCAACAACCATATTCTTTTGCTCTTTGCGAAATACCGCCAAGACCTTCAACCTGCCCAAATCGGTTCTGATCACTTCGGGTACTAGCATCTTTTCAAGTCGATCATGAACATCTTCCAACAATTTATAAATAATATCGTAATTTTTTACTTCTACCTTCTTTTCCTTGGCCAATAATTCAGCCTGCTGGGTAACCTTAACATGAAATCCCATCACAATCGCTTTACTGGCGGCGGCTCGTTCAATGTCGGTTTCAATCACATTACCCAGGCCTTTGGCAATAATATTAACCGCCACTTCCTGATTATCCAATTTGGACAGTGAGGCAATAATTGCTTCCAAAGAACCCAAAACATCGGACCGTAAAATCAAATTCAAATTTTTGGTATTATTACTGCCCTCATCAGTTGTTTCTTTGGGTCGACTGTAATCCACGGCCTGCTGAGTCAAATGATACTTGCTGAGTTTTTTGTGTTTATTTACCTCGGACACGACTTCCAAAACATCGCCAACGCTGGGTGCCGCTTTTAGCCCGATAATTCTGGCCGGGGTTGAAGGCAAAGCCTTGTCAATTTCCTTGCCGGTGTAATCTTTCATCACTCTGATTTTGCCGTAAAAATTTCCAGACACTTCAACCAAGTCTCCTTTTTTCAAAGTTCCAGCTTGGATCAAGGCGGTTGCCACCGGACCTTCACCTCTATCTAAATGCGATTCGATAATTGTACCAACTGCCAACTTGTTAGGGTTGGCCACAATTTGATCCTTCTCAGTTTCGGCTACCAATAAAATCATATCCAGCAAGTCATCAATCCCAATTCCTTGTTTGGCCGAAATCGGCACCACAATGGTCTTGCCGCCCCATTCTTCGGGCACCAAATTCATGGTGGCCAAGTCTTGTTTGACTTTTTCGGGGTTGGCATCCGGTTTATCAACTTTATTAATCGCTACAATCATTGGCAAACCAGCCGACTTAATGATTTTAATTGATTCTTTGGTCTGTGGTTGGATACTGTCGTCAGCCGCAATCACCAAAATTGCCACATCGGCAATCCGAGCGCCGCGTGAACGCATGGTCGTAAAAGCTTCATGGCCAGGAGTATCAATAAAGGTGATAGTTCGGTTTACGAAAGTATCACCTCGACCCGTCGAATGACGGGGAGAGATCCCTCGCTCCGCTCGGGATGACGCTTCCTCCTTTGAAGGAACCGTCACTTGATAAGCTCCGATATGCTGGGTAATGCCGCCGCTTTCACCTTCCATCACATTAGTCTTCCTAATCGCATCCAATAATTTGGTTTTACCATGATCGACATGACCCATGATCACCACCACCGGCGGACGAGAAAACAAATTGTCAGTACTATCACTTAATAATCTTTCTAATTTATGAGCGGTGTCTTGTTCTGAATTTTCAACACTGGCAGTATCTTGAACTATTTCAAAGCCCAACTCCGAACCAACGATTGCCGCCGTATCAAAATCAATTGCTTCATTCATTGAAGATAATACACCATTCTTCATCAACTCGGCCATCAGTTTGGATAATGAAATATTCAATTTGGCGGCAAAATCTTTAACTCGGATTTGAGAGGGGATATTGATTTTTTTGACTTCCGCCGCCGCTTGATCGCCGCTGGCTTTGACCTCGGCTTCTTCCGGGCTGGTCAACTCACGATACTTGACCAATAATCTGGGCCACTGCTCAATTACCCTCTGAGCTTGCCGATCATCAATCTTAATCGCCCGACGGCCAATATCAAAGCCAACCGCCGGCAAAACTTCCAACAGTTCTTTAGTGGGAATTTTTAATTTTCTGGCTAACTCGGTAACATTCATTGGAGTATATTCCTTTCTTCTTAGTTGATATTTTGGAGGCCACGGCGGGAATTGAACCCGCGAATAGCGGTTTTGCAGACCGCCGCCTTACCACTTGGCTACGTGGCCCAATTTGGCAAGCAATAACCGGGCCGCAACATCGCTCCTGAATCAATTGCTATTTGTCAGACTGAATTAGTGTAACAAAAAATGGCTTAAAAATCAAGCCATTTCTTGTTATTTTCAATCTTACTTGATTACTTCAATTTTGACATATCTTAGCCCCCAAGCCAAAGCGGCCGTCCGATCTTTCATCCAGATATCGGCCCGGTAATGATAACGAGCGTTCATCCGATCTTGGACCGTAAAAATTCGGTCACCAAAATACTCGGGAATTCTGACTTTAGCACCCAAAGGCAAAAAATTAGCCGCTAAAATGTCTTCCTGATTGTGTTCACACAGATTAAAACCGTTGGCGGTAATGCAGGGAGTGCTGTCAGTCTGATCAACCGTCGAAGAATAGGCGGTTACCGGCACTTCGTAAGTGGCGATTACCTCATAGTCCTTGGTTGGACTAATTAAACTAATCGTTTCGTTAGCTTTGGTCATAGCAGCCTGACCCTGCTGGACGCCAGTTGAACTGATTACCAAATTGGGCAGCATAATGCTGTTTTCTTGGCTAATTTCAGCCAAAGTATAGTGAGGAAAGACAAATTCCACCACTAATACAATTATGACCACTAATTCGGTTTTGTGCTGATTAATTCGTTGGATAATTTTGAACATAGGCGTTATTAAAAAACTTCCAGTTTTTGGAAGATACTCTACCTTATCACAAATGTTGATTTTTGTCAAGACTGTACCCCGATTGAAAAAAGCTAAAAATAGTTGTATCTTTATAATAACGAACTGTCATGCTGAGTGTGTTCGATATTGATCTACGGATCGTCATGTGGAAAAAATCGTGGTAGACCTAGCTTTTCCAAGAACCGCTAAGGTCAAAGAGAGAAGCAACGCTGCCATAAGACATGACAAAATCAACATACAAGGCTGGTCGTCTGTAATCGGACGGCTAAAAAATCAACTCAGACTGAGCAATGACCCTCGGGTTGTTGAACGACTGAGCTGTATCCAGTGAGTTCGTTACGGGGAGGTTCAAGCGCGTGCTTTCAACCTCCCCACCTTTTTTGTTCACTACAACCACAATGGAAGGAAGCTGGGATGAGAGGAAAAAATGCCTTCGAAGAAGCCTGCCACCTGGCAGGCACTTGCTGTGGTCTTGGCTCTCAGGTGGTTGTTAATGCTATTGAGGCAATACAATCCAGTGAGAGCGGCGGTTATTCAACGATTCGCAAACCCAAATCTAGCGGGGGAGTCAGAATCCTGCATGAACCATGCGAAGATCTCAAAATTGTCCAGTCAGGAATGTTGTTCTTCTTCTACCGCTGGTCAACTGATAACCGGATGTTTGGTTTTCAGCCGGGGCGTTCACCGATTGACAATGCCAGATTTCACATCACCATTCCTAATCGGTACAACCCCAAAAAGGTGATTGGTTATCAAGTCCCCAGATGGATTCTAACCGTCGACCTTAAGGATTTCTTCCCCTCAGTTACCAGTCAACTGCTTGAACGGATGTATCGCACCATGTTCAAGCCAGAACGCCTCATTGGCTACAAGGGATTAAAGGAATCCGAAGTGCCGGCAATCTACGAAGAATTCATTCGATTGATGTTGTTGCTGACCACTCACCAAGGCAGGTTGCCCCAAGGTGCACCTACTTCGCCTTATCTGGCAAATCTGGCATTGGCATCCACCGGTACTCTCCAACGCATTGAAGGTCTCTGCAAAAGTCGCCGGACTCGTGAAGCTTTCCGATTTTCAATCTATGCCGACGATATCACCATTTCGTCGCGCAAAGACAAAATCTCTGATCGCTTCATCAGACAGTTGATTACCGTAATTGAACAAGACGGGATCTTCACGGTCAATTACAAAAAGATCCGGCGCAACAGTTGCAAGTACAAAGCCCACCAGATTACCGGCGTTGTTCTGACCACCGACCGCAAAGGTCGTGCCCGATTAACCTTGGCGCAAAAGACTCTCAAAACTCTGCGCGGCCGGGTCCACCGCCTAAGAATCCAACTTCGCCAAGCCGAGACTGACGGCGTTGATTTTGGTGAACTTAATCAGGTCATCGGTCACATCAACTGGCTGCGGGGTGTTTGCCAAGGCTGCTCACTGCCATCGGCGGTTAGAGATGAAGTCTTTGCATTTCGGGAGGAATGGAGGGATTACAAAGGCCGCCGCAAGGCTGCCTACTACCAAACGCTGCGGGAGCTCGAAGCTTTTCTCCGTCAGCTTGCCATCAGGCAAGACCAAGAAGAAACCCAGAGGGAATAACCACCCCTCTCTTTTTTTTATTGAAAATTATTGTTACCCTTAAAATATAGAAATAAATCAAATTTATGGTTAACTATTTTAAAAAAATATTTCTGATCTGCTTATTATCCTTTAGCTTCTTGGCAAATGCCACCTTGGCCCAAATCCCAACCAAAGAAAAAATCACCAATTTCGACAGCCAAATTACCGTTCAAGCCGACGGCTCGCTGATTGTTCAAGAAACTATTACTGTCAATGCCTTGGGTAACGAAATCAAACGGGGCATCTATCGCGATTTTCCAACTCGCTACCGTGACCGACTTGGCAACAATTATCATGTTGATTTTAAAATCCTTGAAGTTTTACGCAATGGCGAGCCCGATAGTTATCATACTGAGAATCTCAATAACGGTATTCGAACTTATATTGGTAAAAGCGACTACTATTTGCCAGCGGGCCAATATACTTACACTTTCAAATATCAAACCACGAGGCAAATTGGATTTTTTACTGACCACGATGAACTCTATTGGAATGTTACCGGCCAAGGTTGGGTTTTTCCCATTGATTATACTTCAGCCATCGTCACTTTGCCCGGGGACATCAATCCTGACCAAATCCAAACCACCGGTTACACCGGACCAACTGGTTCAGTCGATCAAAATTTTTCCAGCGAAATTATTGATAACCAAATAATCTTTAATACTACTCAAACATTGAATGCTTATGAAGGTTTAACAATTGTGATTGGCTGGCCCAAAGGAGTCATCGCTGCCCCGACCCAATGGCAAAAAATTAAATATTTTATGACTGATAATCAAAGCCTGATTTTCAGTCTGGGCGCAATCTTGATTATTTTGCTATATTATTTTTTAGCCTGGAAAAAAGTCGGCCGCGACCCCGAAAAGGGGACAATTATTCCACAATACGAACCGCCGAAAAATATGTCAAGTGGCCAGATGCGCTATCTTGCCAAAATGGGCTTCGACAATAAAGTTTTTGTCAGTGAAATTCTGGATCTGGCCATCAAAGGTGTTTTAACCATTGGTCAAGACGGTAAAGAGTATGTTATCGCCAAAACCACCAACCAAAAATTCCAGCCGACCGAATGGCAACAACGGTTCATCGACCACCTGATTTTTTCCACCACCGGCAAAATCAGAATCAACCAAACCCATCACACCAAAATCCAAGACGGCATTAACCAATTACGAAAAGAATTAAGACAAACCGTGGTTGGTCAACTTTTCCAAGTTAATCTTAAATATTTCTTGATCGGATTATTCTTATCAATTATTCTGCTCTTG
Organism: Patescibacteria group bacterium; assembly: GCA_034003985.1. Taxonomy (GTDB): domain Bacteria; phylum Patescibacteriota; class Patescibacteriia; order Buchananbacterales; family UBA6539; genus JABWCG01. Next base: position 1,728 of record JAVEXP010000006.1, on the reverse strand, counting down.
ATTAACTTTCCTCAAGCCAAAGGTCAAGGGTTGGCCGCCTTGGCGCTGATTATCGCCTCAATTATTATTGCCATTATCAACATGGTGTTTTTCTTTTTGCTCAAAGCACCGACTGCTGAAGGCCGAAAAATCCTAGACCACATTGCGGGTTTTAAATGGTTTCTAACCGTCACCGAAAAAGACCGGCTTAACTTTCATAATCCGCCTAACAAAACTCCCGAACTATTTGAAAAATTTTTGCCCCATGCCTTGGCTTTAGGCGTTGAACAAAAATGGGCCGAGCAGTTCTCCCAAGTTTTTGCCCAACTGCGCCAAGCCGGCAAAACTTATGCCCCAATCTGGTATCAAGGTACTAACTTCAATCCTAACAACCTTGGTGATTTCAGTCATTCACTAAGCAGCAGTTTTACTAGCGCAATCAGCGCGGCAGCCAAAACTCCGGGAAGCTCTTCGGGTTTTGGTGGCGGCGGATTTTCCGGAGGCGGTGGTGGTGGAGGCGGTGGTGGTGGTTGGTAAAAATAATTTCTTTAATAATAAAAAATAGCTCCGATTAATCCCGGACCTATTTTTTATTTAATCAAACTCGCTGAATTTTTAAAACAAACAAACTGTAGTTACGATGATTGGATTTTTTCTTGCTAATATCGACTACTTTAAAGCCATTTTTCTCAGCCAATTCAAATGGCAAATTAACATCAATATCGGCAAAGTCCGCCCAGCCAAAATAAATCACGCCCCCTGGCAGCAAATAACTTCCCACCTGCTCAAAAAACCTTCTTTTCATCTCATTATCATCATCCCAAAACATTTTAGCAACTTCATCTTCGGCTCGATGATTGGAGTAAGGAGGATTGCAAACGACTACATCAAATTTACCCTTTACCTGGTCAAACAAATCAGATTGTAAAAATTCCAAATTGGCTATTTGATATTTTTTGGTATTGACAATACTGTTGGCGATTGCCTGGCTGTTAATGTCTACTCCCAAACCTTGTTTGGCTTTCAGCGCCAAAGCCATCGCAATTACCCCGCAGCCGCAACCAACTTCCAAAAAATTTTGGGTTGGTAAAATTTCTACTGTGTCAATCATTAATTGGGTATCAGTCGATGCCTTATAAACCCCACCGAATATCGCCAGATCAAAACCGGCGAAATTCTTGATCTGAGTATCCGCTTCTCGGCGTTCGGCAATGTATTCAGCCTGCGAATCCTTGGCTTTAAATTTACCAGCTTTAATCTTATTCACCCAAGCTTCAATTATTTTTGATCTCCAGAATTATCGAATGGGGCAAATTGCGGTAGCCGCCGGAATTATATAACACAAAATCCGGGATACTGATTTCAGCGCCGTGTTCGGTCATTTCCGTAATCATACCCTTTTGGACGCCGCTTAAATCAAAGGCCGTACTGTTTTGGGGAATGTTGGCAGTCTGCCCGGTAATTTCATTATTAATATCCCAACCGGGCGTTTTGAATACTCCCGCCTGAGTTTCGATTTCAAAAGTACCGTCTTCAATAACCGAAGAAGCGCTAAGATCAAATTTCAAAATATGATCATAGGAATAGTCCATGGCAGTGGCCGTGATACCGTAAAGGCTCTGGGCAGGGAAGTGTTCAAAATAATTGACATTCACCGTCCACTTGCCCAAATAGGGATACTTGGCATCAGCAGGAACTGAATCTTTTTCCAAAGCGCCAACGGCCTGATATTTCAAAGTTCCGACATAA
>JAVEXP010000012.1:0-2671 GCA_034003985.1 Patescibacteria group bacterium | reverse complement strand
GGCAGGGAAGTGTTCAAAATAATTGACATTCACCGTCCACTTGCCCAAATAGGGATACTTGGCATCAGCAGGAACTGAATCTTTTTCCAAAGCGCCAACGGCCTGATATTTCAAAGTTCCGACATAATCGGAAGTGACAGCAAAAATCGGATTAACTGTCATGGTCTCTGCTTGATCAATATCATAGCAAGAGGTGGTATTCTTGATTTTAATTTCACTAGCAGCAATACTATTTTTTAATTCGGCATTGGAAAAAATCAAAATCACATTGTCAATATTTTCATCGGCCTTATCCAAACAGAAACTGCGGCTTCCTTTTTCGGTCCAATCTTCGATATAAGGCGTACCGGACTTGGGATAAATCACCGCCTTAATTCCGGCCCGATCGGTTTTACCGGTAAAATTCTTTAAATTACGAAAAGTCATTTTCCTGATCTGGCTATCATCATTAACTAGAGCATAGCTGATTACTTGGGCCGTCAGCGGTGCCAACTCGGCGGTCGCATAAGGTATTTCACCCAACTCACTAACAAAATTAAGTCCGGCATTCCCGCCTGATTCTGAAGTGTCGCCGGGAAAAATTTTGCTCAAATCACCATTCTTGTAATTTTCTACTGGCTTCTTGTTATAATTCCATAAAGTAAATTCTTTCCAATTTTTCTTAAACCCGCCGTCAATGGTATTTTCCGCACTCTGCAATGGTTCAGCCGACAAACTACAACCTTCAAAAATCTTAGTTATTATCATTCGGTCATATGTCCGGGAAAGATAAAAGGGGAAAACATAAGCGCCATATTCAAAATTGTCGCCACGCTTAAATAAACTAGTATCCGGCTTGGGAATAAAGTTGCTCACATACCCTTGTTCGGTATTCTCCTTAGGATAAATAAAATCTTCAGCCCAAACCGCCGTGCCTTCAATCCACCACCAATTACTTGGATATAATTTACAATCAAAAGCCCGCTGAAAAGCGTGGAACAACTCGTGGACGGTAGTAGTCTTTAAATTTTTATCATCAAGGTTTTCCCTAATGACAATAAAGCTGCTTTTACCATTACCATTGTCTGGCACATTAACCCCCAACGACGGAGTACCACCATTAGCATCGGCCAAATGAGCATAAGCGCCAGTTGCCAAATAAATATCAGTTTTATCATCACCACCCAAAATGCCGTCCGACGGCGGAACTTTACCCAACAAGCCGACATATTGAGCATAAGCGCCATCCTTATTCAAGTTGGCGACAATCTTTTGAGCAGTGTTGTAATATAATTTAACTTCAGTCTCTTCACCATTCTGCATTACCTTTTTAATCGGATACCAAACTTTAATTTTACCGTCAGCCGTCTCCAAAGCATTCTCGGTTTTGTAGGCAACTGGTCGATCGTAAGCTTGAGCCGCATCGATAAATAAATTCCAAAAGCCCAAATCATTATTACCCCAAGTGCTAGTATAAGCCTGATTCAAAAAACTATCTGGATCATCTGGCCGTTTAAAATATGGCGCCAAAGTTTCTTTGGTTTCAGGTGACAGCTTGTCCCAATTTTCCTGAATTTCAGCCAAAGCCCCGTTGTCCTCGAATGGAGCAGCTTGCGTAATATATTGTTCAGGCAAATTTGGATCGCCAAACAAATATTGAACTTTGTAAATTAAAGCGGTGTCTAAATCAATTTTACCTTCATCTAAATCAGCCTGAATCATTTCAAAACCAGTTGACTCGGTATTGTAGCGCTGACCCGAAAAACCAGCTGTTTGATTTAGTTTTTTTGGCATAAAAAAATAAAGCCCAACTGCCACCGCGGCAATAACCAGGACAATCAGGGCTAGAATCAACTTCTTTTTCATAATTTTTTAATTATTCTTGATGATTTAATTATACCAAAAAACCGCCCTTTAGGGCGACTTTTTTATCTAAATTTAATTTCCTGGAGCGGGTAGCGGGAATCGAACCCGCCTCTTCAGGTTGGAAACCTGACATAATAGCCACTATACTATACCCGCCTACGCTTCGCTTCGGCGGGCAGGCCCGCAAGCGAATTCAATTTTTTTCTGGTCGGGCTGGTGGGACTTGAACCCACGACCTCCTGCTCCCAAAGCAGGCGCGCTAGCCAACTGCGCCACAGCCCGATAAATAACAACCTGCTTGATAGCAGGTCCTTTCAAATATTCAACAAGTTAAAAATCAAGTGGTGCCGGGTCCCAGAATTGAACTGGGGACGCAAGGATTTTCAGTCCTTCGCTCTACCACTGAGCTAACCCGGCTTATAAACTGAATGGTGGGCGATCGTGGATTCGAACCACGGACCTCGTCATTATCAGTGACGCGCTCTAACCAACTGAGCTAATCGCCCCAAAAAACTTTCAAACCCCAAAAATTACTTCCCCAATATAACAAAAAAAGATTAATCCGTCAACGATTAATCTCCCTCTGATTTAACAACCAAAAAGTGACAAAAACTCACATTAGTCCAATCCTCTCACCGACCACCAAAAGGCGATCGTGGAGTCGACGATTGGATGAAGAGTCGAATTCGAACTCTCCAACCATGTTTATCTCCCTAGAAAGGAGGTGATCCATCCACAGCTTCCGCTACGGATGCCTTGTTACGACTTCGTCCCTGTCATCTGTCTTACCTTTTGCCGTCCTACAACGACATTTGGGTACTACAGA
>JAVEXP010000005.1:0-54138 GCA_034003985.1 Patescibacteria group bacterium | reverse complement strand
GGCAAGCGCTTCAATGCCAATCCCATCAAACGGGAGGGGCTACTTTTTCAATTATTAACATTTTTTGCCAACTGGCAAAATAAAAAAATTTTTTGGGCGTTAAAAAACATCAACCTTAATCTTCCGGCGGGAACAGTCTTGGGAATTATTGGCAAAAACGGCTCGGGTAAATCAACCCTGCTTAGAATTATTGCCGGCATCTACCAAGCTGACGAAGGCGCTATCCAAACCAATGGAGAAGTGGTTTATTTAAGCGGCTTTAGCCACGGTTTAATGCCTAAATTAACGATGAAAGAAAATATCTACCTGATTGGCGCACTGCTGGGATTAAGCCCAAAACAAATCAAAGAAAAATTCACCGAAATTGTTAACTTTTCTGGATTAAACGACTACACCAACGCTAAAGTCTATCAATTTTCTTCCGGCATGATTGCCAGACTAAGCTTTAGTGCGACGATTTTTTATGCCGGCCATAAAAACCCCGAAATTATTTTAATTGATGAGGCGCTGGAAGCCGGCGCTGATCTCGAATTCCAAACCAAGTCATTAAAAAAATTAGAAGAGTTTATTCAGGGTGGTGCAACGGTTATTATTGCCAGTCACCAGCTTGACCTGCTTGAACGCTATTGCCATCAAGTCATTTGGCTAGATAAAGGCCGAATAATTAAAAACGGGCCGCCTCAAGAAATTATTGCAGAATATATCAAGTTAAATCAATGATTGAAAAATCTTTCAATAAAATATTTCAAATTGGATTCAACAAGTGTGGAACAATATCGCTTCATGAATTCTTTTTGGCTAATGGCTTAAAATCAGTCCATTGGGATGGCGGACAACTAGCCGATGCGCTGGATAGAAATTACAAATCAAATCTGAAACTACTAACCGGCTACGATCAATATGATTGCTACACCGACATGGAAAATTTAAGTCCGGCCATGGACCGAAAAGCTGTTTACGCCCATGTAAAATATTTCAAAGAGTTAGACCGCCAATACCCCAATTCCAAATTTATTCTCAATCAACGAAATGTCGACGACTGGATTGAATCTCGAAAAAATCATGCCATGGGGGACAGTAGTTACCTTACTGTTTACAAAAAAATTTTTGGGATTAAAACAGCCGAAGAAGTGATTAATCAATGGCGCTCCGACTGGCAACAACACGAAATTGCGGTTAAAAAATACTTCCAAAATAGGCCTGATGATTTACTGATTTTTGATGTTAAAACCGAACCAAAAAAATTCATTGATTTTATGGAGCGATTAATCCCCTTAAAATCGCCACATTTTGTTCATCGCCACAAAACCGCCGAGAAATATCCCCAAAAAACTTCTTTAAAAAACAATGCCTCGGCAGTGGCCCTATCAATCATTATTCCTTGTTTTAACGATGGACAATATCTGCCCGAAGCCTTGTCCAGCATTGAAAAAATTACCGGCGTGAATTACGAAGTCATTATCATTGATGACGGCTCAACTGACCAGTCAACTCTAGAAATTTTAAACAACCTTGATTCTGATACTTATCATGTCATCCGTCAAAACCATCAAGGACCGTCGGTTGCCAGAAACAATGGCATTGAAAAAGCCAACGGCGCCTATCTATTACCGCTGGACGCCGACAATAAAATTAACCCCGAATATGTCTACCGCGGTCTAAAAATTCTTACTAGCCAGCCGGAAATTGATATTGTTTACAGCGACCGCCAGGAGTTTGGTTTGAGCGATAAAATAATTTCCCTGACTGATTTTGATATCAACAAAATCAGTCAAATAAACTATATTGACACTTGCGCTATTTTCCGTTCAACAGTTTGGGAACAGTGCGGCGGTTATGACCAAAATATGGACGGCCTGGAAGATTGGGAATTTTGGATTAACGCCTATAGCCAGGGATGCAAATTCTATCACCTCTCCGAACCGCTATTTTACTACCGAAAAAAACAATCATCATTCTTAAATAGCCTGACTGCCAAACAGCATTACGAGCGGCTGCAATATCTTTATGCTAAACATGCCACATTGATAAATCAAACCGTTATTTCATTGAATATCACAAAAGACGAACTAATAAAACAAAAAAAACACCTAGAGAAAATCTACACCGAAACCTTGACCAAAAATGAACGCTTGGAGAAAGCCTACACCGAAACTCTAGCCAAACAAAGCAAAGCAATAGAACAAAAAGATGAAATGTTGATCCAGCGAGAAAATATAATCAATAGCATAGAAAAAAGTTTGGTTTGGAAATCCCTTAAAAAATTTGACAGCCTGTTGGATTTTATTTTGGGCAAAGAAACAGTTATCCGAAAAAAATATAATCAAACAATTTCACTTCTGCAAAACCTATCAACAAGCAAGCCCACGCGCATAAAAAATAATAGTACATCCTTCAATCAAAATGATTTGGCAAATCACTACATTAAGGGCCAAGGAATAGAAATCGGCGCCCTCCATAACCCGTTGGCCATTAATCCTAATCAAGCCAAAGTCACTTATGTTGACTTCAAAAACAAGGAGGAATTGATTAAAATATATCCCGAAGTGCCAGCCGCGGCAATAATAAACCCTGAAATTATCGCGCCAGCCGATGACTTAAAACCCATTGGCACCGCTAGTCAGGATTTCGTCATTGCCAATCATCTATTGGAACACCTGGCCAATCCCCTCAAAGCCTTAGCAGAATTCCACCGGGTTTTAAAACCAGACAACGGAATTCTATTTCTAACTGTTCCCAATTACCAACAAACTTTTGATCGGCATCGCGATTTGACCAGCTTGCAGCATCTCGAAAACGACTATTCGGCTACCAACGAATCAAGAAAAAATCTTGACTTCATCCACTACCTAAATTGGATGACAAAAGTAAACCAAACAACAGATCTAGCTGCCGCCACCATCCAAGCCCGAGAAATCAGGGCCAAAGAATACCCAATTCATTTTCACACCTTCAGTCACAATTCATTAATCAAACTTTTTGACCGAATCAACAAATATTATCCCTTTAAATTTGACATCGTCGTTTCCCAGGCTTCCAGCCAAAATTCAATCTTTATCCTACAACCAGCTAAAAATACCCAACCGTCGGATCAAAAATCTTTTAAAAAACTCAACCGAAAAAAAATATTATTTATTGTCCATGAAGAAAGTAAAACCGGTGCGCCCAAAATACTGAAAGAGTTGATAGACCGATTGATTCAATTGCCACAATTTGATTGTTACATCCTAAGCAAAAGAATTGTTGATGACCAATGGCTTTACCCTAAAATTTTCAGATTAACCGATCTGCCAGGTTCAGACAAGCAACAAAAAATGGCATACTTGGAAACCACCATTAATCCGGATCTGATAATAGCCAACAGCCTGGAAACCGCAGATTTGGGAAAATACTTTAACTGCCAAAAGATAATTATTATCCATGAATTTAGGGCAATCCACAAACACCAAGCTTATTTGAATGACTTAAAAAAATTCAATCGGGTCATTACCGTCTGCCAGTCCTCACAAAAATTGCTCAAACACTATGGCATAAAATCACGAGCCATGGAATATTACCTTGACTTCAATCCACCCAATCTCAGCCAACCAGAACTAACCCATGATTATGTTTTGACAATCGGCTGCGTCCAACACCGCAAGGGCATTGATCGATTTTTTGAAATCGCCGAGGCTTTACCCAACCATCAATTTATTTGGGTTGGCAGCACCGCCGCGGTCAAAATTGACCATAATTTTATTGAGTACGATGAATATAATTTTGAATCAATCAAATATCAACCTCCTGAACCAATCCGGATAAAACAACGCCGACTGCGAATACCGGCCAATGTCAAATTCGTTGGCCTAAAATCAGAAGCAGCCATCCGCCAAAAATGGTTGCCCCGCGCCAAATTAGTCTTAGCTCTGTCATACGATGATCCCTTCCCAATCGTCGTTGCCGAAGCAAAAATCCTCAATAAAAATATAGTTACCATTAAAGAATCAGGTGATTCATATCAGCTCGGTGATAATCATGATTTAGTTTTAGAGCGATATGACAAAACAAAAATCATTGATTACATCAATAATTTAAAAACCAATAAAGTAATTATTAATTTTGAACTTATCAAGCGTTTTAAATCAAACTATCAGCCTTATTTCAGACTAATAAAAGCCAATCTCTACGGGATCAAAAATGCTGGTCTTAAAAATCTAATTGCCGATAAAATCCAAAAGGCTTTCTTGGTTTTTAAAAAATATCCGAAATTTGTTATTAAAAATCCCAAATTGCTTAATAAGTTCTTTAGGATTCTTTTTCGTCAAGGACCTTATCAAGCGCTACAAAACGCCTATGATTTTTTGCAGTTAAACAATCAACAACAGACCGAAAATTTTGGTACTGAGGTTAAACCCATCAACCAGACTGACTACCACCAATACATAACCAATCAAAATAAATGGCATCGTCATGAGATTGAAAAATTAAAAAAAGAATTATCAACTTTGATGATCCAACCAAAAATCAGTATTGTCATGCCGGTCTACCAGTTACCGATAAAAATTTTAAAACAAACCATTGATTCAATTCTAAAACAAATTTATTCCAACTGGGAACTCTGTCTCGCTAATGGCAGCCAACAATCAAATATTGCCAAATTGCTTGACCATTATGCCAATGATCCGCGGATAAAACTAACTCATCTGCCGGCCAACAAAGGGATATCCCAAAACTCAAACGAGGCTTTGAAATTGGCCGGTGGAGAATTTATTGCCTTGATGGATCACGATGACGAGCTGACCCCCGACGCCTTGGCCGAGGTGGTAAAAAAAATTAATCAGCATCCCGAAGCTGATTTGATTTACAGTGATGAAGATAAAATAGACCTTGACGGTTTTCATTCCCACCCGACTTTCAAACCGGATTGGTGTCCAGATTTGCTTTTAAATGTCTGCTATTTTGGCCACTTGACTGTCATCCGAAAAGAAATAATGGCCAAAGTTGGGAGCTTAAAGCCCGAATACGACGGTTCCCAAGACCATGACCTATTTTTGAGAATAACTGAAATAACCAATAACATCTTCCACATCCCCAAAATTCTTTATCATTGGAAAATGGCCAACTCGTCAGTTGCCGCCGACATCGAAAATAAACCTTACTGTCTAACTCAAACAAAATTAGTTTTAGAAGCCGCCCTGAAAAGAAGAGGCCTTGATGGTCAAGTCGAAATGAATAAAGAAACAAAGCAGTTTTATGTCAGATACAAACTTAATAAAAATAATCTAGTTAGCATCATTATTCCGACCAAGGATCAACCGGAACTGATTGCCAAATGTGTTCATAGTATTATTGCTAAAACGAATTACCCAAATTATGAAATTATAATTATTAATAACGATTCAAAAAAAGAAGAAACTAAAATTTGCTTTAAAAAATTATTAGCACTGTCTGATAAAATAACTATTATTGACTACCCCAAAAAATTCAATTATTCGGCAATTAATAATTTTGGCGCCGGTCAAGCTAATGGCGATATTTTACTATTCTTGAATGATGATACGGAAATAATCAATGCCGGCTGGCTAAGGGCGATGATTGAACAGGTCCAAAGGCCGGAGGTTGGTGTGGTCGGTAGTAAATTGCTTTATTACAACAATTTAATTCAACACGCCGGTGTAATCGTTGGTAAAGAATTTTTCGCCGTCCATGCTTTTTGTTTCTGGCCCAATAGCTGGACTTACCTTAACCTTGCCAGCTCCATCAGAAATTACCAAGCAGTAACCGGCGCTTGCCTAATGACCAAAAAAGAATTATTTAATACTATTAGCGGTTTTGATGAAAGCTATCAAATAATCTACAGCGATATCGATCTTTGTTTAAGGCTAAGGCACGCCGGATACCTTATTGTCTACACTCCCTTGGCTGAACTCTACCATCACGAGTCGGCCACCAGGGGAGTAGACATTAATTTGGCGGACAAAAAAATATTTCAAAAAAAATGGCAACATATTTTAGAGCAAGATGATCCATATTATAATCCTAATCTGTCGCCCGAGGCCCAAAAAACCTTTTCTTGGCGCAGCCATTAATTAACCTAACGATATGAATAAAATAATCTGGCTAACCGGATTGCCCTGCAGTGGCAAAACAACAATTGCCCGGGAATTAAGCCGGCATATTGCCGCCGAAATTTTAGATGGCGATGATATCCGCTCAATAATCAACAACACTGATTTTTCCGAAACCGGACGAAAAATGCACATGCTTGCGGTAGCGGAAATGGCCTGGCGTTTTAGTCAATACACCAATGTAATTGTTGCCTTAGTCAGTCCGCTCAAAGCGGTACGCGAAGAAATTAAAATAAAATATCCAAATATTATTGAAATATTTGTCAGGTGTAATTTAGATGAATGTATCAAGAGAGATGTTAAAGGTTTATACCAAAAAGCTTTAGCCGGTAAAATCACTGATTTTACCGGGATTAATGCGCCTTATCAAGAGCCGGACAATGCTTTAGAATTACCAACTGATCAATTAAACCTTAAAGAATGCGTCGACTTAATTTTGAATAACCACTTCAAGCCAAAAAAATATTCAATCTTTATTGGCCGCTACCAACCATTGCATGAAGGGCACATCAAACTGATTAACAAAGTTTTGGCTGAAGGAAAAAATGTCTGCGTGGCTTTGCGCCATACGCCGATTGACAAACATAACCCATATTCAATCAAAGAAAGAGTTGAGATGTTCAAAAAAATTTTTGGTGATAAAATAAAAGTTATTGCCATTCCCGATATCACCGATGTCTGCCATGGCCGAGAAGTCGGCTGGGGCATCAGGGAAATCAGACTTGATCAGGCCACCGAAGAAATCAGCGCTACACAAATCAGAAATCAGCTGAAGGCAACCCCAAACTAATTCAATAATTTAACAATTTTTTCAATAAAAAATTTAGTATCGAATTTTTTGGCCTGCTCCAAGCAGGCTGATTTAAATTTCAACGGCTCTTTGCTGATTTCAATCATTGCCGAGACTAAACGATCGGCGTTTAAGTCATCAATTAATAAACCGGTTAGGCCATTAACCACCGTTTCCCGATAGCCTCCCTGATTAGGGGCAATCACCGGCTTACCGGAAGCCATCGCCTCCACCGCCGCCATGCCAAAATCCTCGTCAAAAGCAGTGGTAATAAAGCCCTTGCAGTCAGCATACAAATTCACTAATTCTTCAAACTCCACCCAACTACGAATTTCGACATTGGCCGGTTTATAGTCTTTAATATATTTAGCATATGATTGAAAGTGGCGTGATTTTTCATAACTGCCAACGATGATCAGTTTCTCATGAGGTAGCTGACGAAAAGCTTCCAGTTGAATCTCAATTTTTTTATGTGATATCAAACGATTAACACTAAGCCAGAAATTACCGCTTTGGCGGAAATAAAATTTAGCAGTGTTAATTGGCGGATTAATCACCGCCGCATCGCGCTTTAGATAGTTACTAACCCGATTTTGGGTGTTAACCGAGTTGCAAACAATTTTATCAACTTGCTTAATATAGCGACGATTAAAAAAACGATTAATCACTACCCAACCGTCAAACATTGGCCGCAAATAACTCGGAACGGTATTGTTTCTGGTATATTCATACAAATCCCAAATTTCCCGAATCGGCGAATGAACATACCACAGATTGGGCCGATTTTTAACCGCTCCGCTCATCGCCCAATCACCGCTGATAATAAAAAAATCATACTGATTTTTTAAATTCAAAAATCGAAAACGCCACCATGCCAATTGCTGTTTAAGCGGGGCGTTGATTGGCACTCGGCCAATTGATCTTACCATAATGTCACCAAAACCCATTTTCTCAATTTTTTCTTGATCAACATTGGTTGAATAAATATCAGCCCCCAATTCTCTGGCCAAAGTAAGACTAACAATTTCCGCGCCGCCGATATTATCCAAAAAATTATGAAAAATGGCAATTTTCATTACTCCTCCTTGATGCCCAAAATACTAAGCATAAATGAAGAAAAGATTGTCTGCAAAGAAAATACGATCAAAGTCAAAGCGATAACTGAATTTTGTACCTGGGCCAAAGGGCCAAATCCCGATTTAACCCAATGGTAAAAAATATAACCATAAATCAAAAGACCCAAAAAGCCCAGCCCCAAGCCAAACAAACTGGCTTTTTCAATCGTCAAAAATTTATGAAGCCGTCCTAAAATAACACTCTGCTCACCCAGATGAGTAATGGCATAAGTTTTGGCAAAAACCGAAAAAATTATCAGCTGATAACCGGTAATCACCAGAGCGGAAGCCAAAAACATCGGATGGTAATAAAACTTTAGCCCCCAGATTGCCGGCTGAAACAACAATATTAAAAACAGAATCAACCCGACCAAAAACAAAATGCTGCCGGGAACTAAAAATAAAAACCAAGGGCTATACAGCAACATAAACCTCAAGTGCCGCCAGCCATCGGCAAATGATCGCAGCTTCGATTTGCCTTGGCGTCTAAAATAATTAATTGGCGTTTCTTTAATTTTTAAGTTCTGCCGGCTGGCCTTAATGACCATCTCCGACGCGAACTCCATCCCCGTCGTTCGCAGTTTTAAACTACTTAAAGCTTCTTTAGTCAAAGCCCTCATTCCACAATTAATATCGCCGATCTTTTTCCAAAATAAAAACGAAAAAATCAATGACAACAGGGGACTGCCAATGTAGCGGTGCAGCCAAGGCATCGCACCTTTTTCGATATTTCCCAAAAAACGGTCACCGATGACAAAATCATATCCTTGATCCAAATAACTGATGAATTTTGGAAGTTCGGCAAAATCATAAGTTCCGTCGCAGTCTGCCAAAAATATATACTCCCCTTTAGCCGCCTTAAAACCTTCGAAGTAGGCGGCACCATAGCCCTCTTTTTGGTGAGATACTAGATTTACCCCAAACTCTCTGGCAATCATTGGTGATTTGTCTTGTGACGAATCCGAAACTATCACTTCGGCATTCAAATTACTTGTCTTAATCACTCGCTCAACCTCCTGCAAACAATGAGCGACAGCCTGCTCTTCGTTGCGGCAAGGCAAAACAATACTGATTAATTTTGATGCGGTCATAAATTAATTATTTGATAGATATTATTCCGGCCAACCTGATTAATCAATGTCCCAAACTCACAGTCAATCGGATAAGGAGAAATCAGGTAATCTATATTTTTATCCTTAAGCACTTGGGATCGGGCGGCACAATCCGGGGCGGCAAAAAAATCTTCGACATCGCGGCGACTGCCGTAAAAAGCGATTGTCCCCAGCGGTTCATGCCCGGACACCGGGTAAAGCGCCGTTGATATAAACGACGGGGCAATTACCAAACCGGCTGGCAAGGTTTTCATCAACAGTAAGGTTTGATAATCATTTTGATCAATTGTCCGATACAAATCAAGTTTTGGCGGCAAATGGTAATAACCAAAAAATACCAAACCAAATGTTGTTACAATGATTAAAACGACTGCCAATTTATCAAGCTGCCAACTAACGCCGGCCTTCAATTTCCTAATAAAATAAACGACATCTCTAATCACCGCACTCAAGCCAACAGCGCTTAAAATTGGCAAACTAATTACCAAATAATACCAATTTCTCTGATAGGGAGCCAGTATTGAAAATCCTTGCCATTGGTAAAAAACTAAATATCCAACTAAGACCAAGGGCCAAATCAAATACAGTAAAAATTGTTTTGACTTTCTGACAATAATAATTTGGATTATTCCAACCAAGGCCAGCAAATAGCCAATCCAGCTATAAAGTTCCAAGGGTGAATTATTGAGTTCCAAAACGCCCCAACCGGACTTAAATTGAATCTGCTGCCACAGCCTAAACCAAACCGTACTAATACCTACCCCCATTACTGCCATATAAAACCCGACTCCGGCGAAAAATAAAATTATAAAAATTGAAAAAAATTTAATTTCACTGATTAAATAACGATAATTAAAAATTCCATAAACCGCGGCGATGGGTAAAAAAAATAAAACCGATATCGGATGAACAAGCGTCAAGCCGGCCATAATCACCAAACTCATTAAAATTTGTTTTTTATTCTTGTGTTGGATTCCCTGATCCAAAAAATATGAATACAAAAATATAAAGGGAATCGCCAAAGTCAGGGGGGTAAAAAACCACAGCCCCATTAAGTTGACATTTGATTTTATTGACCCAAAAAATAAAACCGCCAGCCAACCGGTTAAAAAATCTTGCTGGGTTTTTTGATAAACGACATAAAATAAAACCACCGCCCCGATTGCCGCCCAAATTGCCGGCAAAAATTTATACCACAATACCAAATCACCAAACCACGACAATCCAAACAAGAAAAAATGAAATCCCAACTCCAAACCACTGGCCCGCCGCTGAGGTTCCATTGTTAAATAATCAAAATAATTATCATGCATCCTCAAGGCTTCGGAAAGGTGGTGCCATTCATCAACATGAAAAGGGAAGGGGTAAGAAAAATGCGGCGAGTAAACCAACAAAAATACCCCGCCAATCGCTGCCAATAGCAAAATATATTTTATAAATTTAGATGAAAAATTCATAAATCCTTACTTAAATATCATAGCATTTTCTAACTAAATTTAACAAAAACAAAACCCCGCTTTAATGCTGGGGTTTTGTTCAAAAATCCAATTAGATTTTTAGATCATCTACCACTGAAGTATCAGCTTCAGCAGATCTAGGAGATCGTCTGGAACCTTCCGGTTCGTTGATCTTCAAGTTGACTCGAGCGTTATTCTTAGCCCCGACAATTTTGAGCAGGGTGCGAATCGCTCGGGCAGTTTGACCTTGTCGGCCAATGACATAACCCATGTCTGATGGGTTTAGATGAAGCGTAATTAACACGCCCATCTCGTCAACACTTCGTTCTGTCTTAACGTCGCCGGGATTGGCTACAATCGCCTTGACAACGTACTCGACAAACTCTTGATCGCTGTATTTCTCAGCCATAATTAGGCTTTTCTTACTCCACTTTAAGCATTAAGCCAAAAGTGAATTACTTACTATTCAACCAGTCTGCCGACCTTCTAAATACAACCAAGGGGTTGTCTCAGAAAAACAGTCTGGTACCAATTCCTTTAAAAAAAGGAACAATCCTATTATAACATAAATTATTATAAAGTCAACCCCGCAATAAACGGGGTTGACTTGAATCAAAATAACCTTAAGTTTTAACTGCCAGAAGCTTCTGGTTTTGGCTCATCGGTTTTTGGTTCTTCCTTAACTGCCACAGCCTCTTCTACTGGAGCAGCTGCCTCAATTTTTGGTTCAACAGCAGCGACAGAGGCCTCCTCTACTTTGGCGGCTGGAGCAGCAGGTTCTTCGCCGGCTTTCTTTTTCTGTTTGGCTTTGGAAGCCTTGACCTTCTGACCGCTAACAACATTTTGATCAATCAACATGTTGTTGACCGTCGGTGAAAGCTTGGCTCCCTTGGAAATCCAATATAAAATCCGGTCTTTATTGACTTCGGTTACTTTGGTAAATGGATTATAATGACCCAAAATTTCCAAAGCCTTGCCGAAAGTATCCTTGGTGTTTTCCGAAACAATAAACCGATACATTGGTTTTTTCTTTTTGCCAATTCTGGCCAATCTAATTTTTAGCATAGTTTTTTAAGTAAATAAAAAAATCTATGAATTAAGGACGCCATTTGAGGGCGGCGTCGTGACCGCGACCTTTGACCTTAGCGACATAGATATCTAAGGTATAAATTATTATTACAAATTTTTTTAAAAAGGTCAAGAGTAAACATTAATTGACAAAAATCATCCTCGGCCTGATAATTTTATTATCAAACATCAAACCGCCAACCAATCATCAGGAGGAAGCCATGACTACTGCCCAGCTCTTTTTACAAAAATTCTTGCACAACGGCTTTTTTGCCATGGAATGCCTGCTAGCCCTGGGGCTGCTGGCCTTATCGCTTCGCTGCATTCCCTGGTACTTCAGCCAGCGTCGCAAATATGCCCCCAATCTTGAGGGTATCCCCACCGAACAGGCAACCAAACTGCTTGATCAGGCCAGAGTGGAAGTCTCCAAACCACTCATCTTGGGAACAGGCCTGATGTTTCTTTTCATTCTTTTCTGCCGCGATCTCTATTTGGTCGTTTCAACCAATTGAACTTCGGAGGGGTATTTTTTTAACCAAAAACAGCCCGGTTGAGGCTGCTTATTTTTAACTAAATTATTGACGAACAATTTTTTGGGCTTCTTCCAATTTCAAACTGATCAATTTGGAGATACCGTCATCACCCATGGTCACACCGTATAAAATATCGGCCTGATGCATTGTTGCCCGATTATGAGTAATGACAATAAACTGAGTTTTGTGTTCCAATTCACCCAAAATTTTGGAAAACCGTTGGGAATTGGCTTCATCCAAGGCCGCGTCAACCTCGTCTAAAATCACAAACGGCGAAGGATTATTGGCAATCACCGCGCAGATCAAAGCAATTGATGCCAACGAACGCTCACCGCCAGACAACATACTGATTGAAGACACTTTTTTGCCCGGGGGCATGGCCACAATATCAATCCCCGAAATTACTTTGCCAGTCCGGCGCTTCAAAAATCTCTTAGGACTTAATTTTTCTTCCGCCGCCATCAGACTGTCCAAAATTCCCGCTGGCGCCTGGCTGGCTGATTCTTCATCTTCGCTCACTGTCTCCTGGACTTGGGTCTGTTGCTCGGCTTGTTCTTGATCTTCCTTGATTAACACCAATTCAGCTTTACCCCCGCCAAACAAAATCTGAAAGAAATGGGCAAATTCCTTATTAATATGTTTAAACGATGTATCAAACTGCAACTGAATTTGATCATCAAGATCATTGATGACTTTTTCCATTTTAGTAATTGATTGGCGCAAATCCTCAGCCTGGCCGTCAAGAAAATCATGGCGCTCTTTGGTTTCGGCATACTCCTTAACAATTTCGGGATCAACGCCGCCGATTAGTTCCAATTGTCTTTTTAGCTTGTTGATTTCCGATTTGGCTTCTTCTTGATTGATATTTTGCACTTGGTAACCTTCCAACCAAGCTAGGCCAGCCATTTCTTCTTTAATTTCCTGACGCAAATCCTGCTGGCGTGTTTCCAGTTTGGCCAGCTCAACTCGCAATCCCGAAACTTCACTGGCCACTCGGTTATAATCTTCCTGCTGCTTGGTAATCTGGCGCTGCAGATCAAAAAATTTGCCTTTCTTTTTTTCTTCCTGCTGATTAAAATTCTGGATTTCTTCTTGAGCTTTAATCAGCCGTTCGTTAATCCCGGCCAAATCAGCTTCTACTTCCTTCAAATCTTCCAACAGTTGAGGATCAATTTCGGCCTGGACCTTTTCCTTAAACTTGGGATTTTCTAGTTGACCAACCAAATCCTTAATCAAGCGCGCTAATTCTCTGGCGTCAGCCTTGGCCTGAGCCAATTTGGCGGCTTCCTGACTTTCGATATTGGTTATAATCGAATCTTCCAAAGTCTCGATTTCTTTCAAGCGCTGGATAATTTCAGACAAAGCCAACGGCACGGCTTTTTCTATCAGCCGCTGCTTGGCCAATTCAATCTTATTTTGCAGCATCAACTGTTCTTCGCGCAACTTGTTTTTCTGCTCCAAAATCCCTTGATAATGCTGCTGTAAGTCATTAAATATCTTGCTGCGCGAATCCTGTTTTTCCAAAGCCCGCAACTGGTTTTGTAATTCTTGGAGTCCGGCGGCGTATTCGGCCAAATTTTTTTCCTGATTTTGTAATTTCGGTTTCAACTCGCGAATTTGGGCGATCAACTGATGATGTAGCCAACCGTAATATTTTTGAGAAATCTCCTTTAATTCTTGTTCGACTTTCTCCCGGCGTTCTAAGCGCTTTACTTGCCTAGTCAAAGAATTCAAGCGGGGAGTAATCTCGGTTAACAAAGCATCAACCTGGCGCAAATTATTCCAGGCATTTTCCAATTTATTAATCGACTGGTCGCGTTTCAATTGAAACTCCTTAACGCCGACGGCTTCATCAAAATAATCCTTGCGTTCCGCCGGACTGGCCATAATCACTTGATCAATTGACCCTTGCGAAACAATGCTGTAGCTCTTCTGGCCGAAATTGGCTTTGGCTACCAGCATAATAACATCCTGCAGCCTGACTTTGCTTTTATTGATCAGGTATTCACTCTCGCCGTTGCGATAAAGTTTTCGGGAGATTACAACTTCTTCGTAATCAAGCGGCATCGCGCCGTCTTCGTTATTGATATGAAGCGACACTTGGGCCAAGCCCAATTGCGATTTTTTTTCCGAACCCGAAAAAATCACATCCTGAGATTTACGGCCACGCAGACTTTTTAGGCTTTGTTCACCTAATACCCACCGGATCGCATCAACAATGTTTGATTTGCCTGAACCGTTTGGTCCGACAATGCAGGCAATGCCACAAACGCCTTTTTCCAACCTGGCCTGGCTAATCGGTTCGCCATTGGCCGTAACTAAAGGACAGCCCTGGCCGGGCCGTGGAAATTCCAAAATGGTTTTTTGGGCAAACGATTTAAAGCCCTGAATTTCGATCTTACTAAGATACATAAAGTTAATATTATTTTACCAGATAAATCCAAAAAAACCAACCTAATTTGACAATTATCAGACAAATTAGTAGGCTGAAAAACTAACCACGGCCCGTAACCTGGTTGGCAATAACATTATAGGAGAAAAGACCCTTGAAAATGGAATGGCCAAAACTCTTAACCACGGCATTGGCCGCCGATATTAGTTGCGCGGCCTGGCTGCCAACAATGTTTTCAGACAACGGCCTGGGAGTAGTTGCCAGCGATCCGGCAACTCTCGACTATCAGGCGCAGGAAGCATTGCTTGAACATCTGCTTATTTCCGGCGTTGATGCCCTGATCGTTGGCGGAACCATCGGGGAATTTCAAACCATCACTCTGAAGGAATTCCTTGGGCTCATTCAGAGAATGGTACTTCGGGTCAATACACGAGCACCCATTGTTGTCGCCGTCGAGACTGATGGTACCCTGGGCGATTATCAGCTTATAGGTAAAGCCATCAACGAAGGCGCCAGCGCCATTCTGGCAATGCCGCCCAAAGTCTATGGCGACATCACCTGCCATTACCAACGGCTCTTGAAAACCGGTTTTCCCATTATTATCGGCGTTGGTGATGACATCCGCCAAATCAATGCTATCCAGGAGGTCAGCGGATACACCAATCTGATCGGTGCCGTGGGCCTGGATGTCTACTCACTGATGTTTCTGGGAAGCCTGGCCAAGGAATGCGGCCTGAAAGTCTGGTGTGGCAACGACCAGTTGCTTAACCTCTTGGAAACCGGTAATTATGTCGGTGCCTTCTCGCTGACAGCCAATGTCTTGCCGGAACGCCTGGTGAGACTGGCCCAAGACTTGACTGACCTTGACCGAGTCTGTGGTCAACGGGAATTCAAGAAATTATTGCCGCTTTTCCAATTGATCGGCAACCACAGCCCCATTGCCGTCAAACAGGCCGTCAACATGATAATGGGACAACAATGTCCGGCCTGCTATCGGCTGCCATTTACGCCCCTGCCTCCCCATGAGGCAAGTCACTTGGCAAATGTTCTGGGCGAATTGGTTCAAACAATCCATGAACCTGTTTGACCCTGAATGCCCGGCTTGAAAAAATCGGGAACCACTCAAGCTCCCGGCGCGTTATGTCACCTTGAATAATGGCACGGCGCGCTTTTTTTTATTCAACTCAAAAATGTTATAATAAATTCATGGCTAAAATCGAAAAATTTGTTATTATTGACGGCAACGCCCTGATGCACCGCGCCTGGCACGCCCTGCCGCCAACCATGGCCACCAAAGACGGCCAGGTCACCAATGCCGCCTACGGCTTCACCGTCACCCTGCTTAAAGTCTTAAAAGATTTAAAACCCGACTACCTGGCCGTGACTTTTGATTTGGCCGCCCCGACTTTCCGCCATCAGGAATATAAAGAATATAAAGCTACGCGCGTCAAGCAAGCCGATGAACTTTACCAGCAATTTCCGATTGTCAAAAAAATCGTTAAAATTTTCAATATCCCAATCTATGAACTGACCGGCTATGAAGCCGACGATGTCATCGCCACGCTAGTCCGCCAGCCGGAAGTCGAAAAAATCAAATCAATCATCGTCACCGGCGATTTAGATACCCTCCAATTAGTCGACCAAAATACCGAGGTCTACACTATGCGCAAGGGCTTGGCCGATACTGTCATTTACGATATCAATAAAGTCAAAGAAAAATTTGACGGCTTGCTGCCCGAACAAATGGTTGACTACAAAGCCTTGCGCGGCGATCCGTCCGACAATGTCCCCGGCGTCAAAGGCATTGGCGAGAAAGGTGCCATTGACCTATTGACCAAATTCAAAACTCTAGAAAATCTCTATCAAAATCTTGATTCACCAAAAATTTCCAAGCGCTACCGTGAACTGCTGACTCAACACCAAGCCGATGCCTTGATGTCCAAAAGATTATGCCAGATGGTTGATCAAGTGCCAATTGAATTCAAACTGAGCGACAGCCGCGTCAGCGGCTACAATTTAAACGAAGTCCTGGAACTCTTCCAGCAGTTGGAATTTAAATCATTACTTAATAAACTGCCCAAGGAGCTACAGCTTGATTCGCGTCAGGGTCAGGATCATTTTGAATTTGGTTCACAAGCCCCAAAAACCAAAAATACCAATCAGGGTTATCACTTAATAAATACCGAGACTGATTTCAAAAATTTTTTTGAACAGCTTGGCAAACAGACTCGCCTGGCTGTTGATACCGAAACTTCCGGTCTGGATCCGTTCAACAGCGAACTACTGGGCATCAGCTTTGCTTGGCATGACGGCCAAGCCTACTACCTGCCCGCCAATAACCGAGCCTGGGTTGCCAAAATCAAACCCCTTTTGGAAAACCCAAAAATCAAAAAAATCGGACATAATATCAAGTTTGATTTGGAAGCCTTGGCCACTGCCGGCATCAAACTTCAAGGCTTGGCATTTGATACTATGGTCGCATCCTACTTAATCAACCCCGGCAGTCGCCAGCACAACTTGGACGGCCTGGTTTTTGGCGAATTTGGCTACCAAATGCAGCCAATCACCGATTTAATTGGCAAAGGCAAAAACCAAATTTCCTTAAAACAAGTGGATCTTAAAAAAGTTTCGGACTATTCCTGCGAAGATGCCGATTTTACCTGGCGACTTTTTAAACCCCTAAGCCAAGAACTGGCCGCTAAAAATAATCTAGGTCTTTTGGAAAAAATTGAAGTCCCGCTCATTCCGGTTCTCGCCGATATGGAACGCCAAGGCATTTTACTTAATCCAAAACTGCTTAAAACCATGAGCAAAAAAGTCACCAAAGATATCGAGAATCTGGAAGACCAAATTTATAAATTAGCCAAAACCAAATTCAATATTGCTTCACCCCTTCAACTTAAGGAGGTATTGTTTGATAAATTACAAATTTCCACCCAAGGTTTGGCCAAAACCAAAACCGGTGTTTCCACTGCAGCTGCCGAACTGGAAAAACTCCAAGGCAGTCACAAAATTATTGATCATCTTATCAAATTCCGCGAACTGGCCAAACTTAAATCAACTTATTTGGATGCCCTACCAAAATTAATTGGTTCGGATGGACGAATCCACACCAGTTTCAATCAAACCATCACCGCCACCGGCCGCTTGTCTTCCTCCGATCCCAATTTGCAAAACATTCCGGTACGCACCGAACTGGGCCAAAAAATCCGCGAGGCCTTTGTCGCCCCAAACGGCTATCAACTGGTTTCGGCCGACTATTCCCAAATTGAATTGCGTATTATTGCTTCACTGGCCAATGATCGTAAAATGATTGAATCTTTCAAAAACAACGAAGACATTCATCGCCGCACCGCTTCGGAAATCGATAATGTGGCGCTTGATCAAGTCACTCCCGAAATGCGCTATGCCGCCAAAGCCGTAAACTTCGGCGTCATCTACGGCCAAGGCGCTTGGGGGTTGGCCAGCAGCACCGGCATCAGTCGTCAGCGCGCCATGGATTTTATCGACCGCTATTTTGAAATCCATCATGAAATTTATGATTATTTGGAAAACACCAAGCGACTAGCCCGAGCCAACGGCTATGTTGAAACTTTTTTTGGCCGCCGTCGCTACTTGCCTGAAATCAATTCCAATATCCAGCAAGTCCGCGCTAGCGCCGAACGCATGGCCATCAACCACCCCATTCAGGGGACAGCGGCCGACTTGATGAAGCTGGCAATGATTGAAATTTATCGGCAGCTGCCTGAAATTTCAGCTGATAGCAAAATGCTGCTCCAAGTCCATGACGAATTGGTTTTTGAAGTACCAAGTAAAGACCTTGCCAAAGTCTCGGCCCTGGTTAAAAAAACCATGGAATCAATTTATCAACTGCGTGCACCCATCCAAACTCATCTTAAAATAGGCCAAAATTGGGGAAGCCTAAAATAAAAATATTAATTAATACCCAAAAATAGCCAAAATTGGCTATTTTTTGTCATAAAATATTGACTTTTTAGCTAAAATATGATATGATAAATGGTCAAGCATCTTTACTGATTGCTTGTGCCAATATATGTTCGCCCTGTCCGAAATTCTCACTGTGAGAATAGAGGCTGTTTAACAATTGGTCCCAAACTCGAAAAAAGTAGAGGAGGAACAGCGATGGCTACGGAACAGCTGCCCATGATTAGGACTCTGGTGACCCGCAAGGATGTGAACTTGGAAGTCGGATGCTTCTGCGGCATTCTCGACTTTTTTCCTTGGGTGAGGCGGCAATTCGAAATCACCCGCGGGCATCTCGAGGTGGAATTCATCTCAGTGGCCCAACTCACCAAGCAGGACGGGTTTGATCCGGAAGAATTGCAACGGCTGCTGCGCGAGGAGGGCAAACTGTATTTCAATGTCGGCGGTCACAATGCCGCCGGCGCCCTCGACCAGCACGGCGATCCGCGCAATACCAGTCTGGCGCGCATCTGCTCGCTGGACTTGGCCCGCGAGAAGTATGACTTCGTCGGGAAACGGGAATGGCTTCAGGGTGTTTACGACGCGGTGCGGCTCAACGACACCCAAGGCACCCCCATCCCCGGTGGCAGGGATCACAACCTGCGCCGACTGATGATCGGGGTCAAAGCCGTCACCAACGGCGACGACCAGCAAACTCTGCGATTCCTACGCCTGGGATTCTGCGGCATCTTTGAAGCCTGCAAGTCCGGCGGGCTGGATTTTGAAGAAGCCATGGAACCACAAAACATCAAGCGCGGAGTGACCCAGTACTGCCAGCGCCTGAAGCTGGATGGCGAGAACGAGTGGTTTGGTGAACTCATTGAACAGGCCAAATACGGTCTGGATCAGGAGTTCAAACAGGCCAAACGGGCCGTGCGTCAGGCCAAAGAATTGGGCAAAACCTGGGAAGTGGAAGTCCCCAACATGCCCAAACAGCAGTTGCGAGTCATTGAGCTGCTGTCCGACTCGCTGTTGGCCGCCCAGGCCGCACGCCAATTCGGGTTCGACATCGTGATCCTGCAACGGCCTGCTAACGGCGAGCGCCAACTCGGCCGCTGCCAAATTTCGTGCAGCGACATCTATGAACGAGACGGCCGGGATCAGATCGCCACCTGGCGACTGGACTTGGGCCAAGTCGCGGCCAAGCTCCGGATTGCGAGTGCCCACCTCAACGGCGCAGAGCTGGAAGGCTCGTTTCCCGACTGGACCAAGTCGGGCAACTGGTTTTGGTCCGACGGGCGCAATTCCCGTTGGTACCTGACTGAGTTCCTCACTGTCGTCATGTCGGGCTCGGCTTCCAGCCCCAACATGCCTAACCACAAAATCCGCCACGACCGCGTGGTGGGAATCGTGGTAGAAAACCTCAAGTACTGCCGCAAGCTGCGCAAACTTGCTGGCCAGCAGGAGTGGCACCATGTCAAACGGGTCAGAAACGGTTGGGAGGAAACCGACTGACCAAACCATTGGGACCGTGCCGGGCAGATTCTTTCATGGATCTGCCCGGCTTTCTTTTAGGTTTAAAATTTGTTAAGATGACTGCGCTATGATTATCTTTCTTTACGGTCCCGACACTTTTCGTTCGCACCGCAAACTTGAAGAGTTGAAAGCCAAATTTATCAAGGAGGTTGATAAATCAGCTTTAAATATCGAGATTTTGGACGGCGTTGATTTGGAGCCGGCCGAATTCGAAAAAGCCGTCAGCACTCCGCCGTTTTTGGCAAAAAAACGGCTGGTGATTATTAAAAATTTAATCACTAAAAACAAAGGCCAAAAAATTCAAAAAGAAATTCTAACGACCCTAGAAAAACCCAACTTGACTGATACGATTATAATTTTTTGGGAAGGCGAGGTTGGTACACCAACCAAAAGCCGTTCCAAAACCGCCGGCCAGCGTAGTCAATCGTTATTAAACCGTTTGAAACAAGAAAAATACGCTCAGGAATTCAATTTACTGACCGAATCAGAACTCCAGCGTTTTATCCAAGCCGAAACAAAAAATCAAGGAATAAAAATTGAGTCGCCGGCAATCAGGCTACTGGCCAATTTGGTCGGTAATGATCTTTGGCAACTCAACAACGAAATTCAAAAATTATCGGCCTTTGCCAAAAATCAACCAATTACCACCACCCAAATCGCGGAATTGGTCAAAACTAAAATTGATGAAAATATTTTTAATCTAACTGACGCCTTAGGTCAAAAAAACAAATCTCTGGCCCTCAAACTCGTTGCCGATCAATTGGCAAACGGCATGATGCCAACCGAACTGTTATCTAAAATCACTTGGCAATTTAAAAATCTTTTATTGGTTAAAGATTTTGTTCAAGAAAACGGCCAGGGTTACCCGCCGTCACGGCTGACTTACCAGTTGGGGCTCCACCCCTTTGTAATCAAAAAAACCATGTCGCAGGTCAGCCAACATCAATTGCCGACCTTAAAAAAAATCTACCGCCAGCTGCTAAAAATTGACCGCCAAATAAAAACAAGCCAAATTAACCCGGAGGTTCTATTTGACTTGCTTATCGTCAAAGACTAACTTTTTTTGGCAATGGCGTTAACCGCTTTGGCTAATCGCGACTTCTTACGGGCAGCGGTGTTTTTTTTAATCACCTTATTCTGAGCCGCCTTGTCAATCTTTTTAGAAGCTTGCTTCAGCCAGTCGGCCGCCTTGGTCCAATCCTTGGCCGTCACCGCCTTATTGACCTTGCGAATCAACGCCGTCAAATCGCTTTCCACTTTTCGGTTACGCTGAGCCCGACGATTGCTTTTTCGCAATTCCTTGATTGCTGATTTCTTAACAGGCATAATTGATTGTTGGTTTTAATCAGTTAATTACAGCCCCCAGCATAACACATTGGTTTTAAAAAATCAAGCATTTTAAAATTGACACTCTGACTCAAAAAAACTAAAATGATAATAACATAATTTTTAAAATCAATTTTACTTATGTTCAAAAAAGAACCCCATGACGAGATTGAAACGATCATCGGACCATCGGTCCAAGTGGAAGGTAACTTTGTCGCCAGCGGCGATGTGATAATTGAAGGAACTGTTTCGGGCAGTGTTAAAACTGACCGTAATCTGACCATTGGCAAAGATGCCAAAATTTTTGCCGATATTTCAGCGGCCAATGCCCTGATTGCCGGAGAAGTCCAAGGTGATGTTAAAATTCAAGACAGTCTTCAACTAACCGAAACGGCCAAAATTTTTGGCGATGTCAAAACCCGAATTATCACCATCAGTTCCGGCGCCAGTCTGAACGGCAAATGTACCGCCGGCGAAGCCAATAAATCAAAATTCGAAAAAATCGACGAACGGGTAAAACTTGAAAAGGCTAAAAATAAATCTCGGGAAACCGAAGAAACCGAACTGAACAAATAGCCTCGGGCTGGCCGTATGTATCTTTATCTTTACGACTCTTTTCTTAATCAAAAAAAACATGCCACCGTGTTGGCCCGGATCGAAACCAGGCTGACTGATTTGGGTATCGGCGGCAAAATTTTTCGCCTTTCACCCTTGCGCGATACCGATGAACTTCTCAAGGAAGAAATTCGCAATGGTGTCAAAACTGTTATTGTCGTAGGTAATGATAAATCTCTAACCCAAATTATAAATTTGGCGGCAAAATTTAACATTACCATCGGTATTATTCCGGTTGGTCCAGACAATAAAATCGCGCAGCTATTGGGTGTTGGTTCGACCCTGGCAGCTTGTGATATCATTGCCGCCCGCATCATTGAAAAAGTTGATTTGGGAAAAGCCAATGAAACTTATTTTATTTCTAACATCACCGTTGCCAATAACCAGGGCGGCGTTACCATTGAATGTGAAGATCGCTACAAAATTATTCCTCACCGCCAAAATCAAATAAGTATTTGTAACCTTAAACCAATTTTCGCCTCACTCCCGGGCAAAACCAGCTATTTCAACCCTCAAGATGGCAGTTTGGAAATCCTCATCCAGCCTTTAGTTTCAGGGCTTTTTAGCATCTTCAAAAAAGCCGTCAGCCTGAATAACAGCATTATTCCTTTTAAAAAAATCGCCATCAAAGGCAAATCTTCAACCACCATCTATACCGACGGTCAGCGCGTTTTGAAACCGCCAGTCAATATCGAAATTATCCCCAAAAAACTCAAAATTATTGTGGGTAAGAATCGCCATTTTTAAATAATTTCACCCCCTACTAAAAGCAGCCCGGCGTCGGGCTGCTTTTGATTGATAGTTGTTATTTGATTACTGGAGAAAACTTTACTTTGCTTAAATCGGCATCAGGCTGACGATCAACATTATCGCTAACCACCATTTTTTCTTTGCTGATTGAAATAATCTGAGACGGACTGATTAATAAATGCTGATGCCACAGCCCTTGAATTAAACCGGTTCTGACACAGTATGAACTAATCTGATGATTATCAATATTAATATCAACCGAAGTGATTTTACCTAAATATTGGGCACTCTCGGTATAAACTGGAAGGTTGATTAAATCATTACTCGATAAATTCATCTTATTTGGTATCAATAACTTCAACGCTGGAATTAGGCTTGTTTCGAAACATCGTCTTTTGCTGCAAAATCGTTAATAAGGTAGTCGTCAACCAATAAACAATCAAACCGGCGGGCAAGCTGGCACCAATTACTACCGTGATGATTGGCATAAAATAAAGCATCTGTTTATTCATTATCGCCGTCATATCTTCATCTTTGGCACCAGCCACCTTAGGCTGACGCTTGGTAATTAACATCTTGGACTGCCAAAACTGAGCCAGTCCGGTCAAGGCCGCCAAGAATATATTGGGTGTCGATAAATTTAATAAACCAAACGACCAGGGATTAAGCTGCCCGGGATTGGCTACAAACGGATAAAGCAAATTCAGACTCTCGCCGTTAAGCCCCCGGCTGAAAACACTAAAAACCGCCAACAAAAAAGGCAATTGGATTAATAACGGCAAACACGAAGACAGGGGATTGACCTTTTCCTGCTTATAAAGATTCATGGTTTCCCGCGCCAACGCTTCTTTGTCATCCTTATATTTTTTCTTCAACTCATTCATCTTTGGCTGTAGATCTTGTAAAGCTTTCTGACTCTTGATTGACTGATGCGACAACGGATAGAGAAGCAGCTTGATAATAATGGTCACGATGATAATGGCCACGCCCAAATCATTGCCTGGCACCATATTATAGATAAAAACCAATAAATTTAGTAATGGTTGAAATAATAAAACATTAAAAAGTTGGGTCATTTTAGTTTATTTATTATTTAACTGGGTCATACCCGCCCCTACTCCAAGGATGACAACGCCCGATCCTTCTCAAAGTCAACCAACCGCCTTTTAAAACTCCGTATTTATCAATACTTTGACGGCCGTATTCGGAACAAGTGGGATAATAGCGGCAATAACCTTGGGGATAGAGTCCGCGCAATAATCCATGATCTAAAGACAAGGTTTTTTGATAAATTTTAATTAATCCTAATACTATTTTTTTGGCTAAATTTAGCATAATTTAGCTTTATTTAAAGCCCTCATCACCTCAACTTTAAGCTGCTCAAAATCTAAAACTAATAATTTATTGGTGGTAAAAATAACCACATCAAAGCCGCTTACAATGTGAGTTAATTCCGGTCTGATTATTTCACGAATGCGTCGTTTTAATTTGTTACGCTCAACCGCTTTTTTACTCACCTTGGAAGAAACAACAATCCCAAACCGGCTATTTTCTAACTGATTGGCTAAATACTTTATTTTCAAAAACGAAGAAAAGCAAGCCTTTCCCTTGCTGTTTATCTTTTTAAAATCGCGATCCTTGGTTAAGCGATTTTTAACAGGTAACATAACCTAGAGAGAAAGTTTTTTTCTCTTCTTTGCTCGTCGGTTTTTTAAAACATTTCGGCCAGTGGCGCTACTGGAGCGCTTGCGAAAACCATGGGTTTTTTTGGCCTTTCGAGTTTTTGGTTGATAAGTTCTTTTTGGCATATTTTAGCTCAATTACTAATCCAGTATAACAGATTGACTTCACTAAGTCAAAGGTCTTGACCAAACTTAATAAAAGATTTAAATTGTTATACACATTTCATCAACAATTTAACCACATTTTAAAGTATAAATCCTATCTCACAATTACCCAAACTATGATAAAATATAAACTATCGTCTTAATCATCACTAGTGCTTACCATTATGGAGGAACAAAAAATCTGGCAAGCTGCCCTTGGAGAACTAGAATTAACCCTCAGTCGGGCTAATTTTACCACTTGGTTTAAAAATACTTTTATTTCCAATTACCACGAAAACACCATCACCATAGGCGTACCCAATACTTTTACCAAAGCCTGGCTTGAAAAAAAATATCACTCGGCAATCCTTAAAGCCCTCCAGAAAATTACCGAAAATCGGGTAAGAAGTGTCTTCTATAAAGTAGAATCAAAGGGTAAAGATGTTTTTGAACCAAAAAACATCATTAAAGAGGTTGAAAAACAAACCAATGATACCGTTGTAATTGAAAACTTGGTTACCAATCAATTTGGACTTAATAGCAACTACCAATTTGCCAACTTTGTTATCGGCAAGGCCAATGAGCTGGCCCAGGCGGCCAGTTTGGCCGTCGCTCAAAAACCCGGAATGGTTTACAATCCGCTTTTTATTTATGGCGGAGTTGGATTGGGTAAAACCCATCTAATGCAGGCCGTGGGTAATGAAATCATCAAACACCAGCCAATTAAAAAAGTCCTATATGTCTCCTGTGAAAAATTTACCAATGATTTTATCAAATCAATTTCCAATAATCAGGCTGACCGATTTAAAAATACTTATCGTTCGGTGGATGTTTTGTTAATTGATGATATCCAGTTCCTAGCCGGCAAAGAAGGGACGCAAGAAGCTTTTTTCCATACCTTTAATGAATTACATCAAATGAATAAACAGGTGGTTATTACTTCCGACCGGCCACCCAAAGCCATTCCGGCTCTGGAAAGCCGCTTAGAATCAAGATTTGAATGGGGAATGATCGCCGATATTTCCACGCCTGACCTAGAGACCAGGGCGGCGATCCTAAAATCAAAGTGCCAAGAAAAAAATTACCCGCTCAATGATGAAATTATTTCTTATGTGGCGGCTAATATTCAAAATAATATTCGGGAACTTGAAGGGGCATTGAATAAAATCATGGCTTTTCACCAACTTAATGGTACGGCACCGGAGCTGGAAGGTGTTAAAAAAGTTTTAGGCAGCCTCAACTCCGTTCACCGCCGTAAATCAATTACTCCTAAGCAAATTATCAACATTATTGCGGAATTCTACGATATTAAAATTGAAGACCTTTTGGGAAGTTGCCGAAAAAAAGATCTGGCGCTTCCCCGACAAATTGCCATGTACTTAATGAGAGAGGAATTAAAAAATTCTTATCCTTCTATTGGCCAAGAAATCGGCAATCGCGACCACACTACCGCCATGCACGCTCACTTAAAAATATCTCAACTGATTACCGATGATGAAAAAATTAGTCAGGATCTTAAACTGATAAAAGAAAAATTGTTTAACTAACGAGGAAAAATTGTTGATAACAAAAATATTATTGCGTATAAATCAGTGTACAGCTCATTGGAAAAACCGTAGGTAATAAACTGATAGTCTGGGGATAAAAAAACCAACACTTAACTAAGATTAAATTATCAAAAGTTTATCAACACTTTTACACCCCAAAAATGTTTATAACCACATTCTCTAAAACGCTTTAATAAAACAAAAAAATCATTTATCCCTTTTTCCACACCCCTTATTAATATTATTAATATATTACTAGACAAAATAATTAATTAAAAATATGAAAATTTCCTGCACTCAAGAAAATTTAAACCAAGGTTTATTTGTTGTCAGTCACATTGCTTCCAAAAATACTGCTCTACCAATTTTAAATAATGTTTTAATTCAAGCTAAGGAAAACAGCATTAAATTTTCAGCCACTAATTTAGAAATTGGAGTTAGTTGTGTTATTCGGGGTAAGATTGAACAAAACGGGGAATTTACAGTTCAATCCAGGTTGTTGGCTGATTATGTAAGTCTTTTACCAAAAGAAAAAGTTGATCTAGAGGTTCTAAAAAATCAAGAACAAAACGAGGTTTTAAAAGTGGCTTGTAAAAACAACTCAACCAAGGTTAAGGGTCAAAGTGCTACCGACTTTCCATTGATTCCTCAAATTGAAAAAACCAAATCATTTACCGTTGGTAGTAAAAGTTTACGCCAGGCGATTAGTCAGGTGGTTTTTGCTGTTTCAGTTAGTGAAACCAGGCCGGAAATCAACGGGGTACTTTTTAATTTTAATGACAATATGTTGATTATGGCGGCAACTGACAGTTATCGGTTGGCTGAGAAAAAAATTAAATTGAAAAAATCGTCTACCATTGATCAAAAAGTTATTGTTCCCACTAGAACCCTGCAAGAGATTTTAAGAATACTTGGCAGCTTTAAGGATCCGGCAGCTATTTCCGAAGTCGAAGAGGTGGAAATTTATTTGTCGGAAAATCAAATTATGTTTAGTTTTGGTAGTATTGAACTTATTTCTCGTTTGATTGAGGGGCAATATCCCGACTACCAACAAATTATTCCCAGTCAGTCGAATACCAAAACAGTAGTCGGAGTTTCCGAAATTATTAATGCTACTAAAACCACCAGTTTATTTGCTCGCAGTGGTATTTATGATGTTAGTTTAGAATTTTTATCCGATCAAAAACAAACTGTTATTTCTTCGGCCAATAGTCAGTTGGGAGAAAATGTCTCCAAATTGTCTAGTGATATTTCCGGCGATTCTAATAATATTGTTGTTAATTATCGTTATTTATTAGACGGTTTACAAAACATTGAAACCGCGGAGGTTGAAGTTGGTGTGATTGATTCTTCCAGTCCTTGTGTTTTAAAACCGGTAGCTAAGGAAGTTGATTATTTATATATTATCATGCCTATTAGGCAATAATTTTTAGTCTTTTAAAATAAAAACAGCCAGGTGTTTTCACGGGCTGTTTTTATTTTTTTGTTATTCAATATTGATGGAAATACTTTCCACTTGATAGCTAAAACCGTCTTGGTTGGTAATTTCTGCCAGTAGTTGGTATTGACCAGATTCCGGTGATTGGATCCATTGCAAGAGTAATTTACCATCAGGAAATTGTCTGGCGCTGTTGATGTATTTTTTTTCGCCGCCAGATGTTTGGTAATAAATATCAATTTTTTGAATTCCGTTAGCGTCGCCAAGATCGGCAGTAAGAGAAAGCGGAAAATTAGCCGTTTTAATCAGGCTGTTGTTTGTCGGGTATGTCCAACTTAATGCCGAGGAAGATGGAGGTAGGTTAAAGTTTAATTTAATCTCATCGCTTTGGTTGTTGTCAATGTCGTCATAGACAACAGCTTTTAAGGTATAAAAACCATTAACAATATTGGGGTCGCTGATAAAAACATTTAAGTCAAACGGATTGGTGGTGGTTTCTTTGATTTGGTGATCATTTAGATAATATTCCACTCGGACCACACCGCGCGGAGCGGATGCTGAAACGGACGCTTGAATTTGGCGATTATTGATTGTCTGGTTGTATTGGGGGGAGGTGATTTTAATAGTTGGTTTGTTGGCCTGGGTATGGAGATCATCAAATTCGGTTGGTGGCTCTTCGGAAATATAGTTATTTTTTTCCGCCCAGTTTTGAATTGCTTCCTCCCAGCGTTGGTATTGAGGATCGGAGAAATCAGGTGAGGTATTTCCCTGGGGATCATCTTTGTTGATGTAGTGGAGAATTGAATGGACTTGGCGGAAAGTTTTTTCTTCAGTTTGGGTTTCTGGGGTTAAGGTGGTTGCTAATTTTCCGCTTATTTTGTCAATCTTTACTTTTACACCCTCAATAATTCCGCCATTTAGGACTGGTTTTTCGGTAGTAATTTCTGTTGGAGGGTTGAAGGATTCAACCGGGGTATCTCCTAAGACCCTTCTCATAAAGGCATTCCAAATTGGGGCGGCTACGACACTACCATCAGCCCCGCGTTTCATTTCTTTGTTGTTATTATTGCCAACCCAAACGCCGACAGCTAGCGATGGAGTGTGGCCAATGGTCCAAGCGTCGTGGTAATCGTTGGTGGTTCCGGTTTTGGCTGCTACGGGCCGATTGCCCAGGGTTAGGTAATTATTTTCACCAAAAATGTAGGATCGAGCAGTGTTGTCGCTTAAAACATTGTTAATCATTCTAGCAAATTCAGTTTCCAAAACTTTTTTTTCTTGCTTGCGGAATTCTTCCAGGATATTGCCGTCTTTGTCCCGCACTTCGAGAATTGCGGCGGTGGGGTGCCACTCTCCCTCGCGGGCCAAGGTGGCAAAAGCGTTTACATGTTCCAATAATTTGACTTCACCGCCACCCAATACCAATGATAAGCCAAAACGACTTCGGTCTTTTAGGGTGGTGTAGCCCAGGTTTTCCGCCAAATCGATTACCTCATCAATTCCTGCCAGATAAATGGCTTTAACTGCCGGAATGTTAAGCGAGCCCTGTAAGGCCTGGCGAATGG
Source organism: Patescibacteria group bacterium (assembly GCA_034003985.1). Taxonomy (GTDB): domain Bacteria; phylum Patescibacteriota; class Patescibacteriia; order Buchananbacterales; family UBA6539; genus JABWCG01. Next base: position 25,040 of record JAVEXP010000005.1, on the reverse strand, counting down.
TGACTGGCCCATGTTCTTTTAGGTCGTAATTTTTGGGATTATAATTTTGGCCGTCATAGTTAAGAAAGCTGGTTTCTACATCGTATAAAACTGTTTCAGGGGTGTAACCTTTTTTGAAAGCCGCGGTGTAAACAATTGGTTTGAAAGAGGATCCTGGCTGGCGTAACCGAATTGCTGCATTAACTTGCGGGTCAAATGAGCAGTTAACTCCCGGTGTGCATTCCGCTGGTTCGGGGTCGCCAAAGAAATTTTTTGACCCTACCATCGCCAAAATTTGTCCGGTTTTAGGATCAAGGGCTACTAACGAAGCATTATTGGCATTGTAATTTTCGCTATTTTTGGCAGCGTTTTCTTCTACCACCTCTTCGGCAATTTCTTGTTTATATAAATCCAGGGTGGTGATTACTTTCATTCCGCCTTGTTCAACAGCCAGTTCGCCGTATTTTTGAGTCAAGTATTCCTTGACATACATTACAAAATGGGGAGCCAAAATATTTTCATCGCGCTTTTTGAATTCCACTTTTTCATTTTTGGCGAATCCTGCTTCTTCCGGAGTAATATAGCCTAATTCCGCCATGCTGTCTAAAATCCATTGTTGACGGCTAAATAGAGCGTCAGTGTGGGAGCCGTATGGCGAGTAATAACTCGGGGCTTGGGGCAAGGCGGCTAAAATTGCAGCTTCCGACAGATTGATATCTTTGACACTTTTACCAAAATAAGTCTGGGCTGCAGCTTCGGCGCCATAGGCCACTGAACCGTAAGGTATCTCGTTAAAATACATTTGGAGAATTTGGTCCTTGGCAAATTTCTTCTCGATCTGGTATGACAAAATAATCTCTTTTAATTTTCTGGTGTATTTTTTTTCTGGGGTTAAAATCGCATTTTTTACCAACTGCTGGGTTAAGGTTGATCCGCCAACCTTGCTGCCGGTCAAAACATTTTTAATAGCCGAACGAACAATACCTGTTATGCTGATTCCTTTGTGTTCGTAAAATTTTCGGTCTTCAGCCGTCAGGGTGGCATTAATTAGATGTTTGGGAATGCTGGGTAATTCAACAAAGGTTCTTTTTTCCAAACCATGGACATCATATAATAAATTTTCTCCCGTTCGGTCGTAAATCTTGGTGCTTAAAGCTATCGAGCGATCGATTATTTTGTCCGGGTTGGGTAAATCTTTGGCAATCCAAGCCAGTAAAATTATACTGGTCAAACTTCCGACCACTATCGCCCCAGCTGCCAAAATTAAAGCCAATTTAACCAAGTTTACTGGCGGTTTGCCGTGACTGCCGGTATAAATTGGCCTTTTGCCAAAAGTTTGCCTGGTTATTCTTTTGTGATAGGGATGTTTTTTCCGCCAGTTTTGAGGAGAACTGGTCCGAACCGATAGTCCTGGGATGGGCATAGTTTTATTTTTTTAGTAAAGCCATGGCGCCAAACAGGGCCGCGTCATCGCCAAGTTTGGCCGTTACTATTTTAGTTTTTTTCAACAGGTGATAAGGGAGCTGGTTTTTAGCTTCTTTAATTGCCGGTTTGATCAAAATGTTCAATTCGGCCAAGCCGCCGCCGAGTACAATTATGTCGGGATTAAAGATACTAATGATACTGCTTAGTCCATCGGCTAGGGCTTGGCTCATTGTTGCCATGGTTTTAACGGCGGCCTTGTCATGTTGCCTCACCTTTTTTTCTATGGTGTAAGGATCAAGGGTGTGGCCCGATAGTGTGCGGTAGATACTAAACATGGCGGTTCCGGAAGCGTACGCTTCTAGACTATCTTTCGGGCGGTAGTTTTTAATGGGGTTTTTGGGACGAATGACCATAAACCCAAGCTCTCCGCCCATTCCCTGACTACCGGTATAAATTTTTTTGTTGATAATTATTCCGCCGCCGATGCCGGTACCCAAGGTTAAACCAATAACATTAGTTTTGTCTTTGCCCCCGCCGAACAGGGCTTCACCTAAAGCAAAGCAGTTGGCGTCATTTTCTATTATTGTTGGTTTTTTAAATTCGGTTTCCAGGATTTTTTTTAGCCCGATGTTTTTGAATTGTTTGGTGAAATTTGGGCTGCTTACTAAAATCCCACGCCGTTGGTCGACTTGGCCTGCAATACCAACACCGATTCCTTTGATTTTGGAATGGTGTAATTGATTTATTGTTTGTTTGGTGTTGCCAATGATTCTTTGGGGCGAACTTTTGGCTTCGGTTGGCAGTTTGATTTTTTTGATTATTTTATTGTTCCGAATCAAAGCGCCGGCGATTTTGGTTCCACCAATGTCTAAAACAATGTAATCCGCCATTATTTTCGGTAAAATTTAGCCGCTTCTTCTGGAGCAATTGGATTGATAATTAGACCAGATCCAATTTCTACTCCTGCCCAAACACTGCCACGCGGCGTGATTTTTATATATAAATGTTGGTCTTCGTCATGAACAACCTGATGGAAATAATAATTGTAAGGCAAGCCGATTTTATTTATTTTTTTTAAAATCCTTTTTAGGGCTCGGGCCAAGCTCAGTCTTTCGGTCTGATTGAGCATGGTAATATTGTCGAGATGTCGTTTAGGCATCAGCCAGACCTCATAATTGTGTCGTGAAGCCCAAGGACAGAAAGCTATGATGTTGCGGTCTTCCATTATCAATCTCGGCCCCCTTTTTTCTTTTTTAATTACTTCACAGTAGATGCATTTTCCAGTTTTCAGTCGATGTTGGTGGACTCTTTCAGATTTATCTTTAAGGTGGGGCGGCAGAAATTTGGTGGCAAATATTTGGGAATGAGCATGTTGGAGCGATGCTCCGGCGGCGCCACCGTTATTTTTAAATATCAAAATATAGTCGATTTTTTTATCTTTTGATATCTCTTTGGTGCGTTGGGCGTAAACTTCTATAATTTTTGCCACTCGTTCGGCTGGTAGATCCTCGATTTCTTCAAGATGATCTGGGGTTTCAATGACTACTTCTTGATAACCATAAGCATTTTTATTTTTTTTTGTTACCACCGGAAATTTGTTGGCAATTACTTTTATTGCCCAAGGCTCTTTTGGTCTGATGGTTTCATCGGTGGTCAGCATAATTTTATTATTTTGATCTATCCTCGCGGGACAAAAGACGCAATCAATTTTTTTGGCACTTAGGCGTTGTGGTCGTTCAATGTCATGAGGCCGATTTTTTCTTTTGGGCGCAATAATGACATATTTTTCCTGGATGTAATCTTTTCTTATTTCGGCTTGTTTCATATTATTTTTTTAAGCTGTTGGCACAGCAGATTGCGGCGGCCAAAGCATCGGCCGCGTCGTCGGATTTCGGTAATTCTTTTAAATTTAAGACATTTTTAACCATCTGTTTTACTTGGGTTTTACTGGCTTTCCCATAACTAGTTAAGGCCAGTTTTATTTGCATCGGAGTGAATTCCGCAATTTCTATCTGATGTTTACCGGCTACTAATAATACTACACCTCGGGCCTCACCAACCGCAATTGCCGTTTTTAAATTTTTACAAAAAAACAGTTCTTCAATCGAAATTATTCCTGGTCGATGAATTTTAATTAGCTGTTCCAGGGAATTATTTATTTCGACCAGTCTTTTTTCTAAGTTTTGTCCGGCTTTGGTTTTGACACAGCCGTAATCAATCATTGTTAGTTTATTACCGGTTTTATTTATTACCCCAAAACCAAGGTCGGCCAATCCAGGGTCAATCCCTAATATTTTTATTACCCCATTAGATTTGGGCATTGGTGTAATAATTATTAACATCTTCATTGTCTTCCAATTCTTCAAAGAGCTTCTGGATTTTTTCCTGCTGTTCAGGGTTGAGTGTTTTTTGATCCTTGGCAACTAATTCGTTTTCGGCGTACTCGATAGTGATATTTTTATTTTCTAAATAATCTTTTATTTTTTTTAAGTTATCTGTTTGAGTTTGGAGCGTTATTCCATCTGACTCTTTAACAATATCTTCTACTCCCCGGTCAATCAGTTCTAATTCAAGGGTTTCATCAATTTTATTGATTTTTATTATTCCTCTTGGTTCAAACATCCATGAGACGCTATTCGGACCGCCCAAGCCGCCGCCATATTTGTTTAAAATGTGTTTTATTGCCGCACTAGTTCGGTTGCGATTGTCGGTGAGTGCCTCAATGATAAAAGCCGTTGCCTCCGGCCCAAAACCTTCATAGGTTACGGCCTCAATTTTTTTGCCGTCGTCCAATTCGCCGGTGCCGCGCTTGATTGCTCGTTCAATGTTATCTTTGGGCATGTTGGCTGCTTTGGCCTGGTCAATTGCCAGCCTTAGGCGGAAATTGCTTTCGGGATCACCGCCGCCCAGCTTGGCCGCAATGGTTACGGCTTTGCCTAGTTTGGTGAATACCGCCCCGCGCTTAATGTCGGCCACTCCCTTTTGTCTGTGGATTTGCGCCCACTTACTATGTCCTGACATAACTATTTTTAGCTAATTATATGGATAACTATAACAAATTTGAAGCTTTTTTTCAATGGCAGTTTAAGCTATTTTATGTTATAATTTATTAGTTCTAACCTTTAACATTTATTTCTCATGCAAAAACTTGATGACCAAAAGTTAATTAGCAGATTGGATCCCAATGGGGTTTTAAAATCAGTTGATCTTTTATCCGATCAGCTGGCACAGGTTTGGCAGGAATTTAAGAAAGTAAAAATTCCTTCAATTTATCGCCAGGTAAATAAAGTCATCGTCAATGGTATGGGCGGTTCGCAATTGGGTAGTCGCATTATTCAGGGTGTTTATTTTGCCGACCTTAAAGTGCCTTTGCAAATTATTAATAGTTACGAATTGCCTGGCTGTTTGGATAGTCAAACTCTTTACATTGTCTCTAGTTATTCTGGTAACACCGAGGAGCCGTTAATGGCCATTAAGCAAGCTCAAAAGCGGGGAGCCAAGGTGTTTGCCATTGGCTCTGGTGGCAAGCTTGGGGCGTTGATTAAGCAGGGGAAAGTCAACGGGTATGTTTTTGATGCCAAAAATAATCCATCCACCCAGCCGCGCCTGGGTCTTGGCTATTCCTTGGCCGCTCAATTATCCTTGTTGACCAAGCTCAATTTATTAAAAGTCAGTGATCGGCAGATAAAAGAGAATATTGATAATTTAAGGCGTTTGGCCAAGATGTTTAATTTTGCCAATCCAGTCGCGAAGAATCCGGCCAAAAAATTGGCCCAAGAAGTTTTTGGTTATGCGCTGGCAGTTGTGGCTTCTGAACATTTAGCCGGAAATGCTCATGTGTTTGCCAATCAGATTAACGAAAACAGCAAGTCATTTTCCACTTATTATTTACTTCCGGAGCTTAATCATCATCTTTTAGAAGGCTTGAAAGTGCCAAAGTCAAACCATTCCAGCCTTAAATTTTTATTTTTAGAATCAGAGCTGTATTTTTCTAAAAATCAGCTTCGTTATCAAATTACCAAAGAAGTGGTTAGGCGTAATCAAGTGGCAATGACCGTTTTTAAGGCTCATGGTAAAACTCGTTTGTCCCAGGCCTTGGAGGTTTTGGCGCTTGGCAGTTATGTCACCTTCTACTTGGCTATTTTGAATAATGTTAATCCCAACCTCATTCCTTGGGTCGATTTTTTTAAGGCTCAACTAAAAAAAGTTAATTAATTATGTTTAGTAGCCTAAATCGTTTGTCCGGATTATTTGACCATCGGCCCTGGTTGGCATATCTGTTACTTGCCGTTGCGGCCATTACTCTATTTAGCTATTTGCATTTTGATTATACTTTTGCCGACCCGGATTCTTTTTATCATGCCAAAATGGCCCAATTTTTGGTAGAAAAAGGAGCTATCACCGAATTTCCCTGGCTTTATTTTACCAGTCTGAGATTTAATTTTATTGACCATCATTTTTTATATCATTTGTTATTAATCCCTTTCGTCTATGTTTTTTCGCCGTTGATTGGTTTAAAGATCGCCACGGTATTGTTTAGCGTATTGGTAATTTTGGCTTTTTTTTGGTTTTTGCGCGCCTTAAAAATTAAAGGTGCGTTTTGGTACTCCTTGTTTTTATTGACCATCGGTCCGTTTATTTTTCGTTTAAGCTTAGCCAAGGCCCAATCATTAGTCATTTTGTTTTTGTTTATTTTTTTGTATTTATTGTTAAATCGTCGTTATTTGGGTTTAGTTCTGATCTCATGTTTTTATGTTTGGCTTTATGCTGGTTGGCCTCTGGTTTTGTTAATCACTCTGCTTTATCTGGTCATTAATGCTCTTGGTAGTTATGTAGCTCAGAATAATTGGTTTTTTTGGCTGACAAAATGGTTTAAAGTTCAATGGCAGAATTTTTTGGTTCTAGCCAGTGTCGTTTTGGGGTTGATTGCCGGGTTGTTTTTTAATCCTTATTTCCCCAAAAACTTTGGATTTTACTGGCAACAAAGTTTTCAGATTGCCTTGGTTAACTACCAAAATTTTATCAGGGTTGGGGCGGAATGGTATCCTTATAATTTATTGGAGTTACTTACCAATGCCATTCCGTTGTTTGTTGTTTTGATTATTGCCTTGATTGGTTTTGTGGTCTCAGCAAAAAAACAGCCGATTAACAGCTGGTTGTTTTTCTTTTTAGGTTCAATTTTCTTTTTTCTTACTCTTAAATCACGACGCTACATTGAATATTTTATCCCTTTGAGTTTAATTTTTTCCGCCCTCAGTATTAATATTTGGCAGGCTGAGTTAACTGCCAAATTACGGCAGATATTTTCTCAAAAAATATTATGGTTGATGGTTTTGATTTTAATTTTTGCTTTTTCGCCGGCTTTTTATTTTGGAATTATTGATGTTAAGAATTACTACCATCAGGGTTTTGATTTTGATAAATTTGCCGCCAGTTCTGCCTGGTTGGCAAACAATACCCAGGCCGGTGATGTCGTTTTTCATAGTGATTGGGATGAGTTTCCAATTTTGTTTTACCACAATGACCATAATTATTATATCGTGGGTCTTGATCCGACATTTATGTATTCTTATGATCCGGGGCTTCATAATCTTTGGGCCAATATCACTCTCGGTTTAACCAACGAAAATTTGGTTTCAGTTATTCATGATGTTTTCAAGTCAAAATATGTTTTTGTTGATTATCGTCAGAATGTTGATTTTGATCGCAATTTAAACAATAATATTTTTTTACAAAAAGTCTACGAGGATGAGGAAGCAAGGATTTATCAAATTACTCAATGAGCGTTTTAAATAATTTTAGTGCGACCGATCGAGGCTTGCTGCTTGCCGGTTTGGGCAGTTGGTTTTTTTATTTGGTCATCGCGTTGATCATTGACTATTTTTCTTATCAAAGCAACTGGTATTATTTGGCCGTGGGGTTTTTGTTTGCGGTTTATTTTATTTATTTTTTGATTTGGGCTAACTGGAACAATGGCGTTACCGTCAGCCCAAAAAGTTTTTGGTTGGTTTTTTTACTAGGCGCGCTTTTGTTGTTCACTTTGGTTTTGGCCATTCCGGTTTCGCTGTCTGATTTCTACCATTATTTTTTTGAAGATGTTGCTTTGATTGTTCATGGTCTTAATCCTTATTTTAGTTCTCCTATTGGTATTCCCGCCGAACCGGCTAGTTGGTTGAGCGGTTGGCGCTTTCTGCCCGCCCAGCACGGTCCCGCTAGGATTTTTTTGACTATGCCCCTGGCCTTGTTAAGCGGAGGCAGTGTTGTCACCGCTTTGTTTTTGTATCGGCTGTTTTTTGGTTTGGTGGTTTTGGCCAGTGCTTTATTGATTTATAAAATTTTAGAAAATTTAAAGTCAAAAAATTCTCTGATGGCTGTACTGTTGTTTTTATGGAATCCATTGATTATTTATGAAACTATGCTTAACGGTGGAACCGATATTTTGATGGTTTTTTGGTTTTTACTGGCAATCTATTTGGTTTTAATCAGGCGTGATTATCTGGCAATTTTATCCTTGACAGTTTCCATTATGGTTAAATATATTACCATTTTGGTGTTGCCGTTTTTTATTATCTTTTTAGTATTTCGTACCCCTGGTTTAAAATCCAGAATTATTAAATTTTTTAGCCTGAGTGGCGCTACGATTTTGGCGGCTATTTTATTTTTTTGGCCTTTTTGGGAGGGCATTTACACTTTAAGTCCGGTTTTCTGGGTTGGCCGGCAGTTTGAGGCCAATTCTTTTCCCGGCTTTGTTAGCCTGATATTCTTTTTATTCAATTATGATTTGGATATCACCATTTTTAAGAATTTATTCACGATTGCCTTTGCTGTCATTTTTGGCATTTTATTGGTTAATTTTTGTCGCCAACGACAACAGCAAATCGAAAATTTATTTTATGTATCAATGCTGGTAATTATTAGCTTTTTGTTTATTGGTAAATTTTGGTTTTATCCCAAATATCTGATTTGGCTGTTGCCATTGTTGTTTTTGCTGGATCGCCGATTCTATCGTTTGGCAGTTTTTTTAACCGGTTTAGTCGTTCTGGTACCAATCCATTTTTATACTAATTTATTGGTTGTTTTGTTTATCCCGCCAGTTTTGGTTTTCAGTTTTTACTATTTTGTTGTAAGCTTTAAAGACAACAACTTTAAACCAGTATGAAGATTTTAATTGTTTTGCCGGCGTTAAATGAAGAAAAGATTATTGCCGCCAATGTTAAGAAATTGGTCGATTTTTGCCGGCAAAATTTAGGGCTTGGGTGGCAGATTGTTATTGCCGACAATCAATCGACCGATCGGACCGCCGAACTTGCTTCCCAAATGGTTAATTATTATCCAAATGTCAGCTACCTGAACGTTTCAAAACGAGGTAAGGGTGCGGCAATTAGGGCCGGTTGGAATCATTCCCGGGCCGATATCTACTGTTTTATGGACGCCGATTTGGCCACCGACTTGTCGGCTTTATTGGAGTTGATTGTTGCTTTTACTCAGGGTGCGGACTTGGTAATTGGCAATCGTTTTCATCCTCATTCGCGAGTCAAGCGCTCTTGGTTGCGGAAAATATTTTCTTTCGGCTATCGTTTTGTTCTTAAATTATTTTTGGGATTGAAAATAAAAGATGCCCCTTGCGGATTTAAGGCAATTAGTCAAGATATCAAAGATAATGTTTTAACTTTGGTGGAAGATGATCAATGGTTTTTTGATTCCGAGTTGCTCATTTGGGCCAACAAGCTGGGTTACAGAATTAAAGATATTCCGGTTATTTGGCATGATCCACGGGAAGGTTTGGATAAAACCAGGGTTAAACCCGTATCGTTGTCGCTGGCTTATTTTAGGCAGGTTTTATTAATAAGAAAACATTTAAAAAAGTATGGCTAAATCATTTATTATTGTTCCTACTTATAATGAGCGTTCTAATATCGGAATTTTATTAGAAAAAATATTTTTTCTTAATCTGCCCGATTTGTGGGTTTTGGTAGTCGACGACAATTCTCCCGATGGTACCGGCCGATTGGTCGAAGAGCTTAAAAGTAAATATCAAAATTTGGAAATTTTGCATCGGTCTAGCAAAGCTGGCTTGGGAGCGGCTTATTTGGCTGGCTTTGAACAAGCTTTAAAACAAGGGGCTGATTATATTTTTGAAATGGATGCCGATTTATCCCATAATCCCGAGTATCTGCCGAATTTTTTACAAGCCATTCAAGGGGCTGATTTAGTTTTAGGCTCTCGCTATATTAAAAATGGGGGAGTTGTTAATTGGAATTTAATCAGGCGCTTTATCAGTCGGTTTGGCAATATTTACGCCCGGTTTATTTTGGGTTTGCCCTACCACGATCTTACGGGGGGCTTTAAGTGTTATCGTCGATTGGTTTTGGAAAAAATTGGGTTAACTAATTTCAGCTCCGTTGGTTATAATTTTCAGATCGAGACCACTTACAAGACTCACCTGGCGGGATTCAAAATTGTTGAAATCCCAATCATGTTTACCGAAAGGGCTGAAGGTAAATCTAAATTCAGTTTAAAAATCATTTTGGAAAGTTTTTGGAAAGTTTTGGTTCTAAAATTTAGGGGCGGTAAATAAGCTATGACTAAGATTTCTATTGTCATTCCGGTCTATAACGAAAAAAATTATATTGAAGCTGTTTTGCGCAAGATTGATTCAACCAATATTGCCGATTTGAAAAAAGAAGTGATTATTGTTGACGATGGTTCAACTGACGGCACCAGGGAAATTTTAAGTCGTCTTCAGGATCGTTATCTGATTATTTTTCATCAGGTTAATCAAGGCAAGGGCGCAGCCCTTAGATCCGGCTTTGCCAAGGCTAGTGGTGAAATTATTGCCATTCAAGATGCTGACTTGGAATATGATCCGTCGGATTTGGCTAAATTGGTTCGGCCAATTATCACCGGTCAAAGTCAAGTGGTCTACGGTTCTCGGATGATGGGCAATAATCCCATTGGCCACAAGCGATATTATTTTGGTAATAAGTTGATAACCTGGTCGGCCAGTCTACTCTATGGCCGGGCCTTAACAGATTTAGAAACCTGCTATAAAGTTTTTGCTACTTCTATTTTGGATGGTTTGGTATTGGTCCAGTCCGATTTTGCTTTCGAAGTAGAATTCACCACCAGTTTATTGCGGCGGGGTGTTAAAATTATTGAATTGCCGATTAGCTATCATCCTCGAAAATTTCATCAGGGCAAAAAAATTAATTGGCGCGACGGCATCAAGGCTCTGTGGCTGTTGGTTAAATATCGTTTCAAATAAACTAATGATTATCGCCAAGCTTAAAGCCTATTGGCCATTAGGATTAACTTTGATTTTTTATTTGTTGTTAGGAGGTTTTTATTTGTTGCACCATGATTGGAATTTCAGCGCTTTTTCGGTGATTGGTCCGACTACCGGTTTTGCTCAGCATTTTTCTGATGACAATCTATATATTATTGATGAAGATCCCCGAGGTTATGACGGGCGATTTTTTTATTTTTTGTCACGCGCACCTTTCGATCTTGGAACCGCCACTGATTTATTGGCTTCGCCGATTTGGCGTTATCAGCGCATATTCTATCCTTTTTTGATTTATCTTTTGTCTTTGGGCGGCGTGGCCTGGCTGGTTAATTTATGGTTGCCGTTTGTAAATTTAATAGCAATTACTTTAGGAACTTATTTTTTTATTAAGTTGTTACAATTTCAAAAAATTAAAAATTATTTTAGTTTATTTTTTAGTCTTTCACCAGCATTGATTTTTGGTTTTTTATATAATTTGGGCGAACCCTTGGCTTTTGCCCTGGTTGTTTTAGCGGTTTATAATTTTATTAAAGACCGACTCGGGCTGGCAGTTTGGTTTTTGATTTTGGCCGGTTTGACCAAAGAGACTACGCTATTTGTTTCTTTTGGTTTTATCATCTATTTTTTAGTTAATCGGCCCAATCATTATTTAAAAAAAATTTTGTTATTTAGCCTGCCGGCTTTGATTTTTACAATCTGGATTGTTATTTTGGTTTTGATTTTTGGTTATGCTAGTTTTTTAAATCCGGCTGGCGGCAACTTGGTAGCACCTTTCTTGGGGATGTGGCTTAAGGCTAAAGTATTTTTGACCCAGCATTGGTTTTATCAATTATCTGATGCTTTATTTTACCTTTCTTTTTTGCTGGGAGCCTGGTACTTTTTGTCTGAAACTTTTAAACGATTAGATTTTTTTAATTTGATTGGTTTATTATATACTGTTTTCGCTTTTACCTTTTCGATTCATCTGCTATTATTTCCTAAGGAATACGCTCGGCACTTTTTTGGCTTCCACCTGTTTTTGTTGTTGAGCTATTTGGCCACCAGGCGTCGTTTGGCTCTGGCGGCCTTGCTGATTTATCTTTCTACCTCCGCTTTCTATTTATTTGAATTTTTGATTTTATTGGATTTTTTTCGTTAGGATATGATTAAAATTTTTAAATCCATTTCCACTTTGGAATGGCGTTGGTGGTCAGTAATAGTAGTGGTAATGATTTTAGTTACCACCTTGCCTTTAATTTATGGTTGGTTGATTACCCCGGTTGGTAAAGTTTTTACCGCCGCTAGCTTTGCCGCCCCTAATGATTGGTTTGTCTATTATTCCCATATTACTCAAGTTTTGCAGGGCAAGATCTTTTTTATCGATCTTTATACTTCCCAGCCCCATCTTGCCACCTTCAATATTTTTTGGCTAATTGTTGGTCTGGCTGCCAAATTTTTGAAGCTAAGTCCAGTTGAGGCTTTCCAATTTTTTCGGGTATTGCTTATGCCGGTATTTTATCTGGTGGCTTATTTATTTTTAAGCTACCTTTTTGTCGATCGGTCAAAGCGTTTACTTGGCTTGGTTATGCTTTCGGTTTCTTCGGGACTTGGTTTTTTGTTGCTTGATCGCTTGGTCAGATTTCCGACTATCTATGTCAATGGGGTTGTCAACTGGCCTTTTGATTTATGGGTTTATGAGTCAAATACTTTTCTTACCCTAATGTCTTCTCCACATTTTATTGCTTCACTCACTTTGATCTTGCTGGTTTTTTTATTTACTTTACTGGCCGTTGATTACCGTCAGTTGAGGTACGGTTTGGCCTCAGGCTTTTGCGCCCTGGTATTATTTTCTTTTCATCCTTTTCATGTTCTGACTATTTTTAGTGTTATCGGAGTTTATTTTGCCTTATTAATCTGGCAGCAACGGCGGATTATCTGGTGGCTGGTATTGGATTATTTAATTTTATTGTTAGTTGCCTCGCCGGCGATTTTGTATTATTTGATTTTAATGCAATTTGATCAGGTGTTAAACATTAAGGCCGCCAGAAATTTAACTTTTACCACCCCGCCTTGGATTACTTTTTTTGCCTATGGCCTGTTGTTGGTTTTTGCTGTTTGGGGTAGTTATGGGTTGTTTAGAGACAGATCAATTAAAAATTTTAAGTGGCTGTTTGTTGTTGTCTGGGCTGTAGTTCAATTGGTGGTAATTTATTTTCCGGTTAATTATCAGCGTCGGATGTCAGAAGGTCTTCATTTTCCGTTGGTGGTTTTAACGGTTGTTGGATTATTTTGTGCTTTGGCCTATTTCCGACAGCGACCAAGTGGTTTGATTTATCAACAGCGCTATTTAATCGGCGTATTGTTGGGTTTTTTATTTATCGCCTCCAATTTGTTTCAACTGGCGGTTAATTTTTATCTTTATACCAACCCCGGTTGGCTCTATCGCTTGGACGGGGAAGTGGTTGAGGCCGCTGAATGGCTTGCTGCCCAAGCGGACGATGCGGTCATTTTTAATTCCGCCGGCAACATTATCAATATTGTTCCGGCTTATTCCGGCCGTCGGGTTTATGTCGGCCATGGAGTCGAAACCCCTTATTTTGGTTTAAAGCAGCAGGAAGTAAATTGGTTTTTTAAAACTGATCGTTCTTCGGATATTGAAAGAAATTTTCTCCACCGGCGGCAGATTGATTTACTTTTTTATGGCCCCCAAGAAAAGGAGCTGGGATCTTATGATCCGGCCGGTAAAGATTATCTTAAAGAAATCTATGCCAATTCTTTGGTTAAGATCTACCAGGTATTATGATTTTAAAACAGTTAGTTAAATTAATTGATCGTCATGAATGGATTTTTGTTGGGCTTATGAGCTTGCTGTTGGTAATTATTACGGCCGTTCCCTATATCTATGGTTATTTGGCCGCTGCTCCCGGGTATGTTTATAATGGTTTGCATGCCCTTAGCCCTGGAGATGTTCCGGTTTATTATTCTTATATTCAGCAAGTCAAAACTGGTAATTTTTTGCTGAATGACCTATTTACTTCTGAACCTCAAAATCTGGGTATTTTTAATATCTGGTGGTTTTTGGTTGGTTTGTTGACCAAATTTTTTCCTTTATCCATTCCCTTGATTTTCCAATTAAGCCGTTTGTTAACCATTCCATTTTTCATCGTAACAGCCTATTTATTTTTGGCTTATTTTTTTAAGGCGGTTGTTTTACGCAAACTATCTTTATTGATTTTAGTGTTTTCCAGCGGCTTGGGTTTTTATTTTGCCGCTCCTTTGGAAGCTATTGGTTATCAGGGTTTGGGGGGACATTATTGGTGGCCCATAGATTTATGGCTGACGGAAGCCAATGTTTTTAATATTTTATATCAGACTTCTCATTTTATTATTTCTTTGGCTTTGACCTTGATTATCTTCTTATTGATGCTATTGGATTTTTCCAAACCCAATATCCGTTACGGCTTGGCTTCGGGCATTATCGCCTTAGTTTATTTTAATTTTCATCCCTACTATTTTCCAGTAATTTTTGGTGCCCTGGGGTTATATTTATTTTGCTTAATGCTTAGACAACAAAAATTTTTATGGCATCAGAGCAGCCATCTAATTTTGGTATTAGGATTATCATTACCTTCGGTTTTGTATCATGCCTGGCTGATCGGAATCAATCCGGTTATCGCTCAACGGGCTTTGCAAAATATTACTGAAATATCACCTTGGCCATTTGTGTTGTTGGGCTTTGGTTGGTTGCTGCCTGGGTTTTTGCTGGGATTATGGTTTTTTGTTAAGGATAAGATGACTGACAACCGTTTGATTTTTTTGTTATGTTGGTTGGTAGTAAATGTCGTTTTGATTTATTTGCCTTTTCCGTTTCACAGTCGTTATACTCAAGGGATTCAGGTGGGGTTGGTGATCTTTATGGTTTTAGGACTGTCGCGATTTTATCAAATTTTATGTTTCAAATTACCTGCTAGAATTTTTAATTTTTGGATTAATAATCCGGCTTTGTGGTTGATCATTGGTTTGGTTTTTTTGATGCCTTCGACTATTTATAGTGTTGCGCGGGATTTTTATTATTTTCATCATCAGGGACCGTTGGCTAAAGCGTATTTATATTTGCCCTCTGATTTACACCAGATCTATGATTATTTGGCCAGTCAGCGTTCGGGCCAAGTGGTTTTGGCTTCGGAGATTTCTTCCCGATTTGTGCCTGGTTTCAGCGGTCAAACGGTTTATTTTTCACATCCTCACGAAACCTTGTTTTATGAAGCCAAATTACCCTTGGTAATTAATTTTTTTAGTACCAATAATCAAGATGATTACAAACAGTCATTTTTGTATGATGCCGGCATTGATTTTGTCATTTACAGCGAATACGAAAAACAGCTGGGAGAATTCCAGCCGTCAACCAAGAACTATTTGGATTTGATTGTTGATTTGCCCAAAGCCCAATTATATCGGGTGATTATAAATTGATTACTCCTAAAATATTTTCTCGGTCAATTACATTTTTAGTTGATCTGATTTCATCAATCTCAATGCCGCCGTTTAAGACTTCTATTAATTCGATTTGATGCCGTGGCATCTTTTCGCCTGGCCAATAATTCATTTGAATAATGGTTGGTTGTTCAACTTTGTCTATCAGGCCGTAGAATAGTGGGAACTTTTTATCCGTTATTTTTAAATAATAATTAGGGGATAAGTGATTTTTTACTAGCCAAAAAAATTGATAATAATCATTTGGTTTATTCCATCCCAAAAAAGTCAAATTATCGGTCAATGTTTGATTGGCTGGATGTTGAATTGGTGTTTGGTCGTCAACAATCATTATCAATTTTTTTTGGGGTGAATAGTCTTTTTGCCAAAGGCTGTGGGTGTCTGTAATATCAACTAAACCAAAACCGTTAAACAGATTTTTAAATGACGGTCTGACTGTCTGATAAGTCTGGCGATAAAAAGGGTTGTTTTCGTACTGAAGTTGGTAAGTTAACAAGTCGTTAAAGTCAAAAATCAGGTATTTAGTGTTGGTTGGTAATTGGTAGTTTTGGCTTAAAAATTGTTGCCGTTGTAAAAAAGCATAGTTTATTGAGTAAAGTTCCGGTCGTGAACTTAAAGCCGCCAGGAATTTATAGCTGCTGGCCGCCGGAGCATCGTCAGGTATTTGATTAATCATTTTTTTAATGATTTTGTTTTCGCTCTCTTTAATGCTTAATGACTTAGCCATGCCAATACTCGGACCTAATGCTAAGCTACTGTAAATTATGCTGACAGCCAAAATAATTTTTGCCAAGGTTTGATAATCATTTATTAATTTGAATTTTTTTTGGTTGGCAACGATTTTTTTAATTCCAAAAATTGAAGCGACAAATATTGCCGGCAAAATCAGGCTGGAATAGTGTGTTTGCAGCAAAGTTTCTGATCCGCCACTGCTGCCCATAGCCAATTGGAGGAAGTTGCCTAAGCCCAGAATTAGATAATTCGGTGCCGCTAATGCCGTAAATAACAAAGGCATTAGTAAGCCGATGAAATAAATGAGATTGTTAAATCGAAGCAGGTATAGTAATCCTTCCAGGGGGTTGGTAAATATCGTTTTTAGCCAAGGGTAGTAAATTAAAAATTTGTAGCTTTCGGTCGGAGCAAAATATTTTGTTATCATCATCGCGCCAAAAAAATAACCCAAGCCTAGAATGATAGGTGTTATTTTCCATTTGGCTGACCTTTTGTCAATCATGGCCAATAAGCCAAACATAATGATGGCCAAGCTCACATCTTCCCTGATTAACATTGCCAGAATTATGGCGATTATAAAATAACCAAACCTTTTTTGTTGATAAAAGTAAAATACCCAGAAAATAAAAAACACGCTTAGGGTCAAAAAGTGGAATTCAAACAAGTTGGCATTTTGGACCACCGGATTCAGCAACCAGGCTAGGCCAAAAAATAGTGCCCAATTTATTCCGAGATTTTTTTGGGCAATCAAATAAACGGGCCAGGCGCTTAAAGCCAAACAGATTGTTTGAATTATCAGCAAAGTCTGAGGATTTTGGAATAGCCAGTAAAATGGCAGTAGTAAAAACAGTATCGGCGTGAAGTGATCTCCAAGATAACTGGGTGGATGGATGCTGGAGACTAACCACTGACCCTGGGTGGAATTAAAAAATACCTGGTTAATTATACCCAGATCCATGGCATTGTATTGGAAATTTTGGTATTTCCAGATACTGAACCAAGAAAATATCACCAAATATAAAATAATGGCCAACATTAAAATTTTTGGGCCATTATTTTGGATTAATTTTTTTTCAGCCAAAGGCATTTTAATATCTAGTGCCGGTTGCCGCCATTAGATTATCAAAAACAAAATAGGTGATGGCGTAAGCCGCCAGAATGATGGTCAGTCCGATGATTGCGGCCACCATGGTTTTTTTGGCGGTGGAAATTTTATCTTCATTGCCCGCCGAAGTCATCCAATTAAAGCCGGCATACAAAATTAGCACCAGGAAAACAATTCCCAAAAAACCTAATGCCACCTGAATCAGTTTGGCAACGGTCTGGGCTAGTCCTTCGCTGTCACTAACACCTTGGGGGGCATAGACCTTTTCAATCGGTTCAAGATTGTCAACAATATCTTGGCGTATGTCGCCGCCTAGTGCCGCCATGGCTGGCACGGCGCTTAAACCCAGTCCACCTAAACTAACAATCGTTAAGGATAAGATGATTTTTGTTAAGATTTGACTCATATTTTTGGTGCTATTTTAAATAATCTAGCTGGGTATATTATATCATTTTAATTATTTTTTTGAAATTATCTATTGACCTTAATTCAAAAAAATGATATGGTGCTAAGTCAGAATTTTGGATGCCCTTTTCGTTTTGGTTCAAACCCAGCATCGGCTGGAAGGAGGCTCGCGTGAAATACTTGCTAGTGATGGTTATTGTA
This sequence comes from Patescibacteria group bacterium, assembly GCA_034003985.1. Lineage (GTDB taxonomy): Bacteria > Patescibacteriota > Patescibacteriia > Buchananbacterales > UBA6539 > JABWCG01. Next base: position 7,434 of record JAVEXP010000005.1, on the reverse strand, counting down.
ACTTTGGCCGGGTGTGCCAGCCTTGGGCCCAAGGCTGCGTCCTTGGATTTCTATCAAGCCAAGCGCAATCGTTTGGTGACCGAAGAACACGCCAAGGCGTTTGATGCCCAGGCCCGGGAAGCCCGCAGTCGCTTCCGCCATCGGGCGGTAATACCTCTGGCCGAGGACACTGCCCTAGAAGTGGTCGACAATCCCAAAGCCGATATCATTAACGATGACGGGTATATCAATGGTTTGCCCGCCGTCTTCATCAATGATTCGGCCTATAAGCTGATGGTTGTTGTTCGTGATCGCCAGGGTCAGCTTTTGGAATGGGAGATTGGTCCGGGCAATTACCGCCTGGTCAAACTCGAGCTGGGCGGCCATGAGGTTCAAGTCTACCGGCTTGGGCTTGACGGCAAAACCCCCTGGGTTTGCCAAACAATGTATGTCCGCGGCGACATCTGCTACCACCCCGAAGGCATTGGCCACTTCTACGGCGGCTTGCGCTTTTTCGGGCGGTAATTAACCTTGGACAACAACAGGGGGCAGACATTCTGAATTATCGAATGTCTGCCCCCTGAATTTTTTTAATCAATTTTTTAATCTAAGCCGTGCCCGCCCTGGGTGGCTTCAATAACAACATCAAGTACAAAATAGGTGATGGCGTAAGCCGCCAGAATGATGGTCAGTCCGATGATTGCGGCCACCATGGTTTTTTTGGCGGTGGAAATTTTATCTTCATTGCCCGCCGAAGTCATCCAGTTAAAACCGCTGTAAATTATCAAAACTACAAAAATTACTCCCAAAAAACCCAGTACCAGTTTAATGATAATGCTGACAATTTCGGAGATACTGATATTTTTCTCTAAACCAGAACTGGTAATAAAAGCATCTTCCACTGAGCCGGCGGCCGCTACTATGGCACTTGGTATCGCCAGCTGGATAAAAAATACCAACAGTATTATTGTCAGCATTGAATTTTTGATGATATTTTTGCGCATATTGTTAGGGTTGAGTAGTACCAGTGGCCCCGCCGGTTTGACCGGTTTGGCTGGTGTTAAAATTAAACGCGGTAGCGATAAAATAGTAAATGGCCGCTGACATAAAAATAATAATTAAACCGATTACGCCATTGCGCAGGATTTTTTTGGCTTGGTCGATTTTTTCATCATTGCCCGCTGAAGTCATCCAGAGGAAACCGGCATAGACTGTGTAAGAAATAAAAATTACGCCCAGCAATGAAAGAATGGTTCTGATAACCATCCCGACAATTTCGCCAATCGTTGTCTGGTTGGTAGCTTGAGAATAGCCCGCGGCGGTGGCGGCATCTTGTATTAACGATCCTGGGCTTGGTGGCCAAGTTTGGGACCAGGCGGGAATCGCCTGAAAACTTGCTAGTATGCTGAGGGTAAAGATGATGGCAAAAATTTTCTTTTTACTCATCTTGGTATCAGTTAATTATTAATTGAATTGAAATCCACTTGACTGATAAGCGGCTTGGGTGACAAAGAAGGTGATGGCGTAAGCCCCCAGCACAATAATCAAACCGACAATGCTGTTTTTGATTATTGCCTTGGCTTTTTCAAGCTGGTCTTCTTTGCCACTGGCTGTCATCCAAAGATAGCCGCCGTAGAAGATATAGGCCATGAATATTACGCCGATTAGCGACAGCAGGCCTTTGATGATTGTTCCAACGGTCAGGCCGATGCTGGGAGTGGTATTGCTAAAACCGGCGGCGGTGGCGACATTGGTCAATTTGCCGCTGATTAATCCGGTTGATTGAGCTAAGCTCGGCGCGATATTTAAGGTTAGAATGAATAAACCAATTAGCCCGGTCAGTAATAATTTGTTTTTTAGAATTTTCATAGCTTGTAAGTTATTGGATAGCGCCTTCCAGGCTGCGGCTGATGAAATAAGTTATGGTATAAGCCGACAAGACAATTATTAAACCAATGATGGCTGCTTTAATGGTGTCCTTGGCTTTTTGGACTTCTTCTTCGCGGCCGGAAGCCATCATCCAGCGGTAGCCGCCGTAAATCATTAAAATTAAAAAGATTATGCCGAATAGACTTAAGAAAGCGCCGATTAAATTGCCGGCAATTTTTTGGGCCGTGCCCTCGTCGCCGCCCGGCAGTACGGAAAAAGCCGACAGCTTGCCTTTCATGGTGTCGGTAATATTGGCCGCCATTAGGGGAGCACTTAAAGTGATGAGTAATAATCCGCTGACCATCAGACTTTTAAAATTTTTGAGGATAATTTTTTTCATATTTTTTACTGACTAGGGATTAGTGCTTTGGATAGCATTGCCAATTTGAGTTAGGACAAACTCAGTAATTATCCTGGCTAAAACAATAATAATCAGACCGATTACCACCTCGCGGGTGATTCTTTTGGCCTTGTCGACTTGTTCTTCTTTGCCACGGGCCGTCATCCAGAGGAAACCGGCATAAATCAACAACATAAAAAAGATGATGCCAATAAAGGTTAATAGACTGTTGATAATCACGGCCAGTCCGGTCAGAAACGGATCGCCGCTGGTATCAACGCTTTCGCCCCCGCCGACTGACGCGTCAATCGCTGCCTGGGCGCCTGATTTCGCCTGCTCGTATATTGAGGTGGCGCTGGCGGCTGATTCAGCCTGAACTAAAATGACGGCATTAAATATCAGACAACTGGCAATTATGATGGTGGTTAGAATTTTGCGCTCGAACATTGGTTAGCGGTTAATAGTAGCTTTGTCTAAATAAGTAATAGCAATTTCGGCAACTAGTCTGGCGCTGATGATAATTACCAAGCCAATGGTCGCGCCGATGATAATCTTTTGGGCTTTTTGAATTTGTTCTTCTTTACCCATAGCCGTCATCCACAACCAACCCCCGTAAATAATCAATATCATAAACAAAGCGCTCATAATTGTTACCATGCCGCTGACATAAGTGGCAAGGGCTTCTTCAAAAGTCCGGCGCGGCGCGCCGTTTTGGGGGGCAAAACCGGCATCTTGACCGGTTTGGGCAAAACCGGCATTGATTTGTTGCAGCGTTGAAGTTTGGGCTATCTCCGGCAAAACCAAGCTGGCCAAAATTACCAGAATCGCTGCTAATATTTTAGGATTTTTCATATTTTAATTATACCACGCTTTAAGGAGTGGGCACTCCCGGCGCGTTGGCCGCGAAACCGACCGCCCAAATTACCAGTGCTACCAGCGCATAAACCAAAAACACTACCATTAAACCAAAAATTCCGTTTAATAAAAAAGTTTTGGCTTTGGTCACTCGTTCTTCGTTGCCTTTGGCAATCATCCAAAAATAGCCTCCGATCAAAATGACGGTGACAAAAACCACGGCAATTGTCCCAAAAGCGTAATTGATGATTCTTCCGACTATGCCGCCGAGACTTTCAGCGGTAGCCTCTGTTTTACTGATGCCGGCTTTTTCGGCGGTTGCTTCCAATCCGGCGGTGATTTCCGTTTCAGCCGCTAAACTCAAAACTGGTGTTAAGAGCAGCGACCAAATTGTCAAAATTAATATAATTTTTTTCATTTTTTTGGTTTAACTTCCTACCCCGGCATTTAAAGCTTGGAGAACCAAATAAACCATGGCATAGGCAAAAAACATAATAATCATGCCATTAACGCCGCCAAAGATGAACCCTTGGGCGCGTTTGACCTTCTCCTCGTTGCCGCCGGCTGTCATCCAGAGGACGCCGCCCAGCATTGATAAGGCTAAAAAGATTACGCCGGCCAGGGCGAAGAGGCCGTTGACGATTCGCCCGACAAATGTCGGCAGCTTGGTGGTGGTTGAAATATTTTGGGTACCCGAAGGATTTACTGTCTTTGAGGTTTCTTCCAGGGTCTGATTTAATAAATCAAGTTGCGCGGTGGCCGTTGCCATTCCTGGACGGACCAAAATGACCGCGCTGGCCATGATAAGAAGTAAAAAGGCTAATTTTAATTGATATTTGGCTTTCATTGATATTGCTTGTTTTTGAATTTGGGGAGACCCCAATAGTATTGTCGGAGTCTCCCCATTTCCGTGAGTATGTTTAGTTCTTTTACTTGTGGATCGATTAGTTAGCGCCAGTAGCAGTAATAAGTTCGCCGATGACGAAGCTGGCAATGGCGTAAGCCGTAAAGATAATCACCAAGCCGATAATACCGGCGACAATAATCTTTTTAGCTTCACCAACTTTTTCTTCATTACCACCGGAAGTAAGCCAGCGGAAACCGCCCCAGAGGATGATGATGATTGCTAAAATACCCAAGAATCCCAACAAGACATTGACAACATTCATGATTCCTTCGCGTAGATCTTTGGTTCCCAAACCGGTTAAAGTACCATAGTCTAAACCAGTTTCTAAGGCTAGGACCGGGACTACAGACAAGGCAAAGATTGCTGCTAAGCTAGTCAAAAAAATTGCTTTTTTCATTTGTTTCACCTCCTTTCGTTACTTTAAGAGCCATCAAAATTTTTTTAAATTTGATAGCTTGGTTTTTAAAATATCTATTTAAATTATAATAAATTTAAGCTTTTGGTGTCAATGTGGGTAAAACTAAACAGTGAACAACTCAACTGTCCCTTGGTCGATTATTCTCCGCTTGGAGTTCTGGACCAATCGACGGTGGTAAAAATTTTGGCTTTACTGCCGACTTGGCCGCCGGTTAAGGCGTTGATTGTAAAATTTACCACCAGCCAGGCACCTAAAACAATGACGATACCAATGACCGCGGCCTGAATGGCGGCCGTTCCTTTTTGGACCCGTTCCTGGCTGCCGGCGGCAATTATCCACATTACGCCGCCATAGGTAAACATTAATAAGGCCGCTGTTCCGGTCATGGCCACAATTAGCGTCGATAAATTAACTATCACCTGAAAAGCATCATTTAAGGTGCAGGAATCCACTTCAGTTTGCGGGTCGGTGCAGTTTTTTGGTATCAATGGCTGGCCGATTATCGCTTCAATCCAAGTCTCGGCGGCCACTGCCGGCGTAACTACCATTAGAGTGCTGATTAATACCATAATCAGCAAAAGCAATTTTAATTTCATAAAGTTTGTTGGATCTTAACGGCGGCTTTTCCAACGCTGGCTTGAAGTTCGGCGCCGCTTAAAATTTCGTTAATCATTGTTCCAAAAGCGCTGTCAACCACGCTGGCCTCGCTGCCTTTGTACCAGCTTTTGGCCGTCAATAGTTGTTTGGCAAAAATTTGGAGCTCATCTTTTTTGGTTTGATCTTCAATCAACGATCTTAGTGCCGCTGGCCTTTGGGTTTTTTCTAAATACTTTTTAACTTCATCTTTGCTGGCGATGAACTGAATAAAATCCCAGGCGGCATTGATGTTCTGGCTTTTTTTAGAGACCGTATGGATCCAATAGTTGGCGAAATTGATTTCACCGCGCCCTTCAATTTGGGGCATTGGGGCAATGGCGTAATTCAACTTACCTTGACGCTTGGCTTCCAAAATCGGGAGGTGGTAATTATAACCAAAGATCATGGCGACTCGGCCTTCGGCAAAGGCGTCAATTGAAGTGCCGAAAGTATTGCTCCAGGAGTAAACTTCCTTGCTCGGCGTGGCAAAATCAGTATAGAATCTGACGGCTTCCGGTCCGGGGTTGTAAGTTCGGTCTGGAAAATTATTGGGGATTGATGCAAAAGCGACTTTGTTGCCGTTTACCATTTCCGCGCCATTTTGTATCATTAATAAAGCGAGAATGTCGCTTGACCGTTCAACATTGTCAGCCCGGCCAAGGGCTATTCCGGCTTGCGTTAATTTGCCGTCGGTATTTTGGAAGGTTAATTTTTTTACATCATCCTGGATTTCAACCCAATCAGTCGGTGGCAGGGGAATACCGGCATTGTTGAACAAGTCACGGTTATAGAACAGCACCATAGTATCAATGGTCAGCGGTAAGCCATATACTTTACCATCCCTGACGACATCGTCGTGGACGACATCAATAAAATTGTTTTTCAACTGGGCGGCGGTCAGACTGGTGTTTTCTCGAACTTCCACAATTGTTTCGGTTTTAATGCCCAGACTTTTTTGAGTAACTTGGTACGCCATGGTGGTTGATTGAGGCAAGGGCTCAATCTTTGAAAGATATTTGGTTACCCAGGTGTTATGAACCGAAAAAATATCCGGTCCGCGATCTTCAGCCAAGGCGTCCAACAGCTCGGTTTCGAATTCTTCAAAGCGCAATTTTCGGTAATTGATGGTGATGTTTGGATGGATTGCTCGGTAATCATTGATCAATTCGTTTAAGTCGGTAGAGTCGTCAAATACTCCCCACCAGGTCAATTCAATCGGTTCTAGTAGCTGTTGTTGGGATGGGGTAATGAATTTACAGCGAAAACCGCCGGTTACAACTACTGCCCCAAGTAGAATTAGAATTTTTATTTTAGTTTTTACCTTCATATTTTGCTTTTTAGGAATTTTTTGAATTCTTTTTGAATTTCTTTATCTTTAAGTCCGAATTCAACATTGGCTTTAAGCCAGCCTAGTTTCGAGCCCGGGTCATAGAAAGTGCCGTCAACCACTTTGGCGTAAATGGGCCTGGTTTTTTGCAATTTGGCAATGGCGTCAACCAACCAGAGCTCGTTGTCTTTGCCCAGCTTGGTTTGTTCAAGCATTTTAAAAATATCCGGCGTAAAAATAAAGCCTCCCAGTGATGCCAGTCGGCTTTTGGTTTTGTGCGGCCCTGGTTTTTCGGTAATTGATTTGATTTGGTAAACGCCAGCTTCTACTTCCACCCCGTCAATGATGCCGTATTTTCTGGTTCCTTCATCATCAGTTTTGATGGCGGTTAAAACCGGATCGCCGTATTTTTCGTAGACTTCAATCAGTTGTTTGAGGTGAGGTTTGGTCGGACACTGCCAAATATCATCGCCCCAAACTACGGCGAACGGTTCGTCGCCGATTATTTTTTGGGCATTTAACACTGGTGTGCCGTTGCCGTAGGGACCTTGCTGACGGATATAAATAAAGTTTGCCAGTTCGGCAACTTTTTTAACATCCTGATAATACTTGATTTTGCCGCTTTTTTTTAAAGTCTGTTCTAAAATTTCGTTGCGGTCAAAATGATCTTCAATCGCTCGTTTGGTTGAACCGGTAACCAAAATTACATCTTTGATTCCGGCCTTGACCGCTTCTTCGACAATGTATTGAATAATCGGTTTGTCGACAACCGGCAACATTTCTTTGGGTTGAGCTTTGGTAGCTGGCAGTAGTCTGGTTCCCAAGCCAGCTACCGGGATGACAACTTTACGAATTTTAGTCATAATTTTTAGTTATTCTGGATTAAATTATAACAAAAAATTACTAAATTGTAAAAAATCAATAAATATGTTAATCTAGCCAATGTTATTTAACCTGGAGGAGTGCCTGAGTGGTTGAAAGGGCCGCTCTCGAAAAGCGGTAGACCTTAACGGGTCTCGAGGGTTCGAATCCCTCCTCCTCCG
>JAVEXP010000009.1:0-12417 GCA_034003985.1 Patescibacteria group bacterium | reverse complement strand
TGCCTAAGACCGATGCTACAATTGAGAAAACTGCCCAAGAAGAAAATGTTGAAGATGAGAAAAGATCAAAATTAAGAGAAGCTTTTGACAAAGCATTACAGAGTTTAAAAGACGCTGCTTTGCAGGCCGGCTATGAGGCGCTGGATACCATGATGAATACCTTTGCTTATGATGTCGCCAACTGGCTAGCATCCGGCGGCAAGGGCGAAGGCGCGATGTTTTTTAACGAGGGTTGGAGTGAATATTTGAAAAATATCGGGGATGCGGCCCTGGGCAGTTTTGTGGAAGAAACAATCCAGGAAGCTTGGGGTGTTAGCATCTGTAATCCTTCCAACTTGAGTCTGAAATTAAGTTTGGGGTTTGCCGTTAGTAGCCGCCGGCCGCAGCAGCCGGATTGCAGCGTGACGGATATGGTAAAAAATTGGAATCAGCTGATTGACGATCCTAATTTTTTGGATCGTTTTACTCCGATTTTTGATCCCAATCATAATGACATTGGCATTTCCTTGCGGGTATTTAATTATGCCGATGAAATTAAAGCCAGCGAAATTATTGCCGCTACCGAAGAGCGGCGCGAGGGCAAAGGATTCAAGGGGGTTACCGAAGCAATTTCCAAGTGGATTAAGACGCCGGCTTCCATGGTGGCCGAACAGGCCTTTGGCATTACTGGCGCCAAGCTGGACACTTCCGCCGATCATGTTCAGTGGGGTCCGACCTTTGTCGGTTTGGCTTTGGGTGCGGCGGATACTTTTTTGAATACTTTGATTGGCAAGCTGTTCCAGCGATTATTCCAGGAAGGCTTGTCTTCCAGTTCCAGCAGTGATGATAATAATGAGTTGCTTGGTTTTTTGAGTGGTTTGTCTTTTGATCGCCAAACCGCGCAGAATCAAGATTTGTATTCCGGTGATACTGGTGTTGATTTGTATTCCGGGGCCAAAGCCGCCCAACTGAGGTTTATTGATTTTTTTGAGGCTGGTAAAACCAAAAGCCAGCCTTATGATATTTTAACCAAGCTGTCATTTTGTTCTGATCCCAAAAATCCCGGACCGGACGAATGCGTAATCACCCAGCCGTTCAGAACGGCAATCGGCAAAGAACTGACCTTGAAAGAAGCCATTAGACAGGGGTTTGTCAATGGCGATGCGCCATTTGGATTTTACGACTATGACGCCTCAGCGATTTATCGGGGAATTCCTTACCGCAGCATTGTGATTCTGCGTTCTTATCGTGTAGTGCCGGTTGGCTGGGAATTGGCCGCCCAGGCAATCCGTGAATTCAAGAACGGCGCGGAAATCAGTTTAAATAATTTAATCGCTTCTTACGAGGACAAAAGCAGCATTTTTTACGGTTTAGTTGATCCCAATTGGGTGCTAAAATCGCCGGAGCATATTTGTACGGCCAACGGTTATGGCTCAAAAATAATTTTTGAAGATCGCATCGGCGGTTTGGATGCCAACGGCGACGGTGATTATACCGATAATGATGATCAACCGCCGGAACTGACTGTGGGCCGGGCGGAATATTGCGCCGATTACCAATCCTGCATTGAATACAATTTCGACGGTACTTGCAAATATTACGGTTATTGCAGTGAAGAGCGAAGTGTCTGGAATCTTGATGCCAGCGGTTGTCCGGACTATTATAATACCTGCACGACTTTTCGCAGCAGCAGCGGGCAGGTGGCCAGTTATTTGGCTAACTCTTTGGACTACAACGGTTGTAATATCGATAACGCCGGTTGCCAATGGTACTGCCAAGATTACAACAGTATCAATGATATTTGGACTTGTACCAATGAAGGGCAGCGTGTATTGAAACCTTGTACGCAAGCCGGAGGCTGTAATTTGAGCGTTAGCTGCAATGTGGCATCCGGCCAGACCAGCTGTATTGATACGACCAGCGGCATTAGTTTGACCATTAGCAATACCTGTAACAGCGGTTCGCGCTGGTGGGACGGCAGTCAATGCGCGGTGGCGGAAAGTTGTATAGTTGAACCGGGAGGGGTGGAATGCCAAACCAGCAGCTGTGATGTGCTTAGCAGTCGACTGACCAATGGGGATTTTGAATTAGGACCAAGCGACGGGCGCTTGCCTCAAGATTGGACGGGCGACAACGCCTACTTTGAAAAAGCCGGCGGCAGCGGCGAGAAAGTCAAATCGGGAGCCAGCAGCCTGCGGTTTTTCAGCTATGGCGGTTCAATCCGCAAGGTGGCCAGCAGTTCATTGCAGTCATTAGGGACTGGTACTTTTACTTTTTCGGCCTATCTTTATAATAATTTGAATGTTGGTGACATCACTTTCCGAATTAGCGGAACCAATGTTACGACCAACTCGTTTACCATCAACGACACTGATTCTGGATTGCTAAAAAACCAGTGGCAACTGATTGATTTTGATTTTACTACTACGGCCGACACCACTGATCTGAAAGTCGAAGTGATTTTGGGCGACGGGGTGTCAGCCAGCGGTCAGGTTTCCGGCATTGCCTGGTTTGATAATTTTAAGATTACTGAAAGCTGTGTGGCCGATGCCGTAACTTTGCGCTTGATCGGCACAATTGACAAAGATCAAAGCAAGATTCATTTGGACCGCGACGCCAAGAGCTGTAGTCAATCAGATGCTGGCTGTTCGGAGTTTATCCGAACGATTCCCAACTTTGGCACTAATGTGGTGGTGAATTCCAGTTTTGAAAATTGGCCCGACCAAAACCAAGTTCCGCCGGGCTGGCAAGGCGGTGAACAGTGGAGCGGTAGCGGCAACAGTTTTGCCCGGTCGCAAGATGCTTATGACGGCAGCTACAGCTTGCAGTTGACTAGTAACGATAATAAAGCCCGAGATTGGGAAAGCATGCTTTTGCCCGGACTGAAGCCCAACACTACTTACCGGATTTCCTTTTGGGCCAAGTCTGATTCCGAGACTGGCGACTGGTATACCGAATTTCAGTACACTAATCCCGATGAAGCTAGTATTCAGGATTATTTGCATATCTTATTTAACGGCGAGCGGTTGCTTTCATTGAATACCCAGTGGCGCCAATTTGTCAGCGACCCGATGACTTTACCCCAGTTTACCGACTTCAAATTCGCTGTACTGAATTTGACCAATAGCCCGCGGGTAATTTACATTGACGCTGTTCAAATTGAAGAAGTTAGCGTCGCTCAACCGACCAGTTCTTCTTATCGTGAGTACGGCGCTGTTAATCAGGTTTATTTAAAGAAAGCCCCTGATCATTTGGGTTGTGACCGCTTGGATGGAGATTTGCCGAGCGAGTGTTACGATTACGCTTTGTATTGCACTAAAGATGAAGTCGGCTGTGAAGCTTACACGCCGTTAGCTGGCGGCCAGACGATTACCGGCGTTACCCAAGTTGACGATTATTGTCCGGCTGAGTGTGTTGGCTATCAGGCGTTTAAACAGGCGGCCAATATTTTTGAAGATCAGGAAACTTTGGAATTCTTTATTCCGACCAACGAAATTTCTTGTTCGGCTGCCGATGCCGGCTGTAGTGAATTTACCAATTTGGACGAAGTGGCTCAAGGCGGAGAAGGACGGTATTACTTTAAGTATTTGCGCCAGTGTATTAAGCCCCAGGATGCCGCGGCTAGCTGCACCAACTTCTTTAATTGGCAGGGTTCGGATCAGACCGGCTATCAGTTGCGGGTTTACAGTTTGCAGACTACCGGTGGGGCTCCTGAAGAAGTTTTGACCGATCCTAGTCAGTGGCCGGAACGCTGGGGTGATGCTCAAGACTGCGACGGACCAGAAGATATTGAAGTCAATCCATTCTGCAAGGAAATGTATGACAGTGCCGGTAATGTCCATTATGTCATTTTTGAAAATACCATTTCTTGCACCGATGATTGTTTCCAATATCGCAAATCCCGATTAGGCGATCCGGATGAAGTGGCAATTGATAATTGCACTAACAGCAACGGCACTTGGGATAGCGCCAGCAACGCCTGCGTTTATTCGGCTATTCCCAGCCAGGGAATAAGTTGCTCGGCCCAGGCAGCCGGTTGCCGGGAATATCGCGGCAACACCGGGGCTAATGTTTATACTTTGTTTTCTGATAATTTTGAAGACGGCGATGACAAAGGCTGGCGGTTTGGAGCGGTTTCCAGCGAGGCGTTGAGTGTTTCAGGCCATTCTTTGGAAAATCAATATACTGAAAATCCTTTAGATAATAAATTTGAATTAATTCAAACAGCCTTTGGCCGGCTAAGAGTTGGCATCAATAATGTGGTTTGTGATCCGGCCAATTTGCCGGAATGTTTGGATGCCAATTCGACTACTTGCTACAACAGAGAATTGGATCGCTGCGTGGGAGTTGACGCGGTTGACAGCAATTATACCTGTTTGGTTGAACCGGGAGAAAGCTATTGTGGTGAGTTGGCGAATTTGCTTAATGCCAACAGCAGTTATATTATTTCGTTTTGGGCGAAGGCCAAGGGTTCAAATTCAATTCAGGATGTCGAAGTCAGATTGGCCGGGGTCAATTCGGGTGCTAACGATTATTATACAGTCAGTAAAGTCACCTTAGGTCCGGATTGGAATTATTATATTCTTGGTCCGATTACTTTTGACGACATTTTGCCAAACGCCAACTTGATGATTTTTAAAGATGTTGCTAGCGATACAACCGCGAATGATTTCGTAGTGGATAATATCATTGTTAAAGAAGTATTTAATAATGCTTATGTCATTAAGCATCAGGATTGGAATGTGCCAAACAGTTGTGATACTAACCCGTGGCCAGCAAGTGGCGCGATAACCGCCCCGCAATTTATGCTGGGTTGCAGTGCTTATCGCGACAGTTATAATCGGACCCATAATTTGAAATCATTCAGCAGCTTGTGCCGTGATCAGGCTGTTGGCTGTGAAGCTTTGATTGACACTCATAATTCCGCTTCAGCGTTTGCCGAAACATTCAACGAGTCGGATACGGTTACTTCGCCGGTGGCGGCCAGTTATCAGGTGACGGTGCCGGCCGATAATTTGATTTATTTGGTCAATCGTGCCAAGTATCAGTGTTCCAGCATGTTTGAGGGATGCCAAGCTGTTGGTTTGCCGCAGATTGATTATAGTGGTACCGAGCCGACAGTCAGCGGTTATCAAACTATTTATTTGGTGAATAACCCGGATCAATATAGCCAGACGCTTTGCCAACATGGCGAAGTCGGTTGTCAGGAATATCAAAGCAGTGACGGTTATACCTATTTCAAAGATCCCCGCAGCCGAACTTGCGAATATCGGTTAATACCCAATCAGACTAATTATGGTTGGTTCAGAACAGGATCGACTTCCCAGACGCCGGATTGTCCGGTCGTTGATTCGCCGGTTGGCCAAGTGCACCCCGGTCGTGACAGTTTTGGTAATACTTTTACCGGTTTGTGTCCGGGTGAATTTAATACTTGTACTCAGTTTATTGATCCGGTGACCAATTTTGGCAAGAATTTGCTTTTGAATCCCGATTTCAGACTTCATCTGGCCGTCCCTGGCGACAGCAATAAACCTGACAGTTGGTATGAATCCGCATTGGACACCGGCGGTCAGCAGGCTTTGCGGCAGTTAGTCACTTTGCAGCGCGATACTTTGTATACTTTGGATTTTGTCGGCAAACAAAATTTAAATACGGCCGACGGTCAGCGGCTGGCCATTGGCTTGGAAGAATGTTTTGGTTTGAGTTCTTACGATCAAAGCATGATTGCCCAGTCCGGCAATAAATTTTATCTGCCTAATGCCGCTTACAGTCAAGATCAGCGCGGCGGAGCAGTTAGTATTAACGGTTTTCCTACTAGCGGCGTTCAGTATTCCGGCCGATTCTATTCGTCAATTGATCAAGCCTGTTTCGTGGTGCTGCGTAGTACTACGCCAACCTCGCTTAACATTCCGGGAATTTTGAGTTTAGTTGACAATGTCAGTTTGCATAAGACGGGAGTTTATTATGCCTTGGAAAATACGGTTGACAAATACAGCTGCAACGGCGTGGTCGATGAGCGAAATAACTGTATTTTATTCAATGACCGCAGCCAGGTGAATTACAAAATCGGCGAGACTGACAACAGCTATTTGAATTTTGACGCCGATATGAGCGGTCCGACGGTGAATAACGGATTGCCGGTATTTCAGTGCGGTGGTGACGGCCGATGCGATGCCAATGTCGTGTTGAAAGCCCGGCCGGATCGGGTGTGTGATACTTGGCTTAATTGCGAAAGTTATTTGACCAAAGTGGATCAGAACGGCGGTGAAGTTAAAGAATGTTTGAATTTGGGTTTATGTACTTCCCTGGATGAAACCGGCGCTTGCGATCAGGTGGTAGTCAAAAATTTGGGTAATGATCGCCGGGATTACTATCAGGATATTGATCAAATCAGAAATTTAAGCGGCTATGCCCGGCCGGGCTTTGATTTTACCAGTGCCGGCGAGCGCATAATCAGAGGGTATTACCCGTTTGCCGAAATGACTCAGGAAGGATCGTCGGCCGAAGTCGGCAACGGCGATTTTGCTTCAAAATTTGGCAACTCCAGTCAGCCACTGGGTTGGAATGTCTATGAAGATGAAGATACTTTGGGCTGGCGCCGGTCAAAATTCAATATTGAAAGCGATGTTACTTTGTCGCTGGAAGGCTCTTACCTGAAAATTAACGGGCCTTATCAGACCATTTCGGAAGAAATTGATGTGGAAAAAGGCGTTAATTATATTCTGTCGGGCTGGGTTAATTCGTTCAATCTAAAACATACCGGCAGTCAGGCTACTCAAGCTCAGATCTGTATCAGTAACGGCATTGATGTTGCTTGTCCGCCGGAACTGGCCGTGGCTTCAGGCTTGAATTGGCAGCATTTAACTTATGAATTTCCGGTTTTTACGGATAAGATTTCAATTGTTTTACGCAATGCTTCGCCGGATGTTGATTTGTGCCGCGACGGCGATCAAACCACTCCTTGCGGTCTGGTCGGCTATTCGCTGTTTGATCAGATTTCCATCAAGCCGGTTTTGAAGGTACGCAGCAATTCTTTAATTGAATCCGATTTTATCGCCCGGACTTGCCGGCTGTATCCTCAAGTTGATTCTTTGGCCTGTTCATATATTAAAGATTCGGTATTTTATAACGGCCAGCATGGTTATTGTTTGACGAAAGATCCGCAAAATCCGGAACAGTGTATTCAATGGTGGCCGGTTGGCCGGATTTTGGGTGAAGAAACCACCGACGATCGGTTTGTATTTACCGTTCAGTCGCCGTTGTATTACTGTACCGAAAAGCGCGCCAAGGAAGTATTCGCCAATGACGCTTTGTTGGCTAATTATCCCACGGACAGTTTCTATAAGAGCTTTGTTGATGAGCTAGGCTATGATACTCAATTTGTTCCTTTTGATATTGATGAAGACTATCGGATGATTTTTAGATATCCATATATTCAAAAATTCAAGTTGGAGGCAATTCATAAGGATAAATTACCGGGATTCCAAATATTGGCTGCTGATTCTTTAATTGCGGGGAGAATTTATCGCGGTGAAGGCGACACTGATTTGAATCTTAGCTACAACGGCTCGGAAGGAAAGATTTTTTTGCCTTATTCTGTTAGAGTTGGCCTTCCAATGGAGTTTGCCGTCGCTTTATTGGCTGGTGAACATGTTGCAGAAATTGTGCAGTTAGCATCCATTCCAATAGTCGATGTGGTATTAGCCTATGATGTAGCTAGTTTTACTTTTTATGATATCAGGGCTTGGAATGGTTATGATAAAGATACTATTAAGGAGGCGTTAACAGATCAAGAAACAATGGCACTGTGGTCAAATGTTGGTGAATTTTTAAGCGGGATACTTTCTGGCGTCATCGGATTTGAATTGGGTGGAGGTGATAATTTTGTCAGTGATTTAATCCCTGCATTTTTTACGGCCACTGGCAATCGTGGGTCGGATGGTGAAGATGCCGAACAGGCGGTTATTGAGACAGATTTTGGTCCGATTACGGCCGTTAACATAGCAACGGAGCAGAACCAAACTTATAAATTGAATCTCGGCGATCCGGTGCCGGATTTATTGATGGACATTTATGGTGCGGCTTTTGTGGTTTTAACCAGTCGTGAGCAACAGTTTGACGAAGGCAGCGATCAGCAGGGTCCCAATATTGTTTTGAAAATTACTACGGATGAGTTGACTGCCGACTACTGCAGTGAATTGGTGCAAGTGGTGACCAGTAGCGGTACCAACAAGGCCTGGACCAGCCGGGTGACCGAAGGCTCAAAGTTTGTTTTGGAAGAGTCCGGGGTAACCAACATTTACGACCTTGAAGGCCGGGTTATCAGAAGCGGTGAACCAATCAGCCGATCAGGACATTATTTGTATTATGATCCATTTGATTATGACAAATGGTTGAAGGCCGTTAAAGTAGCCGGTGGCGATATTTATAGCGCTGGCTTTACTTATCAATCTTCAGACTACGAGCCATTTGGTTCGGTGGTGCCGCCGGGTGACGGTCAATTCCCCGAAGATTGGACCAGCCGGACCGATGTTGCAGCCCGCCAGCCGTTGTTCTATGAACCGCCGTTAACCTCAATTGGCGCGCCATATCAGGCGCGGATGGGCGAACTTCACAGCCAAGACAGCTTAAAGCATGTTTTCCTGAAATCTTACGGCGTTTGGGAATGGGATGAAGGCGATGTGGATGTCGGTTCGGACAATGGCTACAAACTGGTGCCCGGACAAAGTTGGGATTTGTTTGCGGTTTGGAATGGCGATCCCAATGGCGGTTATTGTCCGCCGGGTGGACGGCCGGATAATCAAACCAGCAATGCTTTATGCCGGACCAGGCCGATTGTTGATCCCAATAATATTTTTGTCAACAAACAAAAAAGCGTGACGCTTAAAACTGTGGGCACGGTTAAACTTGATTTTACGGTTGATGTTGATCCCAATCAGTTGCCGGTTGTTTTTTACGATATTGACTGGGGCGACGGCAATCACACTACGGTTTCGGGGGTATCCTTGAATGACCGGCCAAATCCCGATAATCCGTTTACGGTTTACCATGTTTATGACTATTGGGAGATGCAGCGCAATAAAGGCAGTGTCGGAGCCTTGACTTGTGACGACACTTCGTGCGTGACCAGTATCGGAATCAAAGTTCGGGATAATTGGAATGCCATTACTCAGGATGCTGGCAATCCTTATGATACCGAATATGTCCAATTGAATAACGCAATAACCGTTGAAAAAAATTGATAATCAATGATTTTTGGTAATAAAAAAAATAAATTATTTAGCCTATCAACCAAGTTGATCGGAATTTTGTTTTGCCTTGGTTTGATTTTTGGCGGCGTTCCCCAATCCGTTATTGATTATGCGCCAGCTTGGGCTGACAATAGCAAAGTTGTTGAGTTGGTTGCTATCCAACCGGCCGCAGCCGAAGAAACCGAGGATGGTGACAGCGGCGGTACGGAATTGCCAAATTTTATCTCGCGTTTTATCGGTTTGGTGGCCAGTTTGTTAATCAGGTTGGAAGGCGCGATCTTGGGATTATTGACCGAAATTTTGATGTGGCTGATGTCATATCAGGATTTCATTAAATCAGCGGCGGTCAATAAGGGTTGGAATTTGGTGCGCGATATTTCCAACATGTTTTTTGTGGTGGTTTTATTGGTGATTGCCATTGCGACAATTTTGCGGATTGAATCCTACAATTTAAAACGGCTGCTGCCCAAGGTGATTTTGATGGCGGTTTTGGTAAATTTCAGCCGCTTGATTTGCGGTTTTATCATTCAAACCGCCCAGGTGGTGATGATGACTTTTGCTGCCGCATTTGTGGCCACCACCAGCGGCGAAGACGCTTTAGGCAACAGCCGGCTGATTGGAATGTTCCAGGTAGACAAGATGTTGAATGCCGCCGCCAACATTGCGGCGAATAGTGAAACTATGGAAATTGGCATTGTGGCCATCAGCAGTTTGTTTGCCGTTATTTTGCTATTAATTGCCATTGCCGTGGTGTTTGTAATGTTGGTGGTAATTATGATGAGAATTGTAATGCTGTGGCTGTTGATTGTACTGTCTCCTTTAACTTTTATTTTATCGGCTTTTCCTCAAGGGGAAAGCTATGCTAGACAGTGGTGGCAGAATTTTACCAAGTATGTGATTATCGGGCCGGTTCTAGCTTTTTTCTTATGGTTGGCTTTTGCGGTAGCTTCCAGTAGTACCGGTGCCCAAGGTGCCGGCCGAATTGATCCAGTGGAACAGGGTTTAATTCCAGCAAATGCTTCAGATAAATTAACTCAAATTACCAGTGATACTCGGATTGCCGGGAGTGAAGATAATCAGAATAAACATATTTTTACGGCCATTGGCGATGCTACCAACTTAACCTCTTTTATAATTGCCATTGGTTTATTGATGGGTAGTTTGATGGTAACCCAGCAAATCGGAGTTGCGGGTGGAACCATGGCCGGAAATTTATACAGTCAAATTAGACAAAAGGGCGCACGCGCGCCGCTGGCAATGTTGAAAAAAGGCGGTCAGTTAGCCGGTTGGGCGGAGCGCAAGGTTTACTCCGGAGAAATTCCTTGGGCCGGAAAATACACCAAAGGTATCAGCCTTAATCCGGTGCGATGGTATAACCAATATAAAGGCTATATGGACCAGCGGCGCAAGGATCAAGAAGCGATTGGTCAGGCCGGCGCGGGTTTTAAATATGCCGAAGCTTTGGGTAAGGAAAGGAAAGGGCCATTTGCCGGCACCAGGGGGGTTATTGGCCGTCCGGCCAATGCCATTAGATTATTGCTTGGGTCGCCGGGTGACTTTATGAAATATTACGGCGGTTTGCGTGGAATCTCGGAAATGGGTAAGACCATTACCGGCCGGGAACATCCAGGTAGCATCTTACCTCAGTTTTTGACCGGGATGTCTAATGAAGAAGTAGCGGTCGGACGCAAGCGATCAAGTTTGTACGATGAATATCATTCTGGGATGCAAGAAGTTGCTTCGGAGCGCCAGGCTTTAAAAGATAGGTTGGATAGTGGAGAAATTAACCAGGAGCAATTTGATAAAGATAGCCAATTAATTGATCAGGTGGAGCAGGCTAGAACAAAAGATTTTCAGGTGCGCGATGCTGAACTAAAAGGTGAACAGATGAAAGTTCGAACAAAAAGGGCAGTTACTCCTTTGCCTTACGAAGCCATGGCCCAGTTTCGATCGTTGGTTAATGAAGAAATCAGGAGACTGCCTGAATCAATGGAATGGACTGAAATTGAAGGCCAGATGGACATTGCCAAGCGCAACGGCGATCAAGCCAGATTCATCGCTTTAATGACTAAAGCCGCTAAAGATTATAATGACAACGAATGGCTGAATCATTACGGTTATTCGGCAGCGGCTTACGGTGGTAAGATGTGGGAAGGGGCAAATGGCCAAAATAAGAAAGGCCATAAGGGTGTTAAAGAATTTGCCGATGAAGTTTTGGTTGGGGAATTGGGTTTAAATCAGCAATTTGCCTATTCTATTTTGAATGACATTGCTTATATCAATGAAGACCGCAAGCATGGTGGTACCTCCCGAATGTTTCAGGTTAAAGACGGCAGATTTGAAATGAACGACCGAATCTCGCAAGCCGCATCTTATCAGAATGAATGGTTTAAGGGTAATATTAGAGCATTGTTGCAGAATAGCAACCGGCTTGATTCCGGCGGTGAGAATGTGGAAGGTGGTTATGATATGGCTTTCCATGCGGCAATGCGGTTGGCAGCCGTGCCGGATCAAATTAATAATTTTTTGTCTAGGCAAGAATTTAATCCCAGCACCAGGTCGAAATGGCAGTCTGATACGGAATCGTTGGATGTATTGGAAGCTATGGAATTTATCCAAAATCCTGATGATGAAAATGGCCGGTCTTATATGACTCAAGGGATTGTTGATTTAATTCGTCATCCCGAAAAAGCCCAAGGTTCTTTGAATAAGGAATACCGCAATGTGGTGGCAACGGATGCGACTAGTCTGGAGAACTGGGCCAAATCGGCAACTGAAAAGGCAATGCCGCAATTGGCCGCAGAAATTGAGCGGATTAAATCAACTGAAGAAGGCGCTAAACTATATAAACAAGATCCGCGGGCTGTGGCTCGCCAGGCGGCCCAAAATGTGGCCAAAGCCAATGGCTTGACATTCGTGGAATCCCGCCGGCCTCATGTTAAAGAAGATGGCGGTACAGTAATGGAAGCTGAGGGGCCGGAATATCAGAGTGATGAAAAAACCAGAGCCGCCGTGGCCACGGCTGATCCCAGTAATCCGGATGCCGAGGCTGCTCAAGCTGCCCAAGATCATCTTGATGAAGCCGGTCCGGCCAAAACCGCCACGGCCGCCCAGGAAGCTTTGCGCGACCGCGCCACCAACCTTGAATCGTTTAAAGGACAAGAACCAAGTGATGAAGTTAACAGCC
>JAVEXP010000004.1:0-60922 GCA_034003985.1 Patescibacteria group bacterium | reverse complement strand
TGCCATAAACGAGGTTTAAAAAACAAAAACCAAAATAAAAAATGCCAAAAAGTTTGATTAAAAACCTAACTGATATTTTAGGAATAGCTATGCTGTTAGCTATTTTTTTTGTATTTAGGATTGACGCGGTCAAGGCTCAGGAGCTTGATAGTGACGGTGACGGTTTGACTGATCAGCAGGAATTAGAAATTTTTCACACTGATTTTGAGAATCCCGATACCGACGGCGACGGGTACAACGATTATCTGGAAGTTTATCATGGCTATTCGCCGCGCCATGCCGAACCGTTGAGGCTGGCGGCGCTTGACACCGACGGTGATGGAGCAACTGATGGTTGGGAAATCAGATTAGGATTGGACATTTTAAATCCCGATACCGACGGCGACGGCTATTTGGACGGTACGGAAATCGACAATGGCTACAGCCCGTCGCAGGCCAGCGTTGAAAAGATTGATAAATTAATTAAGGTCAACATTGCTACACAGTCGCTGAGTTATTTTTTTGGTTCAACTGAGCTGGAAAGTTTTCCGATTTCCGGTGGCGTGGCTTCAATGCCGACACCGCTTGGGGAATTTAGCGTTTTGGACAAAGTTCCTTCCAAGAATTATGGTGGCCGCGGTTTTAATTTTTATTATCCCAATACCAAGTGGAATTTACATTTTACTACCAATTATTGGCGCTATTACATCCACGGCGCTTATTGGCATAATAATTTCGGCCGACCGATGAGCCACGGCTGCATCAATGTCCGTTATGACCAAATGGAACGATTGTATGATTTTGCCCAGGTCGGTACTAAAATTGATATCAGTTAGCCGAGGCTCTATTTGATTATTTTTTATTTTTATTTTTGGTTTTGCTCCTTGGCTGTCATTTCCATTTTTCTTTTTCGTCATTCCCGCGCAAGCGGGAATGACATAGTATAAGGCTGATTGATTTCTGATTGATTTTTTGCTAAAATAACAGAGTTATATGGCAGAAAAATTAACAATCCAATTTAGCAGCGCGGAAAACGAAGTAAGAAATCAGATAGTCGGCGTTATTAAAGAAGCTTTAGGCGAGCAGATTGAATTAGGGATTACTGATATTGAATATCCACCGCAGGCTGACTTGGGGGACTATTCGGTCCCTTGTTTTTTGTTGGCCAAACAGACCGGCAAGGCGCCGGGGCAAGTAGCGGAATTATTGACTCAGAATTTTAAGCCGACAGAGTTGTTATTGAGCGCTAAGGCGCTTGGGCCATATTTTAATTTTTGGATTAATCCCTCAGTGTTTAATAAGTTGGTTTTAACCGAAATTAACAAAGCCAAAGATAAATATGGTGATAGTGATATTGGCCATGGCCAGCGGGTAATGGTGGAATTTTTTTCACCCAACACTAATAAGCCGCTGACGATTGGCCATGTCCGCAATATTTGTTTGGGGGATGCGATCGCCAGACTGCTTAAATTCAGCGGCTACAAAACGATTCGTTCAACTTTATATAACGATCGGGGCATTGCGATTGCCAAAACGATTCTGGGTTACCAAAAATGGGGCAACAGTAAAAATCCCAAACAGGCCAAGCTCAAACCTGATCATTTTGTCGGCAGTTTTTATGTTAAATTTGCTCAGGCCGAAAAGGATGATAAAAATTTGGAGCAGGAAGCCAGAAGGGTTTTGCAGGCCTGGGAAGAAGGCAAAAAGAATGTCCGCAAAATTTGGGAACGCTTGATTACTTGGGTGCTGGAAGGATTTAGCCAGACTTTAGCCAAACTGGACATTGAAAAATTTGACGAAGATTACCATGAAAGCGAATATTACCAGGAAGGGAAAAAAATCGTTCAGCAGGGTTTGGACAAAGATATTTTTATCAAGTCCGAAGACGGCGTGGTGGCAGCCAAGCTGGAACAGTTTGGTTTGCCCGACAAAATTTTATTGCGGCCGGATGACACCAGTTTATATATCACCCAAGATTTGTATCTGGCTTATTTAAAAGACCGGCATAAATTGGATTCATCAATTTATGTGGTTGGCTCGGAGCAGGATTTGTATTTGCAGCAGCTGTTTAAGATCTTAGAATTATTAGGGTTTGCCAATGCTAAAAATTATCATCATTTGTCGTATGGCATGATTCGGCTGCCGGAAGGCAGGATCAAATCGCGCGAAGGTTTGGCCAAGGGGACGGGGGCGGATGAGCTGATTGCGGAATTGGAATATCTGGCTAAACTAGAAATTAAAAAACGGGAAAAGGAAATTGCTGAATCGGACCTGAAAGAGCGGGCTGAAAAAATTTCAATTGGAGCTTTGAAGTTTTATATCTTGGCAGTTAATCCCAAAACCACAATGGTTTTTAAGCCCCAGGAATCAATTGCCTTTACCGGCCGAACCGGTCCGTATTTGCAATATGTCTATGCCCGGATTAATAGCATATTTGAAAAGGCTGATACCAAAATTACTAGCCGGGTTGATTTTGCGGTCTTAACGCAGCCCGAAGAATTGGCATTGATTAAAATTTTAGCCAAGTTCCCCAGAGTAATCAGTGATGCAGTCAACAAGTTTGATCCTTCGGAGGTGGCTAATTATCTATATGATTTAGCCAAGGCTTTTAGCTTGTTTTACGAGAAGGTGCCGGTCTTGCAGGCCGAGTCAAAAATTAAAAAAGCCAGACTATTGCTGCTTAATGATACCCAAATGGTATTAGCCAATGGTTTGCGCTTGTTAGGGATTTCAACCTTGGAAAAAATGTAATCAGGGTTCCCTTTCCTGAGTAGGAGAGGGTTAGGGCGAGGTAAAATATGGGTATAAATTTAGCCAGAATTTTAAGAAAAAACCAGACATCTTATGAAACAAAATTGTGGCAGGCTCTACGCAATAGGCAGTTAAACAGTTTAAAATTTAGAAGACAACATGTGATTGGTAATTATGTAGTTGATTTTTGTTGTTTAAGTAAAAAATTGATCATCGAAATTGATGGTGGACAACATAACGAAAAAAATAATATAATTGAAGATAATATTAGGACTAAATATTTGCAGGATCAAGATTTTAGAGTGTTAAGATTTTGGAATAATGAGGTTAAAGATAATTTTGCAGGAGTAATAGAAAAGATAATCAAAACATGTAATGACTATCCCTCATCCTACCCTTTCCCTAAGGGAGAGGGAGAGAGAATCCATTAGTTATGGCCCAAAAGAAAGTAAAAATTTTGGTAGTCGAGGACGAAGCGTTCCTGCTTGATTTGTATGAAACCAGGCTGGAACAAGAAGGCTATGAAGTAATCAAGGCCAATAATGGCGCCGAAGGTTTGAGTTTGGCCCAGCTGGAATTGCCAAAGTTGATTTTGCTTGATATTCTAATGCCGCAGGTTGATGGCTATGAGATGCTGGGGTCGTTAAAGCAGGGTGAAAAAACTAAAAATATTCCGGTGATTATTTTTTCCAATCTGTCGCAGCGCGAGGAAATCGAAAAGGGTCTGGAATTGGGCGCCAACGATTTCATTATTAAAACCAGCGTCACGCCAAGTGAGATGGTTGATAAAGTAAAATCATTTTTAAAGCGTAATAAATAAGGTAATAGTTATGGCAAAAGTTCCAAAAGTCAAACAGGATATTTGCATTGGTTGCGGTTCGTGCGAAAGTATTTGTCCAGCCGTTTTTAAAGTTGACGACAGCGGCAAAGCTCAGGTTCAGCCGGCTGATTACGATGCTAATAAAGATGATATTGATCAGGCTTTGGCGGCTTGCCCGGTTGGCGCCATTGTTTGGGAAGACTAAATTTGATAGTTAAATAAAAAAATAATCCTATTAAAAAGGATTATTTTTTTATTTTGATATTTGTCATTATGAGGCCATGGAGATCCTTCGCTACGCTCAGGATGACAGATGGGGAATTCAGGATGCGGAGTGGATGCTTAGAATGACATGGGGTAGCTTTTTTTGGATTATTAACTTTAATATCATGCTGTGTCATTCTGAGGCCGTAGGCCGAAGAATCTAGAATGCTTGCTTTGAGATCCTTCGCTACGCTCAGGATGACAAGGAGAAGAGTTCAGGCTGCCTGCCGGTAGGGATGTTAGATGGGTGATTCAGGATGTGAGTTGATGTTTGTTTTTTGGGATTATTTTTTTATAGTAAAGATTTTTATTTAAAAATTTGGGACCGATAGCGTGAAAGCATTTTCGGTCCCGGTTGGTGACGCTACCTGCTATGCCTGTGGGGGCGATTTATGGGCGCCCCCAAGACCTTCTTGGTCGCTACAGGAGCAGGTTCGTCGTGTTGTTCGCGTTCGGCGTCTTCGTATTGGCCGTGTGCTCTTCGCGGTTGCCGCTGGCGTTCTGGGTGCGCTTCTGCGCGTGGGTCATGGTAGTATCCTCCGGAGCATAGCTCCATTTGCGGTGGAACGGGAAAGTCCCGATCAACATGCGTATTTGATCGTTCAAGACTTTTCCCATTTGCAAATGATTGTAGCATAATATTTTAAAGTTTTCAAGAGCCGGATTGACCAACGGCGATTTTTTAGTTAAAATGAGCTCATTATGGAATCAAAATTTTCCAAGCTGGAAGCTGAAATTTTAAAATTTTGGCAAACCAATAAAATTTTTGAAAAAAGCGTTAGCAAGCCTAGCCCCAAAGGCGAGTATGTTTTTTATGACGGCCCGCCATTTGCTACCGGCACGCCGCACTATGGCCATATTGTCGCTAGTCTGATGAAAGATGTGGTGCCGCGGTTTTGGACGATGAACGGCTATCGAGTGGAACGGCGCTGGGGCTGGGATTGTCACGGGCTGCCGATTGAAAATATCGTGGAAAAAGAGCTGGGTTTTAAAACCAAAAAGGAAATTGAAGAATTCGGCATTGATAAATTCAACGAGACTTGCCGCAGCAAAGTTTTGCAGTATGCCAGTGAATGGGAAAAAACCATTCCCCGCTTGGGCCGCTGGGTTGATATGACCAACCCCTACAAAACCATGGATCTGGAATATATGGAAAGTATTTGGTGGGTATTTAAGGAGCTATGGGATCGTGATTTGATTTATCAGGATTATAAATCGATGCATGTTTGTCCTCGATGCGAAACTACTTTATCTCAGCAGGAGGTCAGTGAAGGCTATAAAGACATTAAAGACTTGTCGGTGACAGCTAAATTCGAATTGGTCGACGAGCCGGGAACATTTATTTTAGCTTGGACCACGACACCTTGGACCTTGCCGGGTAATGTGGCTTTGGCTATTAATGGAAATTTAGAATATTTAGAACTTGAAATAGAAGCTTCTAATGTTGATGATTTAAGTATTAAAAAAGGCGAAAAGATTATAATAGCCAATGATACTAATATAGAGATAGTGATGTTCGGTGAGCCGCTGAGATATGGTCCTAGTCCCCATGAAGGTGATTACTCTTGGGCAGATGTCAATTTTAAACAAAAAGGAAATATTTTGTTTAAAAATATTAGGATATATAAGGCCAAAGAGTTGGCTGGTAAAAAATATAAACCATTATTCGACGATTATTTAGAAAAAGATTTAGAAAATAAAGAAAATCTTTATACTGTTATCCTGGCTGATTTTGTAACCACCAATGAAGGTACCGGCGTAGTCCATATTGCGCCGGCCTTTGGCGAAGACGACATGAATGCCGGGCGAGCCCAAAAGTTACCTTTCATTCAGCATGTCCGGATGGACGGACATATTGAGGGAGTTAAGGGATTGGACGGCTTGAGCGTTAAACCAATTGATGATCATACAGCAACCGATGTTGAAGTTTTAAAAATTTTAGGACAGAAAAATTTAATTTTTTCTAATTCTTTACAAAAATATGAACACAGCTATCCACATTGTTGGCGCTGTGATACGCCGTTGATTAATTACGCGACCAGCTCTTGGTTTGTTAAGGTGACGGCCATTAAAGACAAAGCTTTGAAAGAAGCCAAGGATATTAATTGGTCGCCTAATCATCTTAAGGAGGGGCGGTTTGGCAAATGGCTGGAGGGTGCCAGAGATTGGTCGATTTCGCGCCAGCGGTTTTGGGCTTCAGTCATGCCAATTTGGATTTGTGAGAAGTGCGGCGAGCAAAAAGTTTACGGCAGCGTGGCGGAGTTGGAAAAAGATAGCGGTAAAAAAATTACGGATTTGCACAAACATTTTATTGATCAGGTAACGGTTAGCTGCAAGTGTGGCGGCACTATGAAGCGGGTACCCGATGTCCTGGATACCTGGTTTGATTCGGGTTCAATGCCTTACGCCCAAATGCATTATCCGTTTGCCAACCAAAAGAAATTTGAACAAAATTTTCCGGCTGAATTTATTGCCGAAGGCGTTGATCAAACCCGCGCCTGGTTTTATTATTTGCATGTCATTAGTACAGCGATTAAAAAGAAGCCGGCGTTTAAGAATGTGATTGTCAACGGTATTGTATTGGCGCAAGACGGCAAAAAGATGGCCAAGCGTTTGCATAATTATCCGGAGCCGGATTTGGTGATTGATCAGTATGGCGCGGATGCCATTCGTTATTATTTGTTGACTTCGCCGGTAATTGCTGCCGAAACGCTTAATTTTTCCGAAAGCGGCGTGAAAGAAGCGCTGCAAAAAGTCGTTATGCTGGTTGGTAATGTGTTGAGTTTCTATTTGATGTATAAAAAATCGCCGAACCCAACAGAGCCTGGCAAAGCGCAAGATGTTTTGGATCGTTGGATTTTGGCCAAACTTAATTTATTGAATCAGGAAGTAACTAAGCGAATGCAGGAATACGATTTAGTCAGGGCAACCAGGGGCCTTGGTGACTTTGTTGACGAGCTCTCAACTTGGTATCTGCGCCGTTCGCGTGAACGGTTCAAGAGTGGGGATGAGCAGGGTGTAGAAGTATTGGGGTTCGTTTTGCAAGAGTTTGCTAAAATTGCTGCGCCTTTTATGCCGTTTATTACCGAAGAAATTTATCGTCAGATTGGCGGTGAAAAAGAATCGGTTCATTTGGAAACTTGGCCACCAGTAAATAAAAAGTTAATTGATCAAAAATTATTAGACGAAATGACTTTGACCAGGGAAATTGTTGAAAGGGGTTTAGCCGCCAGAGCCCAGGGCGGGATTAAAGTCCGCCAGCCGCTGGCAGCTTATACGACATCTTTGGTCAAAGCATTAAATGATGAGCTGGTTGAGCTGGTAAAAGATGAACTCAACATTAAAGAATTGAAATTCGGCGCGGCGGATAATTTGGATTTAACTATTACCGACGAATTGAAGCTGGAAGGATTAATGCGTGAGTTGGTGCGGCAAATCAACCAACTGCGCAAGGAAGCCGGCTTGACAGTGGCTGATCAAATTGAATTGTACCAGCAAGGGTTTGACGAATTGTTTGAGAAGTTTGGTGAAGAGATTAAGCGAGCCACCTTGACGCAAGCGGTAAAAAATGAAAAAATTGACCAGATGAAAGGGATTGCCGAAGGTCAGATCGGCATCAAAAAACTTAATAATTAATTTTAGTTAATGATATGAAAATTCAAGAAATTTACGAATTGGCAATCAAGCTGGGAATCGAAAATGATTTGCGCGGGGTTGCCAGAGTCAAGAAGAACTTGGCGCGATTAAAAGACAAGTACGAACGAATGGGCGCGGAGCAGAAGCGCGAATTCGACAAGGAACGATTGACCAATCCTTATGCCGACAGCCGGGTGTTTGTTGATCATGGCCGAGAAATCAAAAAAGTGATGTCGGGTATCGACATTGGTCCGGCCGAAATTTTAATCGCCAAAGAGTTGGGCGTTGATTTAATCATTGGCCATCATCCTTTTGGTCATGCTTTGGCTGATTTGGGAGATGTAATGCATCTGCAGGCCGAGGTACTGGCCGGTTACGGTGTACCGATTAATATTGCCGAAGGTCTGACCAAAAAGCGGATTTCGGAAGTAGCTAGGGGAATATCACCAATTAATCATTATCGCACAGTAGATGCTGCAAAATTAATGGGAATTGGTTTAATGTGTTCTCATACTCCTTGTGATAATATGGCGGCTAGTTTTTTGGACAAAGTTTTTAAAAAGGCTAAGCCGGAATTTGTCGGTGATGTGATTAAATCTTTGAAGGAAATTGAAGAATACCAGGAAGCGATAAAGCAGAAATCCGGACCAACTTTGTTTGCCGGCCATCCCGATAATTATGTCGGTAAGTTGGTTTTAACCGAAATTACTGGCGGGACGGAAGGTGCGGTGGGAATTTATGAGCGTATGGCTCAGGCGGGAATCGGTACGATTGTCGGGATGCATATGGATGAAGAACGAAAGAAGGAAGCCCAGAAACATCATATCAATGTAGTAATTGCCGGGCATATGTCATCTGATTCTTTGGGAGTCAATTTGTTACTTGACGAATTAGAGAAACGAGGCATTGAAATTATTCCGATTTCTGGTCTGATTAGAATCAGTCGAAATAAGAAACGCAGCGCAGCGGCTAAACCGAGAAAAACAGCTAAGCCAAAATCCCGAAGAAAAAAATAATTTTTTCCAAAAACTCCGCCTTAGTTAGGCGGAGTTTTTTAATTGAAAGATTTTTGGAATAAAGAAAAGGGGTGGGGGGACGAGATGTCAGCCGCAGGTCCCCCGCACCCGGAAACGGAAGGGCAATAGAGGTTGAGGCCTGGTTCAACCGTCGTCGGTTGGGGTGAAAGAACGCTGCGTGGAATTCAGCGTCGAGTGATCAACCGACCCTCCAGGCATTGCCCGATCCGTGGTATTGGCACCTTAGATTATTTCTTTGATTTTGTCAATCCGGCATAAAAAAAGATGCCAGGGGAATCAGGCTGGCATTCTAGTGGGGTCGTCGTGTGAAAGGGAGTATGGTCTCCTGTACCTCGTTGGGTTTTATCGTTATCCCGTCCTTGATTAAGCCATTGCTGTCGGGCTCCATCTTGCTCTGATTCCCGATGGGTTCACGCCCATCCCGCATCTTTGATGCTAGTAAACGGCAGATCCCCGATTTCCTCCGGCTTGATCAAAACAGGCTTAGTCACATTTTAAATTAGCATTGGTGTTTTGACAAGCTTGCCGATTTAGCAAAATACTGTTTTGCCCTTTTAAAAAAGTGGTTTTTGCGGTAAAATTTGGGTATGCTTCAGACAATTTAATTGGTTTAATTTAGTATTGTTGATATTATGATTGCTTCACTTCATGGCCTGATTACTTACCAAACTTCCGAGTTACGCAAAGACTCTTATTTTGTGATTGATGTCGGTGGGGTGGGCTATAAAATTTATACACCCGCCAGTAATTTGAAAAAACTCAGCGAAGGTCAATCGGTGACGGTTTATACTTATTTGGCGGTTTCGGAAAACGCTATGGATTTGTATGGCTTTTTGGATCCGGCCGACAAAACTTTTTTTACTTTGCTATTGGAAGTTCCGGGGATTGGACCAAAGTCGGCGATGACGATTTTAGGCAAGACCACAATGGCCGAAGTTCAGCAGGCGATTTTTGATAATAATCCGGAAGTGCTGACCAAAATGTCAGGATTAGGACAGAAGACCGCGGAAAAAATAATCGTTGCTTTGAAAGGCAAGGTTGAAAGTTTAACCTTCAGATCTAAAGACAAGGGAGATGCTGGTTCAAATGGCACTAATCAAGATGCCTTTGATGCCTTGGTGAGTTTTGGCTATTCAGCCAGTGAAGCTAAGAAAGCTTTAACACAAGTAGACGGTAAAATTGATGATCCCGGAAAGATTTTGCGTGAAGCCTTAAAAATTTTAGGACAGAAATAAAATGCTGGCGTTAATAAAAAAATTTATTCCCAAAAAGTGTCTGCAGCTTTATCATTATACTTTGGCGATTTTAGCTAATGTTGTTTATCGCAATCCGTCGGATAAATTGATTGTCATCGGAGTTACGGGAACCTCGGGCAAATCAACAGTTGTTTATTTGATCAGTAAATTATTAGAGAAAGCCGGTTTCCGGGTCGGGTCGGCTTCAACCATTTTATTCAAGGTGGACAAATGGGAAAAAATAAATGATCGCAAGATGACGATGATTGGCCGGTTTGCCTTGCAGCGCCTGTTAAAAATGATGGTTAAAGCCAATTGCCAATATGCGGTAGTGGAAGTGACTTCCCAGGGAATTGAACAATTTCGTCATTTAGGGATAAATTTTGATGTTTTATTGTTTACCAATTTATGGCCCGAACACATTGAAGCACACGGCGGATTTGAAAATTATAAGCGAGCCAAACTTAAACTGTTTGGTAAACTCAAAACGGAAACGCCAAAATTAATTGCCGGAAAAAAAATCATCAAGACGATTATCGCCAATTTAGACAGTGAACATAGCAAGGATTTTTTGAATCATTGGGCGGAAGTCAAGTTTGGCTATACTTTAGGAAACAGCTCAAGCGATGAAGCCAAGGTGGTTAGGGCCGAAGAGATTGAACTGTTGGGCCAGGGCAGCAACTTTCAAATTAATCATAATCCGTTTCAGACCAGATTGTTGGGACGGCATAATGTGGAAAATATTTTAGCCGCCCTAACGGTAGGGATGTCTCAGGGTTTGAGTTTAAGTGCGATGGCTAAAAGCTTGGAAACAATCTACGGCGTTCCGGGAAGAATTGAATTTATTGACGAGGGCCAGAAGTTTAAGGTGGTTGTTGATTACGCTTACGAACCCAAGGCCGTTGAAGCTTTGTATGAAGTAGTCAAAAATGTTGACCACCGTAAAATCATTCATATTTTGGGTTCGACCGGCGGCGGTCGTGATACTTCGCGGCGGCCGAAGCTGGGCATTTTGGCGGGTAGTAACGCCGATTATGTGATTGTTGCCAACGAAGATCCTTACGATGAAGATCCAAAAAAAATTATTGATCAGGTCGCCTTCGGTGCCAGACAGGCTGGTAAAAAATTGAATCATGATTTATTTAAAATAATGGATCGGCGTTCAGCGATTGCCAAAGCTCTCAGTTTGGCCGGTCCGAATGATTTGGTGCTAATTACCGGTAAAGGCTCGGAACAGGCGATTGTAGTAAAAAATAACAAAAAAATTCTTTGGGATGACCGCAAAGTGGTTCGGGAGGAGCTGGTTAAAATAATTAATTAGAATTTTATGGATTACACTTCTCGTTTGGTTTTAGCCTTTATTATCGGCGGGGGCGTTGGTTTTGGTATTTCTTATGTTTTTGGTAATCCAGTTGGCTGGATATTGGTTGGCGCGGCTGTTGCCTTGGCAACCGATAGCGCTTGGCAGACCATTAGAAATTCAAAAAAATCATCAAGTAATTCCCAGCCAACCATAGTTAATCAAAATTTGCCTCAAATTAGACAAAAATTACCAAAATCTAAACCACCAAAATTTAATTTTTAATTTTTTTTGATATTTTTGGCTAAAATTAGTAAATTATTATTTCCAAGAGTCAATCGGGGCGAGGATTTGACAAAGTTTTTGATTTTTGTTAATATTGTTAAGTTAAATTCACTTAGGTTTGTAAGTATCACCCGCTATCATCGAACCAGCGCATTATTATTTTAAAAAGCAAGTAGTGGGCTTATTTTTTTCCAAAATTTGGAAGTGATAAATAAAAAGAAAACTCGCATCCAAGAATATTTTTTTGGGTGGGAGGACTTTTTGTTGTCTACCGCTTGTTAACTCATATTCTAAACTATGGCTTTACAAAACCAAACTCGTAAGTTGTTTACCGATATTAAGGCCGCCGTACCAATGCCGGACTTGATCGAGGTCCAGAAAGATTCTTATCGCTGGTTTCTGGAAAATGGCTTAGCGGAATTGTTTGAAGAAATTTCGCCCATTCAGGATTTTATCGGCCGTGATTTTGAACTTCATTTCGGTAAATATTATTTGGATGAGCCAAAATTTGACGAAGTAACAAGTAAAGCCAAGAATTTAAGTTACGAATCTCCGTTGCGGGTTAATGTCAAACTCAGCAACAAAAAAACCAATAAAGCCATTGAACAAGAGGTATACCTCGGCGATTTTCCATTGATGACCGATCGAGGAACTTTTATTATCAACGGCATCGAAAGAGTCGTGGTTTCCCAGCTGATCAGATCGGCGGGGATATTTTTTACTTCCGAAGTTTACGGTGAACGCCGTCATTATGGCGCCAAAATTATTCCTAACCGCGGTTCTTGGTTGGAATTTGAAACTGATTTGAACGATGTCATCTGGGTAAAAATTGACCGAAAAAGAAAAATCGCCGCTACTGCTTTGTTGCGCGCTTTCGGCCACAACAGCGACGAAGAGATTTTGGAATTATTCAAGGATGTGGACACTCATCCGGAAATTTCTTTTATTCAAAATACTTTAGCTAAAGATCCGGCCGATAACGAGAGTGAAGCTTTACTGGAAGTTTATAAGAGGATTCGGCCCGGTGATTTGGCGACTACTGACAATGCCAAGTCATTAATCTATGCGATGTTTTTCAATTTTGACCGTTATGATTTTGGCAAAGTCGGCCGATATAAGATTAATCAGCGCTTTAACCAAGATGTTTTAAACATCAAAGAAAACCGGGTGTTGAGAGTGGAAGATTTAATCTTGGTAATGAAAGAAATAATCAAGTTGAATATTTCCCAAAAAGATCCTGACGACATTGATCACTTGGGCAACCGCCGGGTTCGGGCGATTGGGGAATTGGTCCAGAATAAATTCCGCATCGGTTTAGCCAGAATGGAAAGAATTGCCAAAGACCGGATGAGCACTTTGGATATTGCTGAAATTACGCCGAATCGTTTGATCAACGCTCGGCCGGTGATTGGCGCGGTCAAAGAATTTTTTATGTCTTCTCAGTTGTCGCAGTTTATGGATCAAACCAATCCGTTAGCTGAGTTAGAACATAAACGACGCTTGTCGGCCATGGGCCCGGGGGGTCTTTCCCGGGAACGCGCCGGTTTTGATGTTCGTGATGTTCATCCGACCCACTACGGCCGAATTTGTCCGATTGCTACACCAGAAGGACCAAATATCGGTTTGGTCGGCCATTTGTCCTGCTACGCCAAGATTAACGAATATGGATTTATTGAAACGCCTTACCGCAAAGTGAAGCATGATGTCGCCAATAAAGCGACGGAAACCGAAGGCGAAATTTTGCGCGAGGATGTGCTGGATCCAACTTCCCAAAAAGTAATTGTCAAGGCCGAGACGGAAATTTCTGCAAAATTGGCCAAGGATTTGGAAAAATATACCAATATCAAAACCATTGCCGTTAAACCGCGAGTGACCAAAGAAGTTATTTATTTGACCGCTTTTCAAAGCGAAAATTCAATTACTACCGCCGCGACTACGCCAATTGACGCCCAGGGTTATTTCTTGGTACCTCGGGCTGAAGTTCGCAAATACGGTGAACCGGAAATTGAGCATGTGGACAATATTGATTACATGGATGTGGCGCCAAACCAGATTGTCAGCGTGGCCACTTCCTTGATCCCGTTTTTGGAGCACGACGATGCGGTTCGGGCGCTGATGGGCTCAAACATGCAACGCCAATCCGTACCGTGTATTACCCCGTCTTCGCCGATTGTCGGAACCGGTTTGGAAGCCAAAGCCGCCCGAGATTCGGGACATGTAATTTTGTCCCAAGCCGACGGCAAGATTTCCAAAGTCCAGGGTAATCGAGTTACGGTTTTACAAAATAACGGTCAGGAAAAAGATTACCGTTTGAATAAGTTCGTCCGCTCCAACGCTTCAACTTGCATTAATCAACGACCGATTGTCACTCTGGGTCAGGAAGTCAAAAAAGGTGATGTGTTGGCCGATGGCCCTTCAACCGATCACGGCGAGTTGGCTTTGGGTCAAAATATTTTATGCGCTTTCATGGCTTGGGAAGGCTATAATTATGAAGACGCGATTATCATTTCTGAAAGATTGGTCCAAAAAGATTCATACACTTCTATTTATATTGAAGACTTTCAAGTTGAAGTCCGTGATACCAAATTGGGACCGGAAGTTGTGACTTCTGATATTCCCAACATTGGTGAGGAAAAATTAAAGGATTTGGACGCCGAAGGCGTGGTTCGAATCGGCGCTTCGGTTTCTTCCGGTGATATTTTGGTTGGTAAGATTACCCCGAAAGGCGAAACCGAGCTGAGCGCCGAAGAAAAATTGCTGCGCGCGATTTTTGGCGAGAAAGCCCGGGATGTCAGAGACAGTTCGTTGTATTTGGAACATGGTGAAAAAGGCAAAGTGGTTGACATTAAAGTTTTTTCCCGTGAAAACGGCGATAAGCTTTCTTCCGGAGTGATTAAAATGTATCAGGTTTCAATTGCCAATTTGCGCAAGATTCAAGTCGGTG
Organism: Patescibacteria group bacterium; assembly: GCA_034003985.1. Lineage (GTDB taxonomy): Bacteria > Patescibacteriota > Patescibacteriia > Buchananbacterales > UBA6539 > JABWCG01. Next base: position 46,671 of record JAVEXP010000004.1, on the reverse strand, counting down.
ACAAAATGGCCGGCCGCCACGGTAACAAAGGTGTGGTCTCAATTGTTTTGCCAGTGGAAGATATGCCGTTTATGGCCGATGGCGCTCCTGTAGACATTATTCTGAGCCCTTTGGGCGTGGTTTCCCGGATGAACTTGGGACAAATTTTGGAAACCCATTTGGGTTTGGCGGCCAAGAAGTTGGGCTATAAAGTCAGTACGCCGGTTTTGGACGGGGTGCCCGAAGAGATTATTAAATCAGAATTAGAACGAGCAGGTTATTCATCGGACGGCAAGATGGCGATGTACGACGGTCGCACCGGCGAGGCTTTTGAACAGCCGGTAACCGTTGGCCAGATTTATATGTTGAAATTGAATCACATGGTGGAAGACAAAATCCACCAGCGCAGCATTGGTCCTTACTCGTTGATTACCCAGCAGCCATTGGGCGGTAAAGCTCAGTTTGGCGGTCAGCGGTTTGGCGAAATGGAAGTCTGGGCGCTGGAAGCTTACGGCGCGGCCAATATTTTGCAAGAAATTTTGACTATTAAATCCGATGATGTCGCGGGCCGATCCAAAGCTTATGAATCCATTATTAAAGGTGAACAAATCAGAAAATTGAATATTCCCGAATCGTTTAATGTTTTATTGCGAGAACTCAATGGTTTGGGTTTGAATATTGAATTGATCAAGACCAAACATCATCCTGCCCGTGACAATGATGAGGGTGAAGATGATGATGGTGAACAAATTGAAACTGCGCCAGCAGAAGAAAAGGTCGAGGCCGAAGCGGAAGAAATCAAAGATGGAAAAGGCGCAGATAAAAAAAAGAAGACTAAGTCAAAAAGCTAAGTTGAAATATTATGATTGAAGAAAAAAAGACCATTGATTTCGACGCTCTGAAACTCTCTTTGGCCTCGCCCAATCAGATTCATGAATGGTCCCACGGCGAAGTGTTAAAGCCGGAAACTATTAACTATCGGACTCAAAAACCCGAAAAGGACGGCTTGTTCTGTGAAAAAATATTTGGACCATCAAAGGACTGGGAATGCTATTGTGGCAAATATAAGAAGATTCGTTACAAAGGAATTGTCTGCGACAAGTGCGGGGTGGAAGTAACTAGATCGGTGGTGCGGCGCGAGCGGATGGGCCATATTGATTTGGCCGCGCCTTGTTCACATATTTGGTTTTTGCGCGGCGTACCTTCCAAAATCGGGCTGATGCTTGATTTGTCACCCCAGGCTTTGGAAAAAGTAATTTATTTTGCCGATTTTATCATTACTGAAGTTGATCAGGATTTAAAACAGGAAACTTTGGAACAAATTAGGCAGGAATTTAAAACTAAGAAGAAAAAAATTGAAGCTGATTTTGGCCATCAGGCCAATTTGATCAAGAGCCGGTTGGGGCAAGACAAAAAGGATGTTAAACCAGAAGAATTGAATGAGCTAATTGAGCGCGAGACTTTGAATTTGGAAGAAGGTAAAAAAGAAAAGATTAAAGAACTGGAAAGTATTTTGCGCTTGGCCGAACAAGAACTGAAAGATTTAAAACCGTTAAAAATAATTTCCGAACATATTTATCAGGACTTATCTTTAAAGTATGGTCATATTTTTGAAGCCGAAATTGGTGCCGAGGGTATCCGTCACTTATTGGAAAAAATAAATCTTGATAAGTTAGCCGTCGAATTGGAACAACAAATTCAGGCTGATGGTTCAGCGGCTGACGAGAAAGCCGCCAAAAGGTTACGATTAGTAAAGAATTTTCAAAATAACAATTTGCGACCGGAGTGGATGATTATGACAGTAGTGCCGGTGATTCCCCCGGATTTGCGGCCGATGGTGCCGTTGGACGGCGGACGGTTTGCCACTTCCGACCTTAATGATTTGTATCGGCGAATCATCAATCGTAATAATCGTTTAAAACAATTAAAAGAACTTAACGCTCCAGAAGTAATTTCCCGCAATGAAAAGCGGATGCTTCAAGAAGCGGTTGATGCTTTAATTGACAACTCCGCCAGACACGGCAAGACCGTCGTGGCTTCAACCGGTCAAAAGCGGATGCTTAAATCTTTGGCCGACATTCTCAAAGGCAAACAGGGCCGATTCCGCCAGAATTTGTTGGGAAAGAGAATTGACTATTCCGGCCGCAGCGTGATTGTGGTTGGTCCGACTTTGCGTTTGGGTGAGTGCGGTTTGCCCAAAAAAATGGCTTTGGAATTATTCAAGCCATTCATTATCAGCAAATTAATCGCCCGCGAGTATGTCCATAATGTTCGTAGCGCCAATCGATTTATTGAAAGCGGTCGCAACGAGGTTTGGGATATCTTGGAAGAAATAGTCAAGGATGCACATGTTCTATTGAACCGCGCGCCAACGCTTCATCGCCTTGGTATTCAGGCATTTAAACCGGTATTGATTGAAGGCAAGGCGATTCAAGTTCATCCGTTGGTTTGCGAAGCTTTTAACGCCGACTTTGACGGTGATCAAATGGCGGTTCATGTGCCGTTGACCGAAAAGGCCAAATGGGAAGCGGAAAATTTAATGTTGGCTTCACGCAATATTTTAAAACCCGCCACCGGTGATCCGGTTGCCCGGCCGACCAAAGATATGGTTTGGGGATGCTACTATATGACATCCTTGATTGCCGAACCGGGTCAAAAAGCCAAAATTTTTGCTGATCCCCAGGAAGCGGTTTTGGCTTATAACCTGAAACATATTACTATTAGACAACCGGTTAAAATTCGGGTGGACAGCTGGCTGGAAAAGAAATTGAAATTAGCCGGAAACAAAGACCGGATTATTGAAACATCAGCCGGGCGGATTTTGTTTAACCGAACTTTGCCGGATGATTATCCGTATGTCAACGAAGTGATTGATAGTAAGGTCTTGCGCAAAATTATTGCCAAAGCTTTGGAACAGTATGAGACCGAAGATGTTGCCAAATTATTGGATAAGATTAAATTTTTGGGCATTAAATATCTCACTAAATCAGGTTATTCCTGGGGTATGGACGATACGCCGAAAATTGAAGAGCGCAAAAAGATTATTGAAGAAGGTGAAAAAATGGTTGATGAGGTGGAAAATCAGTACAACATGGGGTTATTAACCGACAGTGAACGACACACCAAGGTGATTGAAATTTGGATGAATGTCAAAGAGCGGATCGTCGGTTTGAGTAAAGATACTTTGGATCCGCTTGGTCCGGTGTTTTCAATGGTGGAATCCGGCGCGCGCGGTAGTTGGAGCCAGTTGATCCAAATCGTCGGTATTAAGGGTTTGGTTACTAGTCCTTCTGGGGAAATCATCGAATTGCCGGTCAAAGGTAACTTTAAAGAAGGTTTTGATGTCTTAGAATATTTTATTTCGACCCACGGTGCCAGAAAAGGTTTGTCGGACACTGCATTGCGTACCGCTAACGCCGGTTATTTAACCAGAAGGTTGATTGATGTTTCTCAAGATGTAATTATTACCGAAGAAGATTGTGGGTCAACCGAAGGAGTAACAATCACCAAGAAGGATAGTGAATCAATGAATATGAATCTGGCTGATCGGATCAGGGGACGCTATGCCGTCGACAAGATTGTTGATCCTAAGACCAAAAAGACAATTTTGGAAAAGGGCCAGATTATTGATTCGGAAGCAGTTGAGAAAATCAGAGCCTTGGATTTGCCAGAAATTAAACTGCGATCCGTGATTACTTGCCAAACCAAACGAGGCGTTTGTCAGAAGTGTTATGGTTGGGATTTGGCTTACAACAAACTGGTTAAAATCGGTACGGCGGTGGGAACGATTGCCGCCCAGAGTATCGGTGAGCCTGGTACGCAGCTGACTATGAGAACTTTTCACACCGGCGGGGTGGCTGGTTTGGATATCACTCAAGGTTTGCCGCGGGTGGAAGAAGTGTTTGAAGCCCGGCCGCCGAAGAATCGCGCTTTTATCGCCGAAGTTGACGGGAAGGTTAAAATTGAAAGAGCTGAGGAGGAAGAAGATAAAACCAATCGTTACCGAATTGTCAAAATAATGTATGAACATCTTGATCAGGATATTTATCCGATTGCGACCAAGGCCAAGGTTCAGATTAAAGATGGCCAGAAGGTCAAGAAAGGTGATCTGTTGATTTTGGAAGAAGATGGCGAAGAAATCGTGGCCAAGAAGGGCGGCGAAGCCAAAGTGGACAAAGAAAAAGTAGCGGTTACAACCAGAGAAGAGAAAGCTTTGGTTAATAAAATTCCGCCGGAGTTTCATGTAATGGTATCGGACGGCGAGTTGGTAGCCAAAGGCACACCGTTGACCAACGGTAGTTTGGATTTACGCATACTTCATCGGTTAAAAGGCAAGGAAGAAACCCAGCGTTATGTTATTAATGAAATCCAGGGGATTTATTCCTCCCAAGGTCAGAAGTTGGATAATCGTCATATTGAAATAATCGTTAAACAGATGTTTTCCAGAGTGTTAGTGACCAACTCCGGTCAGACGGAGCTGCTGCCGGGGCAACGGATTGAGAAGGACGAACTATTGGAAGCCAATGATAAAGCGGCGGCCGAAAATAAACAACCGGCCGCAGCCGAAGAATTATTGTTGGGCATTTCCAAAGTTTCGCTATCAACCTCAAGCTTTCTGTCAGCCGCCTCTTTTCAGGAGACTTCCCGAGTATTGATTAATGCTGCCGTGGAAGGTCGGATTGATTATCTAAGAGGATTGAAAGAAAATGTCATCATTGGCCGTTTAATTCCGGCCGGTACCGGATTTAAATCAGAAGAAGAAATTTAAATACCTCAGTTTATCAGACAATAAAGCTCCGATTAATCCTCGGAGTTTTATTGTTGGAAAAGCCGCTCAGGCAGCGGTTGGGACAATTTACGAAATCAAGTTTTTGTGATAAAATAGATTCGTTCTATGGGAAGGAAAAAACAAAAAATTAACCGTATTAAAAGTCTGCGAGATTTGGATTTTAGCCCGCCCAGAATTGAGGTTGGCGCGGAAACCAAGCGCTGGATAATGGTTATTTTGTTGATTGTCGTCGGGGCAGTATCAATTTTAAGCTTATTTGACGCCGCCGGAACCTTGGGGGTTTATTTAAACACTTTTTTGAAGATGGTGTTTGGTGTTAGCCGGTGGTATCTGCCGCTGGTTTTAATTATGGCCGGTTATTTTTTGTGGCGAATTAACAAATATGATTTTAAGTTTTCCAATGTTTTGGGGCTAATTATTTTTGTTTTAGGTTTTAATGGGTTGATTCATGTTTTTTTTCATCAAACTGATTTATGGACGAGTGCCAAGCTCGGTTTGGGCGGTGGTTATGTCGGCGCGGTAGTGGCCTGGGTCGGACTGAAAATTATGGGCGTCTGGGCTTCAATTATTGTTTGTTTGGCGTTGTCGGCGATTGGTTTTATTTTGTTATTTGAATCGTATTTGGAAAAAATATTGGCCAGCCGCTTGGCGGCGTTGGCCGAAGATGAAGATATTAATACTGAAGAAGAAGCCAATTTGTTTCAGCGTATTAAGCAACTGTTGATTCAGCGCCGAATTAGAAAAGCGGAAGTTGAACGCGACCGGGTTTTTAACGAAGAACCACAAAATGAAATTGAGCAGGATGAAATGCGATTTGAACACCACGAGGTTGATATTGAGCAGGTCGGAGGACGGCATCAGCCGGATAGCGGTGAAGCAATGATTAAGACTGAAATCGAAGAAAACCAGGATGATCGCAAATTGAGCGAAGGGGTCAGAAAATTCAAACAATCGAAAATCGATTTGCCGCTTGATTTGTTGGACGGCAAGACCACTACTCCTAAAGGCGGAGATTTAACCGCCAATAAATTGATTATCCAAAAAACTTTGAGAAATTTTGGAATCAATGCGGAGATGGGTGAGGCCCAGGTTGGCCCGACCGTTACCCAGTATACTTTAAAGCCGGCGGAAGGTGTTAAACTTTCGCGCATCACCGCCCTGAGTGATAATTTGGCCTTGGCCTTAGCGGCTCACCCTATTCGGATTGAAGCGCCCATTCCCGGGCGTTCGCTGGTTGGGGTGGAAGTGCCCAATCAAGCAACTGCTATTGTGCCGTTGAAGGAAGTCTTAGCCAGTCCGGAATTCAAGGATCGCAAGTCGAATCTGTCTTTGGCATTGGGTAAGGATGTGATGGGCCGTGCCTGGTTGGCGCCGTTGGAAAAGATGCCGCATTTATTGATTGCCGGCGCGACGGGTTCGGGCAAAAGTGTTTGCATTAATTCGGTGATTTTATCTTTGCTTTATCAGAACGGACCTGGTGATTTAAAATTTATTATGGTCGATCCCAAGCGGGTTGAACTGCCAATCTATAACAGCATTCCCCATCTGTTGACACCGGTGATTACCGATACCAAAAAGACCGTCAACGCCCTGCGCTGGACGATTAAGGAGATGGAAAAGCGATTTGATATGTTGTCGGAATCTCACCATCGCAATATTGAAAGTTATAATGCTAATTTCCCAAACAGTAGAATTCCTTATATCGTTTTCATTATTGACGAATTGGCCGATTTGATGGCCGCCGCCGGACCGGAAATTGAAGGAGCAATTGTTCGCCTTGCTCAAATGTCGCGGGCGGTGGGGATCCATTTGGTGCTGGCTACTCAGCGTCCGTCAGTTGATGTTTTGACTGGGTTGATTAAAGCCAATGTTCCAGCCCGGGTGGCGTTTTCGGTGGCATCGCTGGTTGATTCCCGAACGATTCTGGATATGGCCGGAGCGGAAAAGTTGCTTGGTCGGGGCGATATGCTTTATCTTTCGGCCGATATTGCCAAACCAAAACGGTTGCAAGGCACTTTTGCTTCGGATGATGAAATTAAGCGGATAGTTTCTTATCTCAAGGAAAAAGAGGAACCGGAATATATTGAGGAAGTGGTTGAAAAACCGCAAGCCGGGTTCGGCGATGGCAGCGGTGGATCGGTTGATGACGCCGACAGCGATCCTTTGTTGAATGAGGCCAAGGAAGTGATTTTCAGAGCCAAGAAAGCTTCGGCTTCATTGCTTCAGCGCCGGCTGCGGGTTGGCTATGCCCGGGCGGCCAGAATTTTGGATTTATTGGAACAGCAAGGAGTAATTGGTCCGGGTGATGGTGCCAAACCGCGAGAAATATTAGTCGGCTTGACGGGTCATAATGATAGCGATGATAAGGGCATTGATGACGATTTGGATCAGGAAGATCCAGGTGCTGATGAGGATTTTGAAGAAGCGGAAGAAGATAAACGATATTATTAAAATAATTATGGCAGGCTTTAGTTTTAAGGAAATTTCCAATCCATTGACCATCGGCCAGCGCTTGAAAAATCGGCGGGAAGAGTTTAGGTTAACTTTGGTGGAAGTGGCTAAAAATATTGGTATTTCAGCAAAGTATTTATCGGCGTTGGAAGACGGTGATTACCGTCGGCTGCCTGGTGAGGTCTATACCAAGAGTTTTTTAAAATCTTATGTTAAATTTTTGGGCCTAGATCATCAGGAAATATTGTCTTTGTACGGCAGCGAGCAAAAAATTTACAACTGCACTAGAAAAACTAACCAGCATCAATTTCACAAGCCGGTTGAACGAGTTTCATCGTGGCACTTGTTGGTAACACCAAGAATAGTCAGGGGTTTGATTGTTTTTTGTTTGGCCTTATCCTGTTTGGTCTATTTGGGTTTTAGATTTAAGGCCATTGTTACCCCGCCGCTGCTGCTGGTGGATTCTCCAGCTCAAAATTTGGTAACGGAACAAAATTTTGTTAAAATTAGTGGACAGATTGAACCGGAGGCAACACTCCAGATCAACGGCCAGAAAGTCCTAACTGACGAGGCCAGCCGGTTTGATGAGACTTTAGACTTGCAGAGCGGCGTTAATATCATTGAACTGACAGCTCAAAAAAGGCACGGTACCCAGACTAAAAAATATCTGCAGGTTGTGGTAGTGGACAACAATCAGGAGGGAAATTTTAATTAATAATCTTGAATTTACTATGTCTAAGAAAGAAGAGGAAAAATCAACTAGCGCAAACGACAGATTGGCGGCGACTCAGCAGGCGATTGAACAAATCAAACAAAAGTTTGGCGATGGTTCAATTATGCGTTTGGGTGAAGCCAAACGGATGGAAGTGGCTGCCGTGCCGACCGGCTGTCTGTCTTTAGATATTGCCTTGGGAGTGGGAGGCGTACCCCGGGGTAGGATTATTGAAATTTTTGGACCGGAAGCTTCCGGTAAAACAACTTTAGCCCAGCATGTTGTGGCGGAAGTTCAGAAACTTGGTGGCATTGCGGCCTTTGTTGACGCCGAACATGCTTTGGATCCGGATTACGCCAAAAAGATCGGGGTTAACATCAAGGATTTACTAATCTCTCAACCGGATACCGGCGAGCAGGCTTTGGAAATTGTTGAAACTTTGGTGCGATCCAACGGAGTTGATGTTATTGTAATTGATTCAGTTGCCGCTCTGACTCCCAAAGCGGAAATTGAAGGCGATATGGGCGACACTCATATGGGTTTGCAGGCCAGGTTAATGAGTCAGGCTTTGCGAAAACTGGCCGGGATTGTGTCCAAGAGCAATACCACAGTAGTTTTTATTAATCAGGTCCGTCATAAAATCGGTGTATTTTTTGGCAATCCCGAAACCACACCGGGCGGGAATGCTTTGAAATTTTATTCTTCGGTCAGAATTGAAGTTCGCCGGGCGGCTCAAATTAAGATGGGCGAAAAAATTATTGGTAATCGGGTAAAAGTAAAAATTGTCAAAAATAAAGTGGCGCCGCCATTCCAGACTTGCGAGTTCGACATTATGTATAATGAAGGTATCTCAATCGCCGGAGATTTGATTGATATCGGAGTGGAACGGGGAGTTATTAATAAATCGGGAAACAGTTACAGTTTCAGCGAAGAAAAGTTGGGTGTCGGCCGGGAAAACGCCAAAAGCTATTTACGAGAAAATCCTAAATTAATGGTTCAAATCAGAAAGCAAGTACTAGATAAAATTAAAGCCGCTAGCGTCGAAGCCAAGTAAGATTTATTTGTTTAGTTTTTCAATTGTTAAAAAAATCCCCGCCCGGTTGGGGGCGGGGATTTTGAGTTTAGCTTTTGCGGCCTTTGCGGCGGCGTAATTCTTTGGTTTTTTGAGCCAGCTCACGGCCTTTGGCCGTATTTTTTTGAGCATGTTTGACCCGAGCTTTTTTGGCGCTGTTCATTCCCATATTATTTTTTGAGATTATTATTCAGTAACTCGTTCAACATATTCGCCGGTTTCGGTATTGACCCTAATGGTCTCACCTTCTTTGACAAACAGTGGAACTTGAATTTTATAGCCGGTTTCAATTTCGGCGGTTTTGGTTACTCGGCCTTGGGCCGAATCACCTTTTACGCCTTCAGGAGCGCTGGTAATTTTATATTCGACTTTGATTGGCAGCTGAACCTTGAGCGGCTTGTCATCAAATTTTAATAGAGTAACAGTCAAACCTTCTTTAAGAAAACTTCTGTCTTCGCCGATTTGGTCTTCGTCAAAACTGAATTGTTCGTAACTTTCGTTGTCCATAAAATGAAAACCGGACTGATCTTGGTACAAAAAGTTTACTTTGGTCCGGCTTAAATCGGCGGAGTCCATCGTATCTGAACCTTTGAGGGTTTTTTCTAATACCCGGCCGTCAAGCAAATTTTTGACTTTAAGGCGTAAAATCGCTCCGCCCCGACCCATCTGGACATGCTGGGTCCAGATTACTTCATAGGGTTGGTTGTCGATTTTGCAGATTGTCCCTTGTTTGATATCGCTGATGGCTAACATAAATTATCGAGTGCTAAAAGGCAGTAAAGACATTACCCTGGCTCGTTTAATAGCTGCGGCCAGTTTGCGTTGATGTTTGGAACAGACATTGCTGCGTTTGCGTGGAACGATTTTGCCGTAGGAGGAAATAAACCGGCGCAGAGTTTGGCCGTCTTTGTAGTCAATGTCATTAATGTTGTTGACGCAGAAGTGACAATTTTTCTGCTTGGCTAGCGGATTGTTTTTAGTTTTGTTCATAACTCTATGTTGATTGAGGCGACGGCGAGCTGACTGAGGCTTAATGTTTCAATCAGCTCGCCTTGGTTTAATTATTTAGAAGGGAATATTTTCAACTTGAATTTCATCGTCGGCACTTGAAATCGGCTGGCTGAAATCATCGATCGGACTGGGTTGTTCATCCGGCCCGCTGGAACTGCTGCCTTTGGTATCAAGCATAATCATATTGTCAGCAACAATTTCAGTGCGATAGCGCTTGACACCGTCTTGGCCTTCCCAGTCTCTGGTTTGCAGACGGCCTTCGATATAAACTTTGTTTCCTTTTTTAAGATATTGCGAGCAGATTTCCCCAAGTTTCCGCCAGGCAACGATATTATGAAATTCGGCTTTTTTTTGTTTTTGGCCATTGTTGTCGGTCCAGATTAGATTGGTTGCGACACTGAAGGTGCAGACCGTTTGGCCGGAGGGCGTAGTCCGAGTTTCTGGGTCTCTGGTTAAGTTGCCAATAATCATGGCTTTGTTTAGATTCATAGTTTTGTGCATTAATATTTAGCACGCTTTGTTGATTTTGTCCGTCGACAAACGGATTTATGTAAATTAGTTACATGATATTGCCTTCCAGAATTTCGTCGAGTTTTTCGTCCAATTCTTCCAGCTTGATTTTATCTTTATCTTGTTCCTGTTCTTTTTTGGTTTTTTCTTCTTTGATTGTATCGGTTTTTTGTTGTTCAATCTTTTTCTGAGTTGTTTTCAACAAACTTAGAGCCTTGATTGGTTTTTTAACAATAACATGGCGTAGAATTTCATTGGTCAGCTTAATGGTCTGATTGAGTTCTTTGAGTTTCGCACCTTCAAGGTCGAATTCATAAATTAAATAGTAGCCCTGGAAATTGGTCTTGATGGGGTAAGCTAATTTTTTTTTGCCCAGACTGTCTTCCAAAGTTATTCGGCCGCCGAATTTTTTGATGATTTCGGAAACATTGTCTTTGATCGGCAACAGCTCTTCTTCGGTGTAACTGGCCGCTACCAAATAAAGCAGTTCGTAGTGGTTGGTCATAGTTTTGGTTAAAAAAAATGCCCAAAGGTGTCCCTTGCGCTATTTTGATTATAGTTATTCAAGTGGAAAACACCTTTCCTTATTCCTGAGGGATAAGGTTAATCGCCGGCAAGGACGATTGTGGAAAAGGCTTTGATTAATTTTTAAGTCAAAATTAGCTTATCATAGCCGGTCTGATAAGTCAAGGGTATTTGTATCTTAGTGATTTTAGGTGTAAAATTTCAGCAATGGTTGGGACTTTGGGACAAACTTAACCGAAGAGGTGGACAGATGAAGGTGTTGATTGTTGATCCGGCTTTCGTTTACGAAGACGAAGCGATCGCCCAGTTGGAACGGGAAGACTACTATGTGATTTCGGCCCGTGATGCCTTTGAAGGCTGGGGCGTTCTCAAGGGCGGTATTATCAAATTTGATTTGCTGCTTTTGTCCGATCAAATCGCGTCCGGAGCTAGGGCCGACTGCGACGGTTGGGACTTTGGGTTCTATCAGGCCGCGACGGTGGATAGAATCAATCCGGCACTGGTTATTGTTGACCTGATTAATCGGGTCTTGTGTCCGGAGTACTGGCCCACGATCGTGTTGCGGTCAAATGATCAGATGTTGGGTTTTATGGCTTGGAGCCTGCTACCCGAAGTCAGCATCATGCCACATTCGGATGGGAGAGTCAGGATTTCGACGATCATTCGTAATTTAGCCAGCCAACTGGCGGCGGCCAAGGCCATCTCTATGGCCATATAGCCGCAAGACTGTTTTTTGCGAGGGAAAAGCAGTCTCTTTTTTTAGATTAAAATCAGGACTATGTTATAATGAGTTTATGCAATATGTTTTTATTTTAGGATCTCATCCCAAATTATCGATGGCTGAAATAAAGTCAGTCTTGCCGGCTGCTAAAATTGTCAAAGAAACCGGAACTTTTTTGATAGTTGAACACCAAGAGATTCCGGCTCAAGAATTTTTGAATCGTTTGGGTGGTAGTATTAAAATCGGTAAAGTAATAAGCGACAAGATTGATAAAGAAAAAATTCTAAATATTTTGAAAGACCAGAAACAAGACCGGAAGCTGAATTTTGGTTTTAGCTATTACGAGAGCAAGAAAGATAATTTGGGGATGGAAATAAAAACGACTCTGAAGGCAGACGGCATTAGCTGCCGTTTAGTCACCGGTAGGGATAAGGCGTTGTCGTCAGTAATTGTGACCAAAAATCGGGTAGTGGAATTTTTAGTTTTGGCCAATCACTGGCTGGCGCTAACCGAAGCGGTCCAGGAATTTGAAGCCTACGGCCATCGTGATTATGGCCGGCCGGTACGCGATATGCTTTCGGGTAGTCTGCCGCCAAAGTTGGCGCAAATTATGATTAATCTTGCCGGTTTGCCAACTGGCGTTAGAATTTTAGATCCGTTTTGCGGATCGGGGACAATTTTGCAGGAAGGTTCGCTTTTGGGTTATCAAATGATTGGCAGTGATTTAAGTCCCAAAGCGGTGGCCGACAGCAAACAAAACCTGGCTTGGGCAGTCGATAAATTGGGAATTAATAAGAACTATCAGATTAGTCATTTGGATGTCCATGATTTATCAAAAACAATCAGTCAGGTTGAAGGGATTGTAACTGAGCCTTATCTGGGCCCGCCGTTGCGGGGGTATGAAAGCAAGCGGGAAATTGAAAAAATTGTTGAAGGGCTTTCAGAGCTGTATTTAAGTTCGTTTCGTGAATTCAAAAAGATTTTAGACGCTAAAGGCCGAATTGTGATTGTTTTTCCGGCCTGGCGTTTGGGTCAAGAAATTATTGAATTGCCGATTTTAGAAAAAATAAAAAAACTTGGTTTTACCCAAATCAATAAGGACAAATTAGTTTACAGCCGTGAGGGACAAAAAGTTTGGCGTCAAATCTATGTTTTTGGTTTAGTGTTGTAATCAAGCGCCGGTTTTAAAATGGCAGACATCGCCGTCTTGGATGATGTAATCTTTGCCTTCGGTCCTAATCAGGCCCAGCTCATGGGCTTTTTGTTCACTGCCGGCTTCAAGCAGTTTTTGCCAGTTGATAATATCGACTTTGATGAATTGTTTTTCAAAATCAGTATGAATTACCCCGGCAGCCTGAGGCGCCTTGGCATTTTTTTTAACTGTCCAACAACGCGATTCTTGAGGGCCGGTGGTTAAAAAAGTAATCAAATCCAAAGCTTCGTAGGCTTTGGTAATCAATTTGTCCAAACCGGAACTGTCTAACTCCAGGTCTTTGAGCATTTGCTTGGCTTCGTCAGCTGGCAGTTCGGCTAATTCAGATTCAATTTTGGCCGAGACGGTAACATAATCGGTTTCCTGATAAACTTGGTCTTCATCAACATTCAAAACATAGATCATCGGCTTGATCGTCAACAAGTTCAAATCTTTGATTAGCAACCTTTCTATTGGATCGGTAATAATTTCACGCGCCAGCTGGCCGTTTTCCAGGCCGGTTTTTAGTTTGTCTAAAACGGTTTTTAAAATCGCCGCATCTTTATTATTGGCGTGCAGATCTTTGGTATTTTTGGCAATTCGTTTTTCCAAAGTTTGTAAATCGGCAAAAATTAGTTCCAAATTGATAGTTTCTTTGTCCGACTCAGGATCAATTTTACCGTCGACATGAATAACATTTTGGTCGCTGAATTGTCTGACGACCTGGGCGATGGCATCGACTTCGCGGATGTTGGCCAGAAATTGATTGCCTAAACCCTCGCCCTTGTGGGCGTCTTTAACCAAACCGGCAATATCGACAAATTCAATGGTAGTATAAATAGTTTTGGCCGATTTGGACATTTCGGCCAGCTGGTCAATGCGGGGATCGGGAACGGCGACCACACCGACATTGGGGTCGATCGTACAAAACGGGTAATTAGAAGCATCAACCTGTTTTTTGGTCAGGGCTTTAAAAAGGGTTGATTTGCCGACATTGGGCAGACCGACAATGCCAATGGAAAAACTCATACCCAAATAGTGTATCAGTTGTGGTTTGATTTTTCAAGGTAATTGATTTTTTAACCTTGACTTTTTAGGTTTTTTCTGTTAGGGTTTAGCCAACTTGTAACCTGGTTTGATTGGTGAAAAAAAATAATTCAACAATGGAGGACAAGCCTGGCATTAAAATTAGGCAGTAAAGGCGACTTCATCTGGTTTGAAGTCGTTGTTTTGTTCTGGTGTGAATCAGTCTTGAACAATGAGGAGACATATTATGCGATTGGGAATGATCGGTGCCGGTTTCAACGCGAATTTTCATGCGACGGCTTTGCGATCCGTTCGCGGGGTGGAACTGGCCGGTGTGTACGCGCCCAAGGGTGCGGCCGAGTTGGTCGCGCGGGCGCGCAATGAAGGATTGGGTACGGCGGAAGTCTACCCGACGATCGCCGAGATGTGCAACAATGTCGAGATCATCGGCATTTTCTGCCCGAACTTCGCGCGGCTGGATGCGATCCATGCGATTGCCGACGCGGTCAAGCGGGGCGCGGCGCTCAAGGGCATCATCGTGGAAAAGCCCCTGGCGCGCAATCTGGCCGAAGCCCGGGAATTCGTGGATGTCGCCAATGGCCTGGGCGTTCCCCAAGCCTATTTCGAGAACCAAATCCACATGAGTTCTATCGTCGGTTGCCGGGCTCAACTGGCGAAGGTCGCCGCTGCCATGGGCAATCCCCACCTGGCGCGCAGCGCGGAAGAGCACGGCGGACCCCACGAACCCTGGTTCTGGGATCCGACCAAGCAGGGCGGCGGAGTCTGGTGCGACATGGGCTGCCATTCAGCGGCGGTGGGCTGGTGGACGCTGACGCCGGAAGGCAAGGCGCCGAATTTCCTCAAGCCCATCGGCGTGACAGCCACCATGGGACTGCTGAAATGGCGTCATCAACCGTGGCTGGGTAAGCTTCTGGAGCGCGGTGTCGACTACACCAAAACCCCGGCTGAGGATTACGCCTTGGTCACCATCGAATTCCAGAATCCGGAAACCGGCCAGATCGTCTTGGCGCAGGCCACGGATAGCTGGATGTACGATGCGCCCGGATTGCGGCTGGCGATGGAGGTGATGGGGCCGGCGTATTCGTACAATGTCGATTCGCTGAGCTCGCCGGCGGGGTTGTTCATCGGCGATGCCGCGGCCGAAGCGGTGGCCAATGCCGAACTGGCCCTGGAAAAGTCCCAGGCCAGTCGCGGCAAGCTGGTGATGCAGCCCGACGAAGCGGATTTGTACGGCTATGTCGGCGAGTGGCGCGATGCCGTAAAGAATTTCGCCGCCGGCAAATCCGCGTTGCTGGATTTCAACTATGGCCTCGATGTCGTTGTTCTGGTGATGGCCGGTTACCTGTCGCATGAGCGCGGTTGCCGGATTGACCTGACCGACCCCAATGTTCTGACCGAATTCAAAACCTATGTGCCGCTGATCCAACAGGGTTACGGCGCCACGGTGCTCGGGCCGGTGGCCGGGTAATTCTTCCCTGCCTCAACTATGTTTTCGCGGCCGGGCGCAGCTCTTAATTGAGTCTGTCCCGGCTATTTTTTTATTGACTTTTTATTGATTTTCTAGTAATTTGAAGCCAAGTTAGGTCTTTTCCAGGAGGGGAAAGGCTTGTTTTTTGAAAAAATATTGGCAGATTGGCAGAGAATTAAAGCGAACCGTTCGCTTTGACTATAGCGATGGAATGTGGCCCAAAGCCCAAAACTGAATGAGGAGGAACTGTCTTGATCGACCGATATACGAAGAAACAAATGGCAGAATTGTTTGCCGAACTGCGCAAGAAGCAGGGCTGGCACGCAGTTGAGACTGCTGTTTTGGCGGCCAGACAACGACTGGCTCAAATTCCCCCAGGAGTTTGCGACAAGGTGGCGGCGTTGATTGTGACGCCGGAAATCTTGGCGCGAGCCGATGAAATTGAAGAGACAACGGACCACGATCTGCTGGCGTTTGTGCTGGCAGTCAGCGAACAACTGGCTACAGAGGCTCAGCCCTACTATCACGACGGGCTGACTTCGTTTGACGACGAAGACACCGCCTTGGCGATAATCATGGGTGAAGCCTTGGATGCAATCCAGGTCAGCTTGGAGCGTTTTGCCGATATTCTGCGGCGGCGCGCGCAAGAACATCGCCAGACGGTGATGGTGGCGCGGACTCACAATATCCACGCCAAGCCTTATGTCTTCGGTCTGAAGTTGCTCAATTGGTTGGCGGTCGTTGAATTCCATTTGGCGCAAGTCCGCGCCGCCAAGGGCGTAGTCAAACAGGGCAAGCTGTCGGGTGCTGTCGGCACCTACACCCTTGATCCCCAGATTGAGGAGATGGCTTGTGAGGAGCTTGGGTTGGATGCGTCAATCATCTCAACCCAGGTGATCAGTCGCCATGTCCATGTGTACTATGCCATGACGCTGGCGGCAATTGCCAATTCGTTGGATAAGA
Source organism: Patescibacteria group bacterium (assembly GCA_034003985.1). Taxonomy (GTDB): domain Bacteria; phylum Patescibacteriota; class Patescibacteriia; order Buchananbacterales; family UBA6539; genus JABWCG01. Next base: position 30,231 of record JAVEXP010000004.1, on the reverse strand, counting down.
TGGCAATTGATATTCGGTTGCTGGCCGGCACTGATGTGGGCGAAGTGGCTGAATTCAAGCGTCCCGGAGCCAAGGGCTCGTCGGCCATGCCGGGCAAGTCCTTTCTGCGCAATCCGATCAAGTCGGAGAATGTTTGCAGTCTGGCAAAGTTGGCGCGGGGTTATGTTATTCCCGCGATGGAATGTGAGCCGTTGTGGCATGAACGGACTTTGGACAATTCAGCCGCCGAGCGGGTTTGGCTGCCGGATTTGACCATTGTCACCCACTTCATGTTGGAGCGGTTCGCCGAAGTGATTGACAAGCTTGAAGTTTATCCGAGGGTGATGATGGCTAACCTCTGGAAGACCGGCGGGATCATCTTTGCGGAAAATGTGATGATGGTTCTGACGAGCAAGGGTATGCCGCGGCCGCAAGCCTATGAGCTTTGCGAATCGCTTTGTCTGCGCCTCAAACGCGAGACATTCAAGACGCCCGAAGGGGAAACTTTCCGCGACTTGGCGATTGCCTGCGAAGAAATTCGGGCGGTGGTCGGACTGGAAGAGCTGGATCAGTGTTTCCGGGTTGAATATGGTTTGCGCCACATTGACGCAATCTATGCTCGATTCGGGTTGTAGGTTGCAGTACAACTGAAACAAGGAGACTTTAGGATGCAGCGAAAATCACGATTGGCATTAGTGAGCGTCACCAACAAGGCTGGACTTGATGCGTTGGCACCGTTTTTGGCCAAGCGCGGTTGGCGGTTTTTGGCCAGCGGTGGCACCGCTGAGCATCTCCGGAAAGTCGGAGTCGAGGTCATTGATATGGCCGACTGGTTGACGAACAGCTTCGTTCGCCAGGCGCGGTTCGCGCAAATTGCGGATTTTTCGCGTCCGCGAAATCTTTTGGCTGCTCAGGTCAGTGAAGCATTGCCGTTTGGGCAACTGTTTGGCGGCCGGGTCAAGACTTTGTCGCGCGAGAAGTCCGCGGCGTTGCTGGTGCCTTTGGCCCAAGCCGAAAAGAACGCCGATTTGGAGCGGATGGGAATTGAGCCCATTGAAATGGTGGTGCTCAACTACTATACGCTGCTGGCCGCCACCCAGGAGCCGGATGCGACGGTGGAAGCGGTTGTCGAAAAGATGGATATCGGTGGGCCGGGTGCGACGCTGGAAGCCATCAAGGGCAATCGAATTGTCTTGTGCAATCCGGCCGACTATGAACAGCTCATGGCCGAGATGAATGAAGCCGGTGATATTTCCGACGAACTGCGTGCGCAGCTTCGTTTGAAAGCCATTGAGCTGGTTGCCGGTTACTATCGTCCGCTGGCCGAATTTCTGGCCAAGCAGGCGAACTAACAGCCGCCGCCAAGCGGCCAACAATGGAGGACAAACCCTTGAAGATCGTATACGAAACCAACTGTCCCAAGCTGCCGAAACCGATTCGCGGCAAAGTGCGGGACAATTACCACTTGGGCGATCGGATGCTGATCGTCGCCACCGATCGGTTGTCGGCGTTTGATGTGGTCTCGGAGCAGCCGGTTCCCGAGAAGGGACGACTGTTGACCCAAATCAGCGCTTTCTGGTTTGGCTGGCTTGGGGAGAATTTCCCTTGGATCAAGACCCACTTCATCGCCGCGGATTGGGGAGAGATTCTCAAACATCACCCCGAATTGAAGCGGTATGCCGACCAACTGGCCGGGCGCAGCATGCTGGTTGACCGGTTGGTAAAGATTTTTCCGGTGGAAGCGATTGTCCGCCTGTATCTCTACGGCTCGGGCCTCAAGGATTATCAGGCGACCGGCGAAGTCTGCGGCATCAAGTTGCCGGCGGGAATGGTGAAGGCCGACCAACTGCCAGCGCCGATGTTTTCGCCTTCGACCAAAGCCGAGCTTGGTCAGCACGACGAGAATATCTCGTTTGAGAGTGCCGTGGCGCGACGGTTGGTGACCCAGCAGCAGCTTTCGGCGATTGCCGGGATCAGCAGTCTGGTGCTGTCACAGGCCAACGAGTTTGCGCTTAAACGCGGCGTGATCATTCCCGACACCAAGTTCGAATTTGGATTATTGGATAACGAACTGGTGTTGGCCGATGAAGTGCTGACGCCGGATTCCTCGCGGTTCTGGCCGGCCGACAAGTATCAGCCGGGTCAAGACCAGCCCAGCTACGACAAGCAGTTCGTGCGTGAGTACCTGGAGGAGCAGGCCAAGAAAGGTCTGTGGAACAAGAAATCGCCGATGCCGGAACTGCCGGCGTGGGTGATTGCCGGTACCACCGAACGGTACCTGGAAATTGCCCGGATCCTCACTGGATCAAACTAACCAATCAAGCAGGAATGCTTGCTGGTTGTAACGCGTTACAGCCGGTCGACGCAACAGTTGACCGGTTCTTTTTTTATTGACAATTTTTTGGCTAAAATATAATATTTAAACATGGGAAATCAGTTGGAAAAAACTGAAATGCCAATTAAAAAGAGTAAAGCAATTGGCGAAATCACCCATTATTTTAACAAGCTTGGAGTGGCGGTTGTGGCATTGAACGCCAATCTAAAAATCGGTGATCAAATCGTGATTAGCGGCCATGGCCGGGAGTTTGTTCAGCCGGTTGATTCAATGCAGGTGGAACATGAACAAGTCGCTCAAGCCAAGCCGGGAGATTCGGTTGGATTGAAAGTTGATCAGGAAGTTAAAGCCGGCGACGAAGTCAGTTTAGTGGCGTGATTTTGCCAGAAAACCAGAAAGCTTTACTGATAAATTTTAAGGTTGCTAAAAAAATGAAAATAAAAATATTAAAATTGATGATGGCGGTAATGATTATGCCGTTATTTTTTATTTTAGGCGGTTGCCAAAAGGCCGCTGGGCCGATTCAAAATGTGATTGATTATACTTCCGGCAAAGTTCAATTAGAGAAACAAAAACAGGCCGAAAAAAGTTTGGCCCAGGTTAAGTGCCAGGAATTATGTCAGCAGAAATTGGTGGGTGATGATGAGGATTTTAGTTTTGGTCCGTGCTTAAGCGATAAAATTATTGATGACTGGGTTTGTGATATCGCTCATTTACCTCGACAAGAGATTGATGATCAGGCGGAAAATCAGTGTGCGGCATTCCGAACCGGGCAGGCTCATCATTTTGTGGAATTAGACGGCAATTGCAATATTATTAAAGTTTATTGATATTCGTAATCAATGAACTTGAAGAACAATTTAAATTTCAATCCCAAAAAGATTTCTAACCAATAAGCCGATTACAAACGACAAAGCGGCAACGCTTAAGCTGAGGAGGCTCATTTCCAGAAATCTTTTTTTAAATGGCTGCTGCTGGGCAACAGCGGTATAAAAAGTAAATGATAAAATAATCATCAAGGCGTTAGCGATTGTCCAAGCCAGTGAAAGATAAATATTATTGACTACTAAATAAGGAAATATCAAGACGGCGACAGTCGCCACATAGGCAATGCCGGTATAGATTGAAGCGCGAACTGGGTGTTTATCGCCTTGTTCGGATTTGGTTGCCAAATATTCCGAAGCGGCCATAGAAAACGAAGCGGCAATGCCGGTAATGAATCCGGTGGTGGCAATCAGCTTGGCGTCTTGCAGCGCCAAAGTTAAGCCGGCCAGCGCGCCGGTTAATTCAACTAAAGCGTCATTAAGGCCCAATACGATTGAGCCGATGTATTTTAATTTTTCTTCATCAATAATATCAATCAACTCTCGTTCATGAAGATTCTCGTCGTCAATGATACCAGCTGCCTCCGGAATATTCTGAACAATTTTTTGGTACAAGATTTGTGCATCCTTCTCGCCGCCTTCCATCAGCCGGATGCCAAAGGTAATGCCGAAAAGTTTGGCGATCAGAAAATACCGCCAAACTTTAAAATGATTCGGTTTAATATTGGCCTGGGTGTAGCCTTGCCAAAAATTATAGTGCTTTAATTCATCCTGGCTGATTCTCGCCAAAATTTTTTTATTGCCCTCATGCTTTAACGCCAAGGATAATTTTTGGTAGACTAGATGCTCGGTGATTTCATTTTTTTGCGCTCGTAAGATTAAATTTTTGGTAATTTGGTCAACCATATTTTTGTTGTTGGCTGAGTTGATAAGTATTTTCCAAAAGCATGGCGACAGTCAGCGGTCCGATGCCGCCGGGAACCGGCGTCAACCATCCGGCTTTATTCTTGACTTCGGGATCAGTATCGCCGAGCCATTTGTTTTTTCCCACCAAGGTAGTGCCAACATCAATAACCGTCGCGCCGGATTTGATCATCGCGGGAGTGATTAACCCTGGCTGGCCGACGACACTGATTAAGACATCGGCTTGGGCGGTAATTTTTGCCAACTGGTTATCCGGTTTAACGGCGTCTGCTTTCAGACCGTGTTTCGCCAAACTTTTTTTTAGGGGATCAGAAAAAATCGGATTTTTAGAAACAATTACCGCGCGCTTTCCTTCGAAATTTTCGTCGGTGGTTTTAAGCGCCAAATCAATGGCTTTAATCAGCGGGGAATTAAAGTCGGCATTATATTGGTTTTGAGGGTGAAAGCCGTCAACATCCTTGGCCGGGGACAATTGATTAATAATGGTTTGAGTATCGAATTTATCGGGTAATGGCAATTGGATAATAACGGCATTGATTTCCGGATCTTGATTAAGCCAGTTAATCATTTTAATTATTTCAGCCTGGGTGATATTGGGAAAGAAATTTTCGATGCCACCAAGGTATTCGTGAAAAGTGATGCCAACCTGCCGGCAAGCCTTTTTCTTTTTTTCGACATAGCGCTTCGAAGCAGGATCGTTGCCGATTAAGATTACGGCCAAACCCGGCTTGGTTGGCAATTGGCTGATTTTTGATTTTAGGTCAGCCAGAATTGTTTGACTGATTTTATCGCCGTCAATGATTTGGGCGCAAGGTTTTGACATGTTAATTGAGTTCGGAATAAATGGGAAATTCTTTGGTCAGTTGAGCAACCGTATCAGCCAATTCTTTTTGAACTTTTTCGTCCCCGAGGTTTTTAAGAGTTTTGGCAATAATTTTTCCAATAATTTCCATTTGCGGTTCGGTCATCCCACGGGTGGTTAAAGCCGGAGTCCCCAGGCGGATGCCGGTTGGTTCAAAAGCCGAACCCGGATCATAAGGGATTGAATTACGGTTGGTGTAAATGCCGCCAGCGGCCAGGGCCTGTGAACCTTGGCGGCCGGTGATACCCAAAGGGTTGCAGTCAATCAGCATCAGATGAATGTCAGTGCCGCCGGAAACCAATCTTAAGCCTTCGGACATCAAGGTGGCAGCCAAGGCTTTGGCATTTTTAACAATTTGATGGCCGTATTCCTGAAAATCTGGTTTCATTGCTTCGGCAAAACAAACGGCTTTGGCCGCAATAACATGTTCCAGCGGCCCGCCTTGGGTGCCGGGAAAAACGGCTTTGTCGATGGCTTTGGCGTGCTGTTCTTGGGAAAGGATGACGGCACTGCGCGGTCCGCGCAAAGTTTTGTGGGTGGTAGTCATAACAAAATCAGCATAAGGGAAGGGATGGGGATGGTCGCCGGAAATACATAAGCCGACAAAGTGGGAGATGTCGGCCAACAATAGCGCGCCGACTTCATCAGCAATTTCTTTCCAAATTTCAAAATCGAAAATTCGCGGATAAGCGGTTGCGCCAGTCACAATCAATTTTGGTTTTTCTTTTTTGACGAGGTCGCGGATTTCATCTAAATCAATCATTTCGGTGTCTTGTCTGACGCCGTACTGGACAAAATTATAAAGCTGGCCGGAAAGGTTGACGGGATGGCCGTGAGTCAGGTGGCCGCCTTGGTCCAGCTTCATGCCCATCACTTTATCGCCGGGTTTCAAGGTGGCTAAGTAAATGGCGATGTTGGCCGGACTGCCGGCGTTGGGTTGGACATTGGCATGAGGGGCATTAAAAAGTTTTTTGGCCCGGTCAATCGCCAGGTTTTCAATTTGGTCAATGTATTGGTTGCCGGTGTAATAGCGTTTGTCCGGGTAGCCCTCGGCGTATTTGTTGGATAAGACCGTAGCCATTGCTTCCAATACGGCGACAGAGGCATGATTTTCCGAAGGGATCATTACTAAGCCGGACTGCTGGCGGACAGTTTCCTGTTTAATTAATTTAAAAATTTCGGGGTCTTGCTGGGGAAGTTTGTCGTATTTCATATTTTTCTTGACTGATTATTATTTCTAAGCTTAGCAAATAAAAAACTGCCTGTAAAACAAAACACGCAGCTTGGCTAGTAGGCAATTATTTAAATTCCAGTGATTCAAAAATCATAATTTGATTATATTACAAAGCTTGAAGTTCGGCAATGACCGGTTTGATGTTTGGCGCGCAGTCCGGCGGCAAGTTATTGATATCAAACCAATCGTATTCCTTAATGTAGTCAGCCGGTTTAATTTTGGTTGATACCAATTTGGCCAGGTAGTGGATCAAAATAATAGTTTCAGCTTCCTGCCAAATAACCATTGGTTTAAGCGGTCTGATGATTTTGACTGTCAAGCCCATTTCCTCTTTGACTTTTTTGGCCGCCCAGCTTTCCAAGTCGCCATTAGCAGCGGTAATATCACCGCCGGGAAATTTCCAGATATTTTTTTCGCCGTGTTTATTGAGTAAAACTTTGCCAATATTAATGATTACCGGACCAGCGGCAATAACCACCTCGTTAAAATGATGATTTTGTGATTTCATAAGATTAATTTAACTTAACTGTTTTGAGTATAACGCCAAATTGGCTATTTGACAATTTTTTAATATTGGGGTATGGTAAAACATCATCGGAACCTTAACTTTAACTTCAACCACTGCCATTATTGGAAAGGAGGAAACTTTGATGGCAGTTATTGTGGGCAAACAGGCAGGAAGTGGAACTAAGACCAAGACGAGAGGAAGAGACATGCTCGAAAATCGTGGAACTGGCAGGAATGGGAACGGTGCTACCAATAGCACCATCAAGCAATTCGTTGGCCGGCAGGTTCAGCGCCTGTTGGTGGCGTACGACGGCGAGACCAAAGGGTCTTGCTGTCCGATTTGCCATCAATTGATGGCGCTCAAGCAGAGCAATGTTGTCAATAGCCTGGTGTTTCCCGGGTGTTTGACGCATCGCGCCTGCGAAGCGCAATTCGTGGCCAATGCCATTGCCGACGAGTTGACGGTGGATGGCAAGACCAATGGCGATTGCACGGCTGCGCTTTGCAAGCTCTGCACCGAAGCGGGCTGTTCAAAGAACGACCCGGAATGTGCCGTGCGGCACGCCATCACCCGGCTTCAGCAGCGCTTGCAGGATCAGGCGCAGGAAGCGGCGGCACGCAAAGCCGCTGATCGCAAGCCGTCGCCGCGAATGAAGAAGGTGGTTTAACCTACTCCCCCCACATGATAGATATAATACGGGTCGGGCGAAACAGCTGATCGTCCGACCTCATTTTTTTAGGATAAATTTTTAAGCATATAGGTGCCTTTCAAACGGTAGCCTATTTTTTGATAGTATGGCCGAACGCCAATGCCCGAGATAACAGCAATCTTGGTGAATTGTTTTTGTTTGGCAATTATTTCGGCTTGGGCCATCAGTTTTTTGCCAAAACCCAAATGCTGGACTTCGCCGGCTTGGCCCAAGGGCGCTAATTGGCCATAGGTATGAAGTTCGCGGATTAAAGCGGCGTTTTTAAGTTCGGGAAAAACCCGATAGAATTGATTGTTTTGGCTGGTGACTGGCTGCGGCAGGCGCAGGCGGACAAAGGCATAGATAATTTTACGATTAGCCGACTCAAAGCTGATAAAATATTCAGCGCCATTGGAAGCTTCGTATTGCTGGGTAAACATTTTGACTTGTTTTAAATCGGCCGGCTGGTTTTTGGCTTCGCGGCAGCGGATGCATTTGCAGGCCTGGGGAGTATCTTTAATTTCTTCATTGATCAGCTGGCGCAGGTTGGTAATTTTATTACCAGCAATAATGCTTTCGGCAGGAATATCTCGGATTAATCTAGTGATGCGAACATAATAAGGAATGACTTGCTTGATTTTGATCAGTAATTTTTTTAGTTGGCTGTCGGTATATGGTTTGAATTTTTTTTGGCGGTGCCAGTGATAGAGCAAAGCGTCCCTGGTGACAACGCAGGGATAGATTTTTAACATATCGGGCTGGAATTGCGGTTTGGTAAAAAGATCAATAAACATTTTTAAATCTTTGGCGGGAGTGGAGCCTGGCAGGTTGGGCATCATGTGGTATTGAATTTTAAACCCGGCTGACTTCAATAGTCGGGTAGCTTGAACAATCTCGGCAGTAGTGTTGCCGCGACGATTAAGTTTTAAAACCTCGTCGTCAGTTGTTTGAACTCCTAATTCTACCCTGGTACAGCCCAGCATTCTTAGGCGTTTGATTTCTGGGAGATTAATCAGGTCGGGTCGGGTTTCGAGAGTAAGGCCAACGCAGCGCTTGGCAGCAGTCTGATTTCTGATTTGGGCTTGATTGAGGGTCGTAGAAGTTTTGCCGTTGAGAGCGTCAAAACATCTTTTGATAAACCAAGCTTGGTAGCGCTTGGGATAAGCCGACCAGCTGCCTCCTAAAACGATTAATTCAATTTTGTCGGTGGCATGGCCGTTTTGAGCCAAAGCTTTGAGTCGGACAGTGACTTGCTTAAAGGGGTCGAATTGGCTGCCAATAGCGCGCATCACCGCCGGTTCATTGGACAAATAGCTTTTGGGCATACCTTTTTGGCCGGGACAAAAAATGCAATTTCCCGGACAGGGGTAAGGTTTGGTCAAAACTGTAATGACTGCCACGCCAGAGAGTGTACGAATTTCACGCTTGAGCAAGAATCTTTCCAAGAGCGGGCTGGCTTTAATTTTTTTACTTTTTAGCAATTTTTGGTACACTTTTAATAAATCGGAATTGCGGGGCGGAGCCAGATGCTGCTGATTAGAAAGCTGGCGCTTAACATTAATAAAATGAGGCCGGGTTTTTAAGTCAGCTTTCATCAGCCCTAAAATTACTTGTTCTAATTTTTTGTCAGCCATAAATTATGAAATCGGAAACAGCCAGTAAAATTATTAAACAGACTACAAATGATTACGATCAGATTGCCGTTGATTTTAATCAGACCAGGCAATACCTTTGGCCGGGAATGGATAAATTCAAACAAGAAGTTCACAACGGAGACAAAATTTTGGATTTGGGCTGTGGCAATGGCAAGCTGCGTTTATTGTTTAAAGATTTAGCGGTGGAATATATCGGTGTTGACAATAGCCAGCAGCAATTGGAATTTGCTAAATGCCGGGATGACTTTAAAATTGTTAATCAAGAATTTATCAAGGCCGAAGTCTTTGAATTGCCGTTTGCCTCTGACAGTTTTAATGAAATTTTTTGTCTAGCAGTACTCCATCATATTCCCGGACGGAAGAGGCGAGAACAAACCTTGAAAGAAATAAAGCGGGTGCTAAAACCCGGCGGCAAATTAATTATGACTAATTGGAATCGGTGGCAGAAACAGTATCTGCATTATATCATCAAACACGGTTGGGAAAAAATTTTTAAAGGCAGTGAGCTTGATTTTAAGGATATTTATTTACCATGGATGGACGGAACTGTCAAGCGTTATTATCACGCTTTTACTTTGGCTGAGTTGAGAAAGTTGGTTATTGAATCGGGTCTAAAACTTGAGCATAATAAGCTTTGGTTTTGGAGCGGACAAGAGGCAAAATCCTGGCAATATTTGAAGGCGGCAAACATTGTCACAATGGCCAAAAAATGTTAAGCTTTTTTAAGGTTAATCATTAAATATTCAACCTATGAAAAGAGCTAAAAAAGTCTTATGGTTGGGCCTAGTCGGTCTTTTTTTGATTGGCCTGCCAGTTACTGTTTGGGCGGCCAATAAGAATGTCGGTTCAATGTTTTATGTCGGCCCAGATGAAATTATTGAAGGCAACTTTATTAAAGCCGGTTCAACTATTGATATTGCCGGCGCGGTTAACGGTGATGTGATTGTTGCCGGCAACAGCGTTGTAATCAGCGGATCAGTGGCCGGTGATGTGATCGCGGCGGGTAATAGTGTCAAGATTTTGGGACCGGTCGGCGGCAGCGTTAGAGTAGTGGGTTCCACGGTGGACATTAATAATGAAGTTGAGCGTAATGTCTGGGCACTGGGCAGCAGCGTCAGTTTGGGGGCGGAATCAAAAGTCGGCTGGGATGTTTTTGCCGCTGGCGCCAGCGTTGAACTGCGCGGGCCGATTGCCGGCAACGCTTGGAGTTCGGGTGCCAATATTTTGATTGGTAGCGACATTGGCAAAGATTTGACCGCCCAAGTTGACGAGGGCGGTGAAATCACTTTATATCCGCAAGCCAAAGTTAATGGTAATTTGAATTATCGCGCCGTGGCCGATGATCAGCTTAAATTGAACGAGGGTTCAACGATTGGTGGCGAAGTGGTCAGAAATGATTTTGCGGCTAAAAAACCACAGGCCGCCGGCCAGCTGGCAATGGCTTGGGTGATGTTTAAGATTGTAGCCTTGTTTAGTCTGTTGGTAATCGGTATTGTTTATATCACGCTGGTGCCGAAAATCGCCTTGCAGATTAATGATGAAATGATAAAACGACCTGCTCAATCTTTGGGCTGGGGGTTTGCTTATTCAATATTGATACCGGTTGTCGTCCTGATTCTATTGTTGACCATCATTGGCATCCCCTTGGCACTGATTATCGTGCCGATTTATTTTATCGCTTTATGCGTCAGCAAAGTGATTGCCGGTTTTGCGCTGGGTCTGTTAATCATCAATCAATTGAGTAAAGATAAAAAATATAAAGGCAATCTGCTGTGGCCGTTGATTCTGGGCTTATTGGTCTTTACCGCTTTGACAGTTTTACCGCTTGTCGGTTGGCTGATAACCATCCTGTCGGTTTGGTGGGCGCTGGGAGCGATGATTCAGGTCAAAAAAAGTCTGTGGAAAGAATTTCGTTAACTATTTAAGAAGAACAACCAGTAGCTATGAGCATTAATCCAGAGATTTTTCGTTCCTATGACATTAGAGGAACTTATCCTGATGAATTAAATGAAGAAGCGGCTTATGCCATTGGCCGCGCGTTTGTCCGCAAAAGTCAGACCAAGGAGGTAGTGGTTGGTTCAGACATGAGGCTTTCCGGGCCGAGCTTAAAAACAAAATTGATCAAGGGAATCACCGATGAAGGCGCAAAAGTTTTTGACATCGGCTTGGTTTCCATTGATACGATTTATTTCGCGGTTGGAATATTGGGGCATCAGGCCGGAATAATGATTACCGCTTCCCATAATCCCAAAGAATACAATGGCTTTAAGATGGTATTAAAGGATATGCAATGGATTAGGGGTGAGGATTTGAAAGATGATGTTTTGAATTTGCCGGCGTTATCGGCTGAGGCAAAGGGATCAGTTGAGAAGCTGGATATTATGCCCCAATTCATTGATCACTTATTGTCGTTTGTTGATGTCTCTTTGATCAAGCCTTTTAAGGTTATAGTGGATGCCGGCAATGGCATGGCGGGGAAAATCATTCCATTGCTTGAACCTCATTTGCCAATCAAAGTGACCAGATTGAATTTTGAACTTGACGGCAGTTTTCCGGCCCATCCTTCCAATCCATTGTTGCCCGAAAGTCAGCGGCAGGTAATTGCGGCGGTGCTGGAAGAACAAGCTGATTTTGGAGTGATTTTTGACGGTGATACCGACCGGCTAAATTTCATTGATGAGCAAGGGCAGTTCATCAAAGGTGATATTGGCATGTTGTTATTGGCCAAAGAATTTTTAAAGCGGGAGCCAGGTAAAGGCATATCTTATAATGTGTCTTGTTCCAAGATTGTTCCGGAAAAAATCAAAGAATGGGGCGGTGTGCCGCTGAGATCAAAAGTCGGTTATGTCAATGTCAGTGATGCCATGAGAGATAACGACGGCATTATGGGCGGTGAGATTTCTTCCCACTATTCTTTTCGCGATAATGCCTATGCCGATTCGGGGTTTATTGCTTTTTTGATTTTGCTCCAGTTGATATCCAGCGAGAATAAGCCGTTGTCAGAAATCGTTAAACCTTGGTTGAGGTATTATAAAGCCCCAGAAGAAAATATCAGAGTGGAAAACCGTCAAAAAATTTTTGCCATCATTGAGGGTTTTAAGCATAAATATACCGACGGTCAGCAAGACGAACTGGACGGGTTAACGGTTCAGTATCAGGATTGGTGGTTTAATGTTCGGCCTTCAAATACCGAGCCGCTATTGCGGATAACGATTGAAGCCGACAGCCCAGAGTTGCTGGACAATAAATTGGCAGAACTCAAGGATTTTGCCTTAAGCCTTAAATAATTACTAATTAATTAATTTAAAAAATTATGTCTTGGTTAATTCCCGTTTTAATCGTCGTCGCTTTCTTGCTGCTGATTTCCATCCGGCAGGTAAATCAGTACGAGCGCGGTGTTAAGTTTATGCTGGGCCGATATTTGTCTACCAAAGAACCGGGCTGGCGGTTAATTTTGCCGGTCATCCAATCAATGAGTAAGGTTGACATCAGAGTTAAGGCCGTTGATGTTCCCGACCAGGAAGCAATTACCAAAGATAACATTTCGGTCAAAATCAACGCCGTTATTTATTACAAAGTTTCGGATGCCGCCAAAGCAATTATTGAAGTTGAGGATTTTCGTTATGCCATTTCTCAGTTGGCTCAGACGACAATGCGCAATACCACCGGTGAAGTGACTTTGGATGAATTATTGGCCAACCGTGATCAAATTTCCAGCCGAATTCAAAAAATTGTTGATGAAGCTTCCGATCCCTGGGGAATCAAAGTTATCAATGTTGAATTAAAGGATATTACTTTACCCGAAGAAATGAAGCGGACGATTGCCAAGCAAGCCGAGGCCGAGCGCGAACGCCGGGCGGTTATCATTAAAGCCGAAGGTGAAGTGATTGCCGCCGAGAACATGGCTAAGGCCGCAGCCACTTTGGCGGCTTCAACCGGCGCTTTGCATTTGAGAACTTTGCAATCAATTAATGATATTTCGTCTGATCAATCCAATACGGTAGTATTCGCGGTACCCTTGGAAATACTGCGGGCTTTTGAGTCGTTTAACAACAGTAAAAAGTAAAGCGGAAAAATATCTTATGATTGGTGTTTTTGATTCGGGGATCGGCGGTTTGACTGTCGTCAAGCAGATTTTAAAAGAGCTGCCCGAATATCGGCTAATGTATTTGGGAGATACGGCTCGAATGCCCTATGGCAATCGGTCCCAGGATTTGATTTACCGTTTTACCAGGCAGGCAGTTGAATATTTATTTCAAGCCGGCTGCAAGCTGGTGATTATTGCTTGCAATACCGCTTCAGCCGAGGCACTTAGAAAAATCCAACAGGAGTGGCTGCCAAAAAATTATCCGGATCACCGGGTGCTGGGTGTCATCAGGCCAATTGCCCAAGAAGTCGGCAAACTGCCGGGGTTGAGCAGAGTGGGAATAATCGCCACCAGTAGCACGGTTAAGTCCGGTGCGTACGATCGGGAACTGAAGCAGATTAATCCGGAGATTAAAGTTTTTTCTCAGGCCGCGCCATTGCTAGTGCCGTTAATTGAGGAGGGCTGGCAGAACCGGCCGGAAACAGCCAAGATTCTACGCGGTTATTTGAGGGGATTGAAAAATCGGAAAATTCAAACTTTGATTTTGGGTTGTACCCATTATCCGATTTTGTCTAAGCGGATTAAAAATATTTGCGGCAAAAAAATTATTGTTTTGGATACGCCAAAAATTGTGGCTTTGAGTTTAAAGGATTATTTATCAAGACATCCGGAAATTGAAACTAAACTGGCTAAGGATGATTGCCACCGATTTTTGGTTACGGATTTGACAAGTCAGTTTAAAACCAACGCCGAAAATTGGTTGGGGCAAAAAATCAATTTGGAAAAAATAGATTTAAATTAATCATTATGAGTGAACAAGAAACAGGTTTTACCCCCGATAGTCAGGGGCAGGCTGAAACCGAACGGCCAATTCCGGACTTCAGCTTGGCCAAAGATTGGCAAAACCTTGACGAGCTAATTGACCAGGCGGGCTCAGTTCAGGGTAGCCGTGAAGTTTTTCCGGCCGATTGGTTAAAAAGCGTGATCTTGGATATTCGAACAGAACAAGCGGCCATTAACGCCATTCCCAGCGCCGGAGGTTTGCGCCGTAAGGTGGCCGAGCTGTGCCAGGCTGAAGGAATCAAATTGCGCGCGATTGGAACCGATCAGCAGGACGGTCAAAACCGATATCGCGAGTTGGGCCGAGCTGATCAGGAACATTAATCCTTGATTAGTCATAATAAAAAACAATGAAAAGATTCTTTTTGTTTTTTATATTAACGGTGTTAATCTCGACTGGTTTTTTAGTCGGGATTTTTGATTTAGTTTTGGCGGAGGGCCAATCCTGCACTGATTCTGAAGGGGGCAATTATTATTATAAAAAAGGGGTTATTGAAGTTTGTGAGACTGCTGGTGAACAAGAAAGTTGTAGCACAATAATTGATTCATGCTCGGGCAATATGTTAACGGAGTATTATTGCAACGGTGATCAAGTAACCAACAAGAGTTACACTTGTCCCAACGAATGCCGAGATGGCCGTTGTATATATGGCAGCGGCTGCTGGTCGGACAGCGATTGTTTGAGTGGTGAGTTCTGCGAATTTAGTTCCTGTGGCGCGGAAAAAGGTTCTTGTGTAACCATTCCAGTTAATTGCTCAACAATCTATGATCCAAGCTGCGGGTGTGATGGAAAAACTTATAATAATAATTGTTTGCGCCAGAAAGCCAAAGTTGATTTGGACCATGCTGGTCGCTGTGGAGTGGCATGCGCCGATTCTGACAACGGTAGAGATTTATATACCAAGGGTTCAATTGATGGCTATAATAATAAAGGAGAACATCTGAGAAAAACTGATAGTTGTAACGGCGGCACTTTAACGGAATATTATTGTGATAATAGCGATTTAGTTGATTATGTTGAGCGGGAATGCTCGCAGGGTTGCAGCAATGGCGCTTGTAAGATTGTTGAAAAAATTGTCGTTCCGGGATGTATTGACCATCAGGCGCAAAATTATAATTCCAAAGCTACCGAAGATGATGGTAGCTGTACTTATCCGGCGGTCGTGCCAACTGAAAAAAATGATGAAGAAGTAGTGGATGATGTAACGACGCAACAGTCAGAACAAGAAGTTAGGACAGATCAAAATTTTTCTTCGGGCGTAGCCCAGCGTTTTGGGTATCAAGTCTCGGAGCAGGAACATCAGGTTGTGAGCGAGGAGCAAGCGAATTTTACGGGCGTAGATTCTGATTTAGTAAATCGGTTACGGGGTAGAATTCTGTTGCAAGTCGAAAATAATGGCCAAACCTGGTATGTCGAACCGGACAGCGGCAAGAGGTTTTATCTAAAAAATGGTCAGTCGGCTTATTTAGTTTTGAATGCTTTTGGTTTGGGTATTACTAATCAAGATTTGGCAAAGATTCCGGTAGGGGTTGATAGCAGGATAGAGATTACTGACTCTGATGGTGATAGTCTAAGTGACGAATTGGAAAAAGTATTAGGCACAGATTCTGATAAAGCTGATTCTGATGGTGATGGCTATACTGATGCCGAGGAAATAAAAAATAATTACAATCCATTAAATACAGCAAAAGTAAAAAATAAGATTGATGCTAATTTGGTAAATAGATTGGCTGGAAAGATTTTATTACAAGTCCAATCAGCGGGGCAAGCTTGGTATGTTAATCCGGCTGATGGTAAAAGATATTATTTAAAAGATGGAAACAGAGCTTATCAAATAATGAAATTTTTATCGTTGGGAATTATTAATGATAATTTGAGTAAGATTGAGGTTGGCAGTTTAGAATAAAATTATTAGTTGTTAGTTTAAAAAAGCGCTCCGGCTGTAGCCGGAGCGCTTTCAGTAGTATTTATTTTTTGATGATTAATTTAATGGCGGAAATGAAAGCCGCTGTTCGCAAATCAATTTGGTATTGTTTGGCAATTTTTTGTATGCGATGAAATGATTTGATCATGATTGGCTGAAGTTTCTGGCGGACTTGGGCGCGGCTCCACTTTTGGCCTTTGATGTTTTGCAGCCATTCAAAGTAAGAGACGGTTACGCCGCCGGCATTGGCTAAGACATCGGGGATGATGATAATGCTTCGTTTTAAGAGTTTGGTTTCGGCTTGGGGAGTGGTCGGGCCGTTGGCTAACTCCAGGATTATTTTGGCTTTTACTTGATCGGCATTTTGGGTAGTCACTTGGTTTTCGAGGGCAGCCAGGATTAGAATGTCGCAATCAGTTTCGATAATTTTTTCCGGCGAAAGGTGCTGGTGCTCCAGACAAGTACCATTTTTTTCTGTCATCTCATCACAGCCATCGATTATTCCATTTTTTTCTTTAAGCTTTTTAACCGTGGAGAAGCGGAAACCTTTTTTATCAGTTGTGACAATAGCGGTTTTAGAATCTGACAGGCCAACGATAATAAAGCCAGCTTTATAAACTAACTTGGCCATATTGGCACCAGCGTTGCCAAAGCCTTGAATGGCGACTCGGGTTTTTTTAGGATTTATTTTAAGCTGTTTAATCAGGTCAGAGAGAATAAAGAATCCACCGTCGGCCGTAGCAGTATCGCGACCCAGCGAGCCCCCAGCTTTAATTGATTTGCCGGTGATGACGGCTGGCTGGGGTTGGCCTGTTAATTTTGAATATTCATCAGCCATCCAATCCATGATTTGCGAATTAGTATTAACATCAGGAGCAGGAACATCAATCTTGGGCCCGAGATTTTTGTAGAATGCTTTAATATACGCTCGGGAAAGGCGTTCCAGTTCGGCTTGACTTAAGGCCTTGGGGTCAACAATTATGCCACCTTTGCCGCCGCCCATTGGAATGCCGACAGTGGCGGTTTTGATCGTCATCCAAAAAGACAAGGCTTTGACTTCATCAAGGCTGACTTGGGGATGGAAGCGGATGCCACCTTTGAAAGGCCCGCGGTTGTCGTTGTGTTGGACCCGGAAGGCTTTGAATGCTTTGGTTTGGCCGTTATCCAGCTTGATTTTTAGTTGGGCGCTAAGAATTTTTTTAGGCTGTTTGAGCTGGTCAATAGCTTTCCCGAATTTGGCGATTTTATCTGCCTGGGAAAGCTGGGTCATGGCGTTGGTAAATGCTTTGGCCATAATTATCCAATTAATTATTAATTATTTTTTCAGGTATAAATAAATATTGCTTGATTTTTTGTTGGCTGGATTAAGGTCAATAATTTTGGACGGTTGCCAGTTTGGCAATTTGAAACCGTAGCAGACAACTTTGGCTCCCGGTTTAAGTTCGGTTAATAACTTTTTTTCTACTTTTGGCATAACCACATCCATCAGAAAACAGAATACAGCATCGGCATTACTGATATTTTGGCGGTAAAAATTTTGGTAAAAGATTTTAGCGGAACTGCGGTTTAACCAAATATTTAATTTAGCTTTGACATAAGCGAAAGGGGAAACTTCAAAGCCAATGGCGCTGGCGCCGGCTTGGGCGGTGGCAATCAAAAAACGGCCGTCGCCGCAACCCAGGTCGTAGAATATTTGGCCGGGTTTTAAATTCAGTTGGTCAATTATAATTTTAACATTTTTTTTGGGAGTCGGCACGAAAGGTACCTGGACAATCAGAATTGTCGCAGCACTGAGAGTAATCAAGATGGCGGTCAAAAAACCAATGACAATAATTACCAGACAACCAAGATAAACAGCAGTTAGAATCATTGAATTAATCCAACTTTTTTTCGGATCTCCACCATGGTTTGGTCGGCCAGTAGCCGAGCCTTGGCAGCTCCCTGTTCGAAAATATCTAAGACCGTTTGGTCATTAATAGTTTTTTTAGTGTTACGAAACTCTGCAAAATAAGCAGCAATGTCGATGGCTAGTTGGTTTTTAACCTCGGCATATTGTAGAGTATTTGCTTTGCTGGCTGTTTGAAATTGCTGATAGATTTGAGGTGAGCTAAAAATTTTTATCAAACCAAGTAGATTTTTAGCGCCTTGGCCCTTGCCGTCGCCGGTATCAGTGACTGCTTTAGCAATTTTTTTATTGATAACCTCTGGTTCATCATCAAGATAGATACAATGTTTGTCACCAAGACTTTTGGCCATTTTTTTGTCGGGTTCCAAGAGACTCATAATTTTTGGTACCTCAGTATATAGCGGCTGGGGTTCAGGAAAAGTATTGCCGAATTTTTTGTTGAAAAACTTGGCCGCATCACGGGCCAGCTCGACATGCTGGGTTTGATCTTGGCCGACAGGAATTTTAGTCGGTTTATACATCAAGATATCAGCTGCCATTAAAACCGGATAGTAGAGCAGTCCGGCATTGACATTTTCGGCGCTGCGGTCGGCGGATTTATCTTTGTATTGAGTCATGCGAAATAAAAACGATACCGGGATAACATTAGATAAAATAACGGCCAGTTCGCTGTGCTGGGGCATTTGGGATTGGACAAAAATTGTGCATTTTTTGGGATTAAGACCGGCTGCCAAGAAATCTTTGGCTAAATCAATAGTTTGCTGGCGTTTAACTTTGGGATCAAATTGTTCATTAAGCGAATGAAGATCGGCAATAAAAAAATAGCATTCGTATTGATTTTGCAATTCAATGAAGTTTTTTAAGGCCCCTAGGTAGTTGCCGATATGCAGTTTTCCAGTCGGCCGAATGCCGGATAAAATTATATCTTTCATAGTAATTATTTTAATCTTTTTATGACTTGGTGTAAACCCCATTAGTGAATCAGTCGGATAAAGATAGTTGGTTAACGCTGGTATAATTTTAAAGATTTGCGGGTTTTTGGTTAGTTGTTTCTTAACGGAGTAAAGATAAAAAATGGGGGGAGCAAATGAAGGTAAGTTCAAAATCCTCCTTTGCTCCCCGGCTGGACGCTGTTAGGCCGGATTGCCTTTATCCCGAGACTCGAAGGTCCAGGAAATTGTTCATGAGATCTTTGCCGTGTTCGGTGATGATTGATTCCGGGTGGAACTGAATGCCGTGTAAGGCTGGAACTGAACGGTGGCAGACAGCCATGATTTCGCCGTCATCGCTGGCGGCCGTGGCTTCCAGACAATCTGGTAACGAATCACAATCAATTACCAAAGAATGATATCTCGCGGCCGTAAAGGCGTTAGGGATGCCGGCAAAAATTCCCTGGCCGTTGTGGGAAATCTGTGAGGTTTTCCCATGCATCACTTTTTTGGCCCGGACGATTTGGCCGCCGAACATGTGGCCGATTGCCTGGTGCCCTAGACATATTCCCAGAATCGGGATTTGGCCGGCGTAGTGTTGAATCGCTTCGATAGTCACACCGGTGTCGTGAGGCGGACTTCCTGGTCCCGGCGAGATTACCAGCCAAGTCGGTGCCAGGTCGGTAATTTCGGCTAGGTCAACATTGTTTCGTCTCACTGCGACGCTTTTTGCACCACACATGCCCAATAGTTGGACGACATTGTAAGTGAAGCTATCGAAGTTATCGATAATCACGGCAATGCCTTCACGGTTGATTGGGACGGCGAGCGCAGTTGGGTTTTGATGGTAGGAATTGCCAGTTGTTCCGAATCCCATGGTTCCCTCCTTGCCCTTGAAAGAGCGTTTGGGTGTTTCTAACAAAAAAACCTTTTCCTCTCTTAGTCCCGATAAATCGGGATCAAGGGACGAAAAGGTTTTCGTGGTGCCACCCTTGTTATCAAAAAAATCTACCGTCAGTAGGCAGATTTCTTCAATCACTTTACTGACTCTGTCGTCACTTAGAGTGACCGACATCAGTTAGTCAATGGTTACGGCTGACTAATCCCGGGCTTTCACTGGAGCAAAAGCCACCTCAGCGTGCCCAACCCCCGGGGCTTAAAGCTTCGGGGACACGCGTCAAAGGTTTTAAATTTTGTTAAGGATAAAACTATTGTAGCAGAGTTTAAATATCTGTCAAGTCGGGGAAAGATTGACAAATATTCCCATTGGGCGTATGATTTTTAATCAATTAGAATTCTTTGTTGCAAGGAGATAGCAAATGAAGAAAATGACATTCAGTCGAATCAGTGTCGGTGTTCTTTTTTATCTTCCAATAGGTCAGGCTTTGTCTGGTTTGGCCATGAGGAAGATTGGCGAATCGACATATGTCGTCGATAATGATTCGGCGTCGCCGGAATACACGGCGGGAGCCGACAAGGAAATACTGGCGGTGGGTTCATGAATCCACCTCCTTTTTTATTGTTGAAGTTAGAGAACTTCCCTGGGTAGGCGGTAAATATAAATAGCGCTAAAAAATGACATCATGGCCATAATAATAAACAGAACTTGAAAGTTGGTTGTTGTTACGATTACACCGCCTACAATCGCGCCGACGGCCAGGGAAAAATAATTAATTGATTCCCAGGCACCCCATTGCTTGCCGGCCTGTTTTTTGTCTAGATGTTTGGAGTAGACGGCATCAAAGGCCGGGGAGTAAATTGCTTCGCCCAGGCCGATTAGTACCTGGATTACAAGTAAGAACCAGACGGAATTACAGATTGACAAAAGCAAAAAACCAACTCCCATAATAAGATAACCGGCTACGACGATAAGTTCATTTTCTTTGACGCGATCGCTGTATTTGCCGGATAAGAGCGTGGTGATTCCGGCCGCCAGGGCAAAAATGCCGCCGGCGTAGCTGGCATCAAGCAAGTCGCCGCCGATTTCCGAAACAAATAAGGCATAAATCGGCGCAAACATCGCTCCGGCCAGCAAGATGATGGAATTGGTAAGCAATAAGATTTTCAGCGGCTGATTGAACAGCGGTCTTTTTTTAAACCACATATTTTAAACTTGAATAATAACCGGCAGAACCATGGGTCGGCGTTTGGTTTTTTGGTAAAGGAATTGGCCGATCTCGTTGCGGATCTTATCTTTAAAATAATTTTCATCAATGCCGCCTTTGAGGCTGCCCTTGAATATCTTGCGCGCTTTGAGGCGGGTTTCTTCAATGATTTTTTTATTTTCTTTCATGTAAATGAATCCCCGGGAAATCAAATCGGGATTTTGAACCAAGGTACCTTTGTGTTTGTCGATAGTGACGATAACTACAATCATTCCGTCAGCCGCCATCACCTGGCGGTCGCGCAAAACAACATGGGAAACATCGCCGACTCCCAGGCCGTCGACAAAAACATATTCGGTCGGCACTTTTTCTTTGGTCAGGCGGCCGCCCTTTTTGTCGAATTCAATAATTTGGCCGTTGTCGGCGACAAAAATTTTACTTTTGGGAAAACCAGTGCTTTCGGCCACCTTGGCGGCTTCGCGCAGCAGGTAGTGATTGGCGTAAACGGGGATTAGATAATTGGGTTTTACCTCTTGGAGCAGCAATTTAATATCTTCAATTTTGCCATGGCCGCCGGCGTGAATGTCCATAATTTCTTTATGGATAACATTGGCTCCCTGGCGATAAAGGCTGTCTTTAAGCGTCTGAATGGTGCGTTCGTTGCCGGGGATAACCGAGGAAGAAAAAACCACGGTGTCGCCGGATTCAATTTTGACATAGCGATGATCGCCGTTGGCAATCCGCCGCAAGACGGCGCGGCCTTCACCTTGGGAACCGGTGCAGATAACCACCACCTTGTTTTTGGGATAGTCGTCGATTTTGGAGATGTCAATCATTGTATGTTTGCCGGTTTTAATAAAACCGAATTGTTTGCCGATTTCAACATTGGTTTTCATACTGTAGCCGTCAACCGCCACTTTTTTACCTTGCTTTTCGGCAATCTGGATAATTTGGCCAATTCGTTCAATCATGGAAGAAAAAGTTCCAAAGATTACCCGACCTGGAGCAGCTTTGATGATGTTTTCCATATTTTTGTAAACTTCCATTTCCGATCCCTGAAAGCCTTCTTGGGTCGAACCCAGACTTTCCATCATTAAAACCAGCGGTCGATTTTTGTGATTCCATTTGGCAAGATGTTTCATATCGGTGATTGGTCCTTCAACTGGATCAAGATCATAACGCCAGTCTCCGGGATGGACCACATTGGCCACTGGTGTTTGGATAATTACTCCCACCGCGTCTTTGATACTGTGAGTGACCTGGAAAAAATTAATGGTGAATTTGCCGAGTTTAACCGGGACTTTAATATCTTTAATTTCCAGAATTTTGGGAGTGAATTTTTGTTCCTTGTCTTCAATCAGCCTTTTTAAGATTGCGGCGGTCATTGGAGCGGCCAAAACTAAAGGATTGCCCAGTTTGGGCAGAAGATGGGGGGCGGCGCCAATATGATCCAAGTGGCCATGGGTAATGATTACCCCCCGAATGTTTTTTTCCTTACCTTTGAGTCCGGAAATATTCGGGATGATGTAGTCGATGCCATGCATGTCTTCTTCCGGGAATTGGTTGCCCATGTCCACGATGACAATATCGGAGCCATATTCAAAAACCGTCATGTTGCGCCCGACTTCTTCCAGACCGCCCAAGGCATAAATTTTTAATTTAGTTTGGGTCGCTTTGTCGAACTTAGGTTTTGATTCGGAGGGTTTGGCCGGTTTGGATTTCAAATCGGCGGTTTTTGGTTTGGCGTTTTTCCAAACCTTCTTTTTGGTGTTCATATTTTTATTCGCTACCGCGAACGAGTAAATGAGAGTCTAACGGCTAGGGAGCCGCTTAACTGCTCGCCAGAGCTCAATGCCGATGGTGGGACTCGAACCCACACCCTCAAAAGAGGATACGGCTCTGAACCGTACGTGTCTACCAATTCCACCACATCGGCACTAAGCTTTGGCGAGCAGACTTGCCGAAGAGGCAAGTCGATAATTTATCGTCGCAAGTTAGTTAAGGCGTAAGCCCTAACAGAAGTTATTTAAATGAGAATATCTTGTCAATTAACGGCGGTTTTCAATTGGCGTTTGGTTTTGACATACCACTCTTCAAGGTCGTTAAATCGGTCGGCGGGAGTGATAATCCGATCGATCAAGTTGCCCTTGATTTTTTTATCGACAACATAGGTGTAAGTTGGATTGTATAGGAAAATGGCTGGTAGTTCGGCCGCCAAAATTTCTTGAAAGCGCTGATATTTTTGCTGTTGAACTTCGGGATCGGCCGTGGCTTTGGCCTCTTCCAGCAGCTTATCGGCTTCGCGGTTGGCAAACTGGGCCAAATTAAGTCCAGGATCTTGAATCTGGGAAGAATGCCAAAAAGGGTAAGGATCGGGATTGGATCCGACGATAATACCAAACAGCAATATCTCGTAATTACGAGGTTTGATTATTTCGCGGCTGATTTTGCCGCTTTCAACAATGTTAAGGTTAACCTTAATGCCAATATTTTCCCATAATTTTTTGATCAGGCCGGCGGCTTTGACATTTTCGGGCTGGTTGACGGTGGTCACGGTCAGCTCCAAAATTTTATCATCTTTTTTCCAGTAGAATTCTAATGTTGGTTCGTTTGTTGTTTCAGTTTCAAGAGTTTCGGCAGTTGAAGTGGTGGCGACGGTTGAATCATTTGTATCCGTTTGAGTTGATTCTTGGTCAGTGTCGGTTGAGTCGGACTCGGAATTTTCGGCTTCGGTTTGGGCTTTAAGATAATCAAGATAATCTTGAGCGTTGATTTTTTTCCAGCCCAATTGACCAATTAATTCTTCGGCTTTGGCCGGGTCAAAGTTCATCTTTTTTTCTTCATCGTCAGATAGGGTTACTGGTAAAAGCGGTCCGTTGATGATTTCACCTTCAAGTTGAAGGGCTTCAGACAGTATTTTTGACTTGTCAATACTGTGAGCCAAAGCTTGCCGAAGAGTTTTTTCTTTAAGATTTTCGTTTTGTTTTTGGTTAAAGAACATAGCGGTATACTGAGGCAGATACAATGAATAAAGTTTAACTGATTTTAAACCGTTGATTTCTGGTTTCAAATCTTTGGGCAAAAAACTGATACCGTCAACGGAATGATTTTTTAAAGCGGCGCTGGCGGTGATGAAATCAGGATAGAATTTAAAAGTTAGCTGTTTCAGATAAGGCTTGGGGCCGTGGTAGTCAGGATTGGGAATCAAGGTGTAAGATTTGATATTGCCGAGCTTGTCTTTGGCCAAGGATTTGAATTTCCAGGGCCCGCTGCCGATTGGTTTAAGGTTGAATTCGGTTAAATTGGCGTTGATTGGCGGAATATCGCTCCAAATATGTTCGGGTAGGATGCCAAAAGTCAAAACTTCCAAAAACGACGGAAAAGCTTCGGGTAAAATAAACTGAATGGTAGAATCATTGACTTTTTTGATCTCAACTCCGCGAAAACTGATGAGCAAGGGGCTTTTGAAGTCAGGATCCTTGATGCTGCTGAAAGTAAAAATTATATCATCGGCGGTCAAAGGTTGGCCGTCGTGCCATTTTAAATTTGGTTTTAGAGTAAAAGTATAAATTTTTTGGTCCTCGCTAATTTCCCAAGCGCTGGCCAGATCGGGTACCAATTGCAAGTTCTGGTCATAGCGCAACAAGCCGGCAAAAACCAAGCGGGCAATATCGGCATCAACATCATTGGTCTGGGATAGTAAAGGGTTGATGTATTGCGGCGCGCCAACCAATCCCTCGGTATATTCACCGCCGACTGTTGGTATGGTGATAAAGTTATTGGTGTAAAAAATTATACCGATAGATATTAGACAAGCCAGAATCAGCAGACTCAAGCCGCCGATGGTCAGTTTTTGATTTCGGTTCAGTACCCGATTCAGATATTTGAATTGTTTGAGGGTTGGCACTTTTTTGCCATTTAGAGAGAAAAACAGTTTTTTATCCAACTCTTTTTGTTTAATAAAATCAGCTGGTCTCTTTTGAGGCCAGTCATTGGGCATTTGATCTGGTTGGTCTTGGTTTTGGTTTTGGCGGTACTTACCAGCTCGTTTGAGCAGTGATGGCAATTTGGTCAACACAAAATTGCTTGAATTATAATCTTTAATAAGAGGAGTGTTATGTTAAAGTAAGGCGTTGGCTAAGGCGGTAACTAAGAAGACTATGGAGAGAATGATAGTTAAAATAAACAGTCCTTTTTCGGCGCCGCGTTTTGACCGGTAAACATTGCTTTCGCCACCAAAAGCAGCACCTAGACCGGTGCCTTTATTTTGAATCAGGATGACCGTTATCAAAAGGATAGCGGTGATAATTTGGATGATATCAATAATCATATTCAACGGTTAAATTCTAGCAGTATTATATCATCTTGTCAACTGGCTTTGGTTTGTGAATGGCTTTTTTGACTGATGATATCTCGGAGTTTAATCACATTTTTTCCTGAAATTTTCATTTTTTTGCCCCGGTGTTGGTTGGTTTTATGGTATCTGTCTTCAAGCTCTTCGGGGGTTAGTCGTTGATTTGACATAAGGACTATTTTTAGTTGTTCCTTAATTTATGATATAATAATATTAAAGTTATGTATAGTCAAAACGATTCATTTATTGTGCCGCCGTCAGCGGACAATAAGCCAAAAAAATCATGGTTGGCAACTTGGTGGGGCCGATTGATAATGCTAGTCCTGACTATTTTTTTGATAATATTGGTGGCCATTTTAATTTACATTTTTAAATTGGCGTTCTTGTTGCAAAGCGGTCAGTTTACCAATGAAGATTTGTTTGGCACCCAAAAAGAAACAGTCGTCAGAAACGATTTACCGACCATGGCCACGGCCGATGACCCCAGCTTTGGTCCCAAAGATGCCAAAGTGGTCATTGTTGAATTTTCCGATTTCCAATGCCCTTATTGTTATCAAACCTACGAGGTGCTGAATAAATTAAAGAAAGATTATGGCGGATTAGTGCTGGTTTATTTTCGGGATTTTCCTTTGACTGATATTCATCCCCAGGCACTGTTGGCGGCGATGGGGGGCGAGTGTGCCCATGAGCAAGGAGCCTTTTGGGGAATGCATGATAAAATTTTTGCCAATCAGGCCGACATTACGGAGGAAGCTTTAAAGCGTTACGCCTTGCAGCTTGGCTTAAACAGCATGCAGTTTAATAACTGTCTAACTAGCGGCAAATATCTTGATGAAATCGAACAGGATTTGAATGAAGGGTATAACGCCGGGGTCAGGGCGACGCCGACTTTTTTTGTCAACGGCCAATTAATCCGCGGCGTAATTCCTTATACTTCTTTAGAGTCAATCATTCAAGCCGAATTGGGGCGTTAATCTATGAGTTACCGTAGAAAAATATTATGGTCGGCAATGATGCTGGCGTTATCTTTGGTGATAATGGCCACGCCACTCAGGGCTGAGGAAAATCCCTTGGCGCCAAAAATCTATGTTGACTTTGGCGGTTTGTCGGGCTGGAATGACGGCGGCGGTTATAGTCAAAGTGAAGACCATATTGATATTAGCTGGCTGAGTGAATACATTAGCGCTTTATACCGCTACGGTGTGGGTCTGGCCGTCACCTTGGCGGTGGTAATGATTATGGCCGGTGGTTTTTTGTGGCTGATGTCGGGCGGCAGCCCCGACCGAGTCGGCAAAGCCAAGGAATTTATCATCAGCGCTTTTTCCGGCGTGCTGCTGGCTTTATTCTCATTTATTATCTTGCAGGGGATTAATCCGGAGTTGGTTAAACTGGCAACTTTGAATATTTTGACTCCTAATAATCCGGACATATCTTCTTCCGGGCCATTGGTCGCAGGCGATGACCGGGAAAGTACGGCAGTAGCAACTTGGCTAATGAATGATGCAGCAATTACTGGCGGGGAGAGGGATGAATTTATGATTAATATCGCCAGTAATAATTTCAATTTTCATCAGGATGGTGTAACTTTCAGAACTGATGGCAACGGCGGTTGGTATGTCAATTGGCCTGATTTAGATCCCAATGATCAGGATAAACTTTCTCATTTTTTTGATTTGATGGCTGGCGAATATCATTTTCGATGGGATTCGGTAGGTCAGGGTGGACAGGATTATGTTGATAATATTTTGAACAACGGGATACATATTGTGCCAACATTTAATAATTAGTCTAGCTGTTTTTAATTAAATTTTTTTAGATAAGCTATGATTTTTAAAAGTAACAATAAACTTTTAGTATTGATGTCAATGGTTTTATTGGTCGGTTTTTGGTTTGATCCGGCGGCTGGTTTGGCTCAAGGCCAAAATGCTTCTACTACACCTGGTGATCCAACTGCCGGATTGCTACCCGAGGTGGTTATTAAATTAGGTGATTATCAGGTTCCTTTATCTTCAATTAATTGTGCCGCTGGCGACGAGTGTGAAATTCCTTGGATTGGCGAATACATTAGCGCTTTATACCGCTACGGTGTGGGTCTGGCCGTCACCTTGGCGGTGGTAATGATTATGGCCGGTGGTTTTTTGTGGCTGATGTCGGGCGGCAGCCCCGACCGAGTCGGCAAAGCCAAGGAATTTATCATCAGCGCTTTTTCCGGCGTGCTGCTGGCTTTATTCTCATTTATTATCTTGCAGGGGATTAATCCGGAGTTGGTTAAATTAAATCCGATTAAAGTTTATTTTCCTGATGCTGTAACTATTCAAGCGGCTAATCGGTTGGCGGCGGAACGCAGTGTTGGCGGCGGGTGTCCATCGGACGAAGAATTAGCCAATGGCGTAAGGGCTGAATTAACTGCTTACAGTAAACCGAAGCCGGAAAATTTTCCGGGAAATGAGACAGCCTTTCTTTGCGCGGTTGGTTTGAATTGTAGTTGTCCATCCGGAAGATCAGGTACCAAGTCATGTGGCAGTGGCAGTTCAACCTGGGCTCCTTGCAACTCGTTTGATGCTGCAACAACCGAATATTGTAATAGGACAGCCAATGGTTCACAGCCAATAGAAGGAACCATAGCGGCCGATCCCTGCTTTGCTTTTGGTACCAAGTTGTGTATTAATAATAAAACTTACACCGTTACTGATCGAGGCGGTTGGATTACCGGCACTCACTTTGATTTATGGTTTGATGATTATCCGGAGGCGCTTAGATTTCGTGATACCAACGCCCGAGTGACAGCTGGGCCTTGCACCATCGAGTTGGAAGATGTTCCGCTACCACCTTCCGGATCACCGGGTCGAATGTATTAATTTCTTAATAGATTTGACATAAATACTAAACAAGTGTAAACTGTATCTTTAGTTTAAAGTTTATACTTGTTTTTTTGTGTCTCGCGGTTTAATTTGGCAATGATTGGTTTTGATGGAGATGCAAAATAGGAGAAGCTATGTTCAAAAAGATCACGATCAAGGGAGCCAGAGTTCATAATTTGAAAAATATTGATGTAGAAATTCCTCGTGAGAAGCTAGTGGTACTAACGGGAATTTCGGGTTCGGGTAAATCTTCTTTAGCTTTTGATACAATTTACGCCGAGGGTCAGCGCCGTTATGTTGAATCATTGTCTACCTATGCCAGACAATTTTTGGGTTTGATGGACAAGCCGGAAGTTGATTCAATTGAAGGTTTGTCGCCGGCGATTTCCATTGACCAGCGCTCGGCATCAGTCAATCCCCGTTCAACTGTTGGCACAGTAACCGAAATATATGATTATTTGCGGTTACTTTTTTCAAGGATCGGCCATGTTCATTGTCCGAATTGTCAGCGTGAACTTAAACGCCAGACGCCGACGCAAATTATTGCCGATGTTTTAGCTAAGGCAAAAGACAAGCAACCGGTGTTAATTTTGGCACCAGTGGTGGTAAATGGTCAGGTGGTTCGAGGCCGGACGCTTGATGAAATTAAAAAGTCCGGGTTCAGCCGAGTTAGTGTCGGTGAACAGATTAAACTGCTTGACCAAGTAACTTTGGCTGGATTGGAACAGGCCGAAATTGTTGTTGAAGATTTGGAGTATGCCGACAGCGAAAAAGATTTATTTAAAGAAGAGTTGTCGCGGGCAATTGAATTGGCGCTGGACTTGGGCGACGGTCAGATTTCGGTTTTAATCAACAGCAAAAAAAATCTTTATTCCCAACATTATATTTGTCGCGATTGCGGTTTTACTTTGCCCGATTTGGAGCCAAGAAATTTTTCTTTCAATTCTCCAGCCGGCGCTTGCTCAAAATGCCTGGGAATCGGCACCAGATTGGAAGTGGATGCCGATTTAGTTATTCCCAACAAACGATTGACTTTAAGCCAGGGAGCGATTAAACCCTGGGCTAGAAATTTTTCCAATCAAAATAATTATTGGCAGTTGCTGAAGGCCGTGGCTAGTGAAAATAAATTTTCGCTTGATACGCCAATTGAGATGCTAAACAAAAAAGCCTTGGATTTGATTTTGCATGGCAGTGGAAGCAAGGAGTATTTAATTGACGGTCAGAAAATGAAATTTAATGGGGTGTTAGAAATTCTTGAAGAAAAACATCAACACACCACTTCCGACTATCTGCGCCAGGAAATTGAGCAATATATGCGGGTATTTACCTGCCCATATTGTCAGGGCAAGCGTTTAAAGAGTGAATTTTTGGCTGTCACCGTTGGCGGTCAAAATATTTCAGCTGTTACTTTGTTGACTCTGGAAAAGGCTTTGGATTTCTTCAAGTCGTTATTATCCAGCAAAACCGGTGAACTGGGTTTGGACGCCCGGGATCATAAAATCGCTGATCAGGCGATCAAGGAGATTATCAGCCACCTTCAATATTTGAATGATGTTGGTTTAAGTTATCTGACTTTGGATCGGCCGTCGGCGACGCTTTCGGGCGGTGAAGCCCAGCGTATCAGATTGGCTACTCAGTTGGGATTATCGTTGACCGGTGTGGTTTATATCTTGGATGAACCGTCAATCGGCCTTCACCAGAAAGACAATCAGCGCTTGATTGACACCTTAAAAAATTTGCGTGATTTGGGCAATACGGTAATCGTGGTTGAACACGATTCAATGACGATGGAAGCGGCGGACGAAATTATTGATATCGGTCCGGGAGCCGGAGAAAACGGTGGCCGGGTGGTAGCTCAGGGAACGCCTGTGGAAATTAAGAAAGACAAAAATTCTTTGACCGGGAAATATCTTTCGGGCAAAGAAATGATTGTTGCTCCCAAAACTTATCGCAAAGGCAACGGCAAATATTTGGAGGTGTTGGGGGCATCAGAATTCAATTTAAAGAATGTTGATGTCAAAATTCCTTTGGGTAAATTCATTTGTTTGACGGGAGTGTCCGGTTCGGGTAAATCCACTTTAATGCTGGAAATTTTGGTTAAGGCATTGGCCAAAAAATTCTATCGAGCTAAAGATTTGCCGGGCAAACACAAAGAGATTAAGGGGATTGAACATATTGATAAGGTGATTGCTATTGATCAATCACCAATTGGCCG
>JAVEXP010000003.1:46923-195734 GCA_034003985.1 Patescibacteria group bacterium | reverse complement strand
CAATGGACGAAGTTACCGATGCGGCTTTTCGCCAGATTTTGGCCAAATACGGTAAGCCTGATGTGATGTGGACCGAGTTTGTATCTTGCGACGGTTTATGCAGCCGCGGCCGGGAAAATTTGCTTATTGATTTGCAATATAAAAATAACGAGCGCCCAATTATCGTCCAAATTTTTGGCAATGACCCCGATTTATTTTTTGCCACCGCCCAGCTGCTTAGGAAAATGAAGTTTGATGGTATTGATATCAATATGGGTTGTCCGGAAAAAAGCATTTGTAAAAATGGCAAGGGCGCGGCGATGATTAAAGATCCGGCCAATGCCAGGGCTTGTATCCGCGCCACCATTGAAGGTGGGGGATTGCCGGTGTCGGTTAAAACCAGGATTGGCTTTTCTCAGGATGAACTTGACAACTGGCTGCCCGAATTATTAAAAGAAGATTTATCAGCTGTCGTCATTCACGCCCGTACCAGAAAAGAAATGTCGAAAGTCCCGGCGAACTGGCGGGCGATCAAGCGGGCGGTCAAAATCAGAGATAGTTTAAAACATTCGGCGTTGATTATCGGTAACGGGGATGTTAAAAACTTGGCACAGGGCTATCAGCGCGTTGTTCAGACTGGTTGCGACGGGGTGATGATTGGACGCGCGACATTTGGTAATCCCTGGATTTTTAATCGTCAAATTGATATTAAAAATATTTCATTGACCAAGCGTTTCGCCGTGATGGTTGAGCATGCTAAGTTGTTCGAAAAATATTTTGGTCAGACCAAAAATTTTGCCGTCATGAAAAAATATTTTAAAGCTTATGTCTCCGGTTTTGCTGGAGCCAAGGAATTACGGATGCAGCTAATGGCTGTAGAAAACGCCAAGCAGGTGGAAAAGATTGTTAAAGTGTTTTTAAAATCCCAGTCCTAAAAAAAAGAGCACGAAACGGCTGTGGTGTTTGGCGTTCGTGCCGCGTGGCCAGGGCGAGTGAACCGATTTTGGTCATATCTCCTCCAGTTCCTCATCCGAAACCATGCTGAAATCTTCGGGGTCGCCTGCTTCATGCAGGCCTTCAATTTTGATGCCGTACGGTTTTCCATCGCTGTCTTCGGTGTCGATGTAGACGATGGTTACTTCGGCGCCATCGTACGGTTCCAATTCTTCATCGCTGTTACCTTTGATGTAGCTGAAGATTGCCCGTTCTTCAACGGCGAACCGTGCCTGGAAAAATTGATCCTCATCTTCTTCGGGTTCATTAACCCTTACTTTGAGTTTCTTGCTCATGGCAATTTCCTCCTGTATGGTTGCCTGTTGGCAGTTTAATCATAACTTTTCCGAATGTCAATTTTGGTTTGACAAAGCCGAAAAAATTAATAATTATATAGAAGAGAGCTTAATCATTTTAGTATTGGGCGAGTGGTGAAATTGGTAGACACGCTAGCCTTAGGAGCTAGTGCCGCAAGGTGTGAGAGTTCGAGTCTCTCCTCGCCCACCATTATCAATCTTAATTTAATAATATGAGTCAAGCCAATCAACCTAGCAAACAGGAAAAGACTAATTTGAAAATTGAAATTTTAGAAAAGGTTTCCAGTCTGAGTACCGCTGGTTTCGGGTTGGTGGCGGCCTTGGCTTGGAATGATGCCATCAAAGCCATCTTTGATCATTTTTTTCCCAAGCCCGGTGGTAATTTACTGGCATTAACAGGTTATGCACTGATTATCACCATTTTGGTGGTTTTTATTACCATCCAACTTGGCAAATTAGTCAACTTGGCCAAAAAACAGCTTAGCAAAGAGGAAAATAATAGTCTTGACAGCCACTCTTGACAAAATCTTTTTAATCGTCTACAATATTAAAGTTAACTAGAAGTTATTCTAGCAATGACATCAAAACCTAAGGATTATATGAGATTAACCAAATTAAGTCTTAAATCCCCAAGCGCATGATAAGCTAGTGTTTTGTTGCCGTTGCTTCTCAGCCGCTTGGTCCAAGCGGTTTTTTGGTCCTTTCAACTTAGTTCTCAAAAATTCAGATCATTGTTGATTTGCCTTTTGGGAGTTAAGGATGGAACATTAACAAATGAATATTCTCGAATTAAGAATAAAATGCAATTTCTCGAGTACAACAAGAATCACATCACTCTTGTCCAATGGAGTGGTGTCCCAATTCTTGTGGTCAAATAAAATAAGGGTATATGGTGGATGCCTCGACATCAAAAGACGATGAAGGACGTAGCAGCCTGCGATAAGCTTCGGTGAGGTGGCAAGCAACCTTTGATCCGGAGATTTCCGAATGGGGAAACCCGCCTTGATGGAAGATCAAGGCATCATGCACTGAATCCATAGGTGTATGAGGACGACCTGGCGAAGTGAAACATCTCAGTAGCCAGAGGAAAAGAAAACAATGTGCATCTAATAACTAATGGTAAGCAACCAATGTCATCCTGAACATAGTGAAGGATCTCATGTTGCAAACTATCAGTTATTAGTTGCTGATTCCCTGAGTAGTGGCGAGCGAAAAGGGAGCAGCCCAAATTCTGTAGACTACTTGTTTAATTTTATTTGCCTTGCCTGCCCAGCCTCAGCTTGTATGAGATGGGGCGAGGCAGGTAAGAAATTTAATTAAACTTCCAAGGATGTAAGTCCGTAATGTCTATAGGAAGTTGTAAGATAGAAGCCTTTCAAATACTTACATGTTTGAGCGGAGTCAAAAATTGTAACTTCCCTAGTAAAATCCGTTGGAAAGCGGAACCAAAGAAGGTGATAGTCCTGTATGCGAAAGGGGTTGTAACTCTGCAGTTTTTATCTTGAGTACCACGGGTCTCGTGAAACCCTGTGGGAATTTGCCGCGACTATGCGGTAAGGCTAAATACTTTTGGTGATCGATAGTGAACAAGTACCGTGAGGGAAAGGTGAAAAGCATCCCGGTGAGGGAGATGAAATAGTATCTGAAACCATATACTTACAAGGAGTCGGAGTCCCGACCTGTCGGGATGACGGCGTGCCTATTGAAGAATGAGCCAACGAGTTTGTAGATGTTGCTTGCCTAATCCGCTTCGGCGGAGAAAGCGTAGTGAAAGCAAGGGCTAACCCCCGTTTTTCACTTATTGATTATCTCAGGATTATTCTTGAGCTAATCAATTTGTGAATTGGTAGCATTTACAAGACCCGAAACCAGGTGATCTAACCATGGCCAGGTTGAACCAACTGTAACAGGTTGGGAAGGACCGAACCCACGCGCTGTGCAAAACGCGGGGATGAGCTGTGGCTAGCGGTGAAATTCCAATCGAACCTGGTAATAGCTGGTTCTCCTCGAAATAGCTTTAGAGCTAGCCTTAAACAGTAACTGTGGGGGTAGAGCACTGAAAGAGAGTGGGTGGCGCGAGCCTACCACTTTCTACCAAACTCCGAATACCACAGCGAAATGTTTAGGAGTCAGACTATGGGGGCTAAGCTCCATTAGTCTAAAGGGAAACAGCCCAGACCGCAGGCTAAGGTCCCTAAGTCGATGTTAAGTGTGAAAGGTGGTGATTTGACTCAAACAACCAGGAGGTTGGCTTAGAAGCAGCCATCCTATAATGATAGCGTAACAGCTCACTGGTCAAGTTGGGTTGCGCCGAAAATGTATCGGGGCTAAACATCGTACCGAAGCCGCGGCTTCTCTGAATTTATTCAGAGAGGGGTAGAGGAGCATTCCTTGGGCGTCGAAGGTGCATCGTGAGGTGTGCTGGAGCGCAAGGAAGTGAGAATGTTGGCATGAGTAGCAAAAAAGCGGGTGCGAATCCCGCTCACCGCAAACCTAAGGTTTCCTGGGCAACGCGAATCGTCCCAGGGTTAGTCAATCCTAAGGCGAGGCCGAAAGGCGTAGTCGATGGAAGAGCAGGTTAATATTCCTGCACTATCTAATAGCAATCTTTTGGTGGACGCATTTTGAATATCTGAGCGTTCTATGGTATGGGCGTCGCTGGTTCCCGCAAGGGGATTGGCGGAAGGCGAAGTTTCGGCGGAGCCAATTCAGATTGAAGGAGTGCCTAGAAAAGACCAAAAGCCTGGTTATTAGATAACTGTACCGTAAACCGACACAGGTAGGTGGGCATAAGTGTGCCAAGGTGTACGAGAGAATGCTCGTTTAGGAACTCGGCAAAATAGCGTCCGTAAGTTAGCAATAAGGACTGCCCCGATTTATCGGGGCCGCAGCTAAAGATCCCAAGCGACTGTTTACCAAAAACTTAGGTCCCTGCGAAAGCGCAAGCTGATGTATAGGGGCTGATGCCTGGCCAGTGTCAGAACGTTAAGGGGAGAGGTCAATCCTTTATGGAGGCAGCCTTGATCCGAAGCGCTGATGAACGCCGGCGGTAACTATAACCGTCCTAAGGTAGCGAAATTCCTTGTCGTGTAAGTTACGACCTGCACGAATGGCATAACGACTTGGGAACTGTCTCAACGAGCAACTCGGCGAAATTGCAATTCCGGTAAAGATGCCGGATACCCGCAGTTGGACGAAGAGACCCCGTGAAGCTTTACTATAGCTTGATATTGAATTATTATTTCACCTGTTCAGCATAGGTGGGAGCCTTCGGGCACCAGTGAGATACCACCCTTGTGTTCTGATAATTCTAATCTATCTCCCTGAATCGGGAGCGGAGACAGTATCTGGTGGGTAGTTTGACTGGGGCGGTCGCCTCCCAAAATGTAACGGAGGCGTTTACAAAGGTTGGCTAGGTTCGGATGGAAATCGAGCCGATAGCGTAAAGGCAAAAGCCAGCTTTACTGCAAGACCTACAAGTCGCGCAGTTACGAAAGTATAACTTAGTGATCCGACCGTACGATATAGGACGGCGGAAGCTCAACGGATAAAAGCTACTCCGGGGATAACAGGCTAGTCTGGTCCAAGAGTCCACATCGACGACCAGGTTCGGCACCTCGATGTCGGCCCGTCGCATCCTGGGGCTGTAGAAGGTCCCAAGGGTTTGGCTGTTCGCCAATTAAAGCGGCACGCGAGCTGGGTTCAGAACGTCGTGAGACAGTTCGGTCTCCTATCCACTGTGGGCGTAGAAATTTGAGAAGGCAGATCTCTAGTACGAGAGGACCGAGATCTACAGACCGCTGGTGTATCAGCTGTTCTACCAAGGGCATTGCTGAGTAGCTACGTCTGGTTTGGATAAGCGCTGAAAGCATCTAAGTGCGAAGCCGTCTTCAAGATAAGATTTCGTTATTAGACTCCCGGGAGACGACCGGGTTGATAGGCAGCAAGTGTAAGCATAGTAATGTGTTTAGCTGAGCTGTACTAATGTTCGATTATTTGACCACAAGAACTGGGGAGTAAATCTTCAGAAATCTAAAACCTAAATTATTTTGGGTTTTAGTTTCTGGTGGTTTTAGCAGAGGAGTAACACCTGTTCCCATCCCGAACACAGTCGTTAAGCCCTCTAGCGCCGATGATACTCGCAAGGGGAAAGTAGGTCGCTGCCAGTTTATCATTAAGTCCCGCTTTAAGGCGGGACTTTTTGTTTTGGTAATTGACATTTTGTTGATTTATGGCTAAAATAATTATAACTTCAATGCGGTCGCGAATTCTCCTTCGCACCAAACCGGCGCCGAGACTGGTCCTCCAGTCAATCTTTGTCCTTAAACCGGTTCCACACCTCACTGGACCAGTCTCGGCGCCACACTTCGCTCCTTGCCTCCCCCTACTGGCCTCCTGTGGCCAGATTCCTCCTCTGCAGTACCGCCCTTGGGTTTTCCGAGGGCGGCTATTTTTATAGGCT
Organism: Patescibacteria group bacterium; assembly: GCA_034003985.1. Taxonomy (GTDB): domain Bacteria; phylum Patescibacteriota; class Patescibacteriia; order Buchananbacterales; family UBA6539; genus JABWCG01. The sequence continues at coordinate 189,983 of JAVEXP010000003.1, read as the reverse complement.
TCAAAATATTGACTTGTATTTTTGTATGATGTAGTATGACAATATCTAAACTTTCTTTATGGACCGATCCAGACTGACAATTACGCTGAAAAAAGACATTTTACGCCCATTGGACGATTATATTGACGGGTCACGGATTCGTAACCGCTCCCATGCCATTGAATATGTCTTAAGTAAGTATTTTGCGCCTAAAATCAAAAAGGCCGTTATTTTGGCCGGCGGCAAGGGGCAAAAAATGCGACCATTTACCTACGAGATGCCCAAAGCCATGATTCTGGTCAACGGTCGCCCAGTTTTGCAGCACATCATTGAAAATTTGCGGCGCTATGATGTTAGAGAAATTATTATTTCAGTCGGTCACAAGGGAAACAAAATTAAGCAATATTTTGGTGATGGCTCCAGGCTTGGCGTTAAGATTAGTTATCTTGATCAGGGCAAATTGGAAACTGGCACTGCCGCGCCAATTATTCAAGCCGAAAAATTAATTGGCCAGAGTCCATTTATTGTTTATTATGGCGATGTGCTCGCCAACATTGATTTGGATGACATGATTGATTTTCATCTTTCAACCAGCGGGTTGGTCACTATGGCTTTGGCTTCAGTAAATAAATCTTTTGACTGGGGAGTGGTTAGACTGCAGGGAACTAAAGTTTATTCTTATTTGGAAAAGCCTGACCAGCGCCGGGATTTATCAAACATCATCAACGCCGGGATTTATATATTTGAGCCGCAGATATTCGATTATCTTAAAGGCGCCAGCCGGTTGGAAAAAGATGTTTTGCCCAAGCTGGTTGAAAAGCGAAAACTTTATGGTTACATGTTTGCCGGTCAGTGGTTTGATGTTGGTAATCCCGAAATTTATAAACAAGCCGTTAAAGAATGGAAAAATTAATATTATGTCTACTTTAGAAGAACAAATTCAATCAGCTTTGGCAATTAAAAAGCCACAAGTTAAACGCAAGGCCTCTGGCTATATCAAGCATGATTATTTAGTGCCGGCTGGTCCATACGAGGAACAGTGGGATTGGGATGCCTTCTTTATTGGTATGAGCCTAGCCGCTGATATTCCAACGGAAGCTATTTATTTAAAAAATTGGGCCTTAAATTATTTAGAGCGGGTGAGGGCCAATGGCTTTGTGCCGGGCTTGATTACTCCTGATGGGATTGATCGGCGCCTTAAACACATCAAACCGTTTTTAGCCCAGGGTTGTTATTTTGCTTCCCGCTCACTTAATGATTATTTATGGATTAAACCTCATTGGTCAAAACTGAAAAAAGTTTTGGATTATCGGGTTAATGGTAACAAGGGTAAGGGCAGGCACGATCTGTCATGCTGGCTTAACGGCATGGAATCAGGGGCGGATAATAATGTTGCTATTTTAAATTTTCGTGACGGTAGTGTCGCTGGTGCTGATCTTAATACCTTTTTATATCGAGAATATTTGGCAATGGCGGAAATTGCTAAAAATTTAAAATTATTGTCAGCTCAAAAACTTTATCGCCAGAAAGCTGCCGATTTAAAACAAGCAATTATTAAAAATTTGTGGTGCCCCAGGGATTTTGTTTTTTATAATTTAGATACCCACAATGGCAAATTGATTAGGCGTCTTGGTTATTCCAGTATTATTCCGTTATGGGAAGGTTTGGCTCCTCTGGAAGCCGGGCGGAAAATGATTAAAAAATATTTGTTGAATCCTAGAAAACTTTGGGCGCGTTACGGGGTAAGAACTTTAGCGGCCGATGACGCGGAATACAACAATACCAACATTATTAAGCCATTTTCTAATTGGCAGGGACCAGTTTGGCCATTGGTTAACTATTTTGCCATTCATGCTTTATTAAATTATGGTTTTAAAAAGGAAGCTCAGCAATTAGCCAATAAGGTTGTGCGAATTGTTTTGGCGGATTTGAAAAAAAGCGGCGGGATGCACGAAAATTATCATGCCGAAACCGGAAAGCCCTTGGCCGCACCCGATTTTATCAGCTGGAATTTATTGGTCGGTCAGATGATTCAACAATCAAAAACCGGGTATAATCCGTTTAAAATCAACGGTAAAAACATGTAATCGCGGGTAGTTTGTTTTAGTTAGACTTTTGTCACTTGGGTGGCAGAAGCCTGGCAGGAGCACACTACAACAAATCGAGTTTTCGAAGGAGGGATCCGTATGCCTGTAGGAGACGATGCATTGAAGCGAGAACTTTTGGGCACCGACCACGATCGGTGCAATGGTGCCTATGAGGTTGAACTTCCGGAGACCGAGGATTTGCAAGCAGTCTTTGCCCGCAATTACCTTGAACCCGGTGGTGGTGACTATGAAGCACCCAGCGAGGCAATTGCCGCGGCTAATCGGGCGATTGACGAATCCGCCGGTCTGATCCGTTCGTTCTTGTCTGACGGCCGGGTGGTAATGGTTGTTCCTATGCGCGAGCGCGGTGATGTTACCAGACCGTTGTTGGGAACAATCACCAAGCTAATGCCCGCCGACAGTATTACTGTCATTAACCATGACAGCGATGATGATGCGGTTAACGGCGTTCGGCGTTATCCCGGTGTCTGTATTCCGTACTGGGCTGACATGCTGGATACTTTGGACTGGGGCAATCTTTTGCCGATCTTGAATCTGGACAAGCGTCCGTCGGGATTCGGCAAAGGGCTGTCTGTTCTGGCTGGCTATCTGCATCGTTATTTTCTGGCGCGGTCTTGCGGCCATACGCCTGACTGGCTTTGCCAGCACGATGCGGAGATTCAGGAATATCAGCGCTATCGGGCGCTTGAATTTCTGATTTGGGCCATGATTCAGCGGCCTGATGCGCAGTATGTCAAACAGGCGAAGTTTGGCCGGACCAATGAACGATGCATGCTGGCTCGGTCTTTGCTGATGTTGCTGTCGCAGAGTACGGCAATCACCGACGATCTCGTTCGCGCTCGTTGTGCTCAGATGTTCGAGCAGTTGTTGCCGGATAAGTGGATGCTCACTGGCGAGTTCATGCTTCGCTGGGAGTATGCCATGGCACGGCCGTTTGCTTCTGGGTATCTGGAAGAGACTCTTACAGCCATGTTCATGACCGACATCTGTCGTCAGAATGGTGGTGCGCCGGTCTATGTCGCCAATCCCAACCCCCGGTTGGATGCGGCCAACGATGACGGCAAAGAAGCCAAGATGCAGCAGGAAATTTCTGCTTTCATCTTCCGGATGGCTTTGGAAGCGCCGAGTCTTGATCGATGGGATATCGACACCATTACTGAGCTCAACCGGACATCAATGGCTCAGGCCAATATGTTCGGCTGGATTCCGCCCAATGACCATCCGGTCAGGGCCGAGATTCTGCCAGCCAACCGGCTGTTTCCGTCAATCGACATGATGGTTGACGCTGGGTTGGTGGACGTTTCCGCCGGCGTCGGGCTGGTAAGTCGGTGAATCGCGGAGTAATTCTCGATTTCGTGACATGATGGTTGCCTTGGGAAAGCAACCATTTTTTTTCCATTTAGTATTTATCATATTTTTATGACCACCAAAATTGCCATTAACGGCTTTGGCCGGATGGGCCGATTAATTTTTCGTAAGCTTTTTGACGATCCCCAAGTGGAAATCGTGGCGGTAAATAGCCCTTCCAGCCCGGCTTTTTATGCCCATCTCCTTAAGTATGATTCTTGTTATGGTGTTTGGGATAAAACCGTAAGCTCGAATGAAAAAAATTTGGTAGTTGACGGTAAAATTATCCCTCTCTATGGTTGTTTCAATCCGGTTGAATGTCCTTGGCAGGAACTTGATGTCGATGTGGTCGTTGAGTCAACCGGTGTTTTTCGCAGCCGTCAGGATTCGGAAAAACACCTTCAAGCCGGCGCTAAAAAAGTGGTTATCACCGCTCCGGGTAAAGATGAAGATGTAACTTTAGTACCCGGTGTTAATTTGGGAACTTATAATCCTGTTTCCCATCAGATCATCTCGGCGGCTTCCTGCACTTCAAATTGTTTGGCGCCGATCGTTAAAGTGCTTCATCCGATTTTTAATATCAAACACGGGTACATGGTAACTGTTCATGCTTATACTAATGATCAGCACTTGGTCGATGCTCCCCATAAGAAAGAAGACTTTCGTCGGGCCAGGGCGGCGACTGAATCAATCATCCCGACCGATACTGGTGCCGCCAAAACGATTGGCAAGCTGGTGCCGGAATTAAATGGCAAACTTCATGGCATTGCTATGCGCGTGCCAGTTATTTTGCCTTCAGTTATTTCTTTGAATTTGGAAGTTGCCAAATCAACCGATGTTGAAATGGTTAATCAAACCTTGCGCGCTGCTTGCACAGGAGAAATGAAGGGAATTATGGATTACTCCTCAGAGCCCTTGGTTTCCGTTGATTATCGGGGGAATCCTCATGCTTCAATTATTGATGCTTTATCAACGGCCGTTATTGATGGCACGATGATTAATATTGTTGCTTGGTATGATAATGAGTGGGGCTATATTAACCAATTGGCTAGGGTTATTAAGCATGTTTCTCAATAATTATGCAAAAAACCATTTTTATCATTTGTGATGGTTTGCCCGATCGGCCGATTGCCGCTTTGGGCAACAAAACTCCTTTGGAAGCTGCCCATACGCCCAACTTGGACAAGCTGGCTGTTGACGGCATTTCGGGAATGATGAATTTAATCGGACCAGGCGTTCGTCCCGGTAGTGACACGGCGCATTTAGCCCTGTTTGGTTATGATCCGTATGTTTATTATTCTGGCCGTGGACCGTTTGAATGTTTGGGCATTGATATGGATATTCAGCCTGGCGATGTTTGCTTTCGGGCCAATGTCGGGACTTTAGACAATGGCAGGCTGGTTGATCGGCGGGCTGGCCGCATCGAATCAACTTTACCGGTTGTTGAATTACTGAATGGGTTGGAAATTGATGGCGTTAAATTTATTCTTAAACCTGGCTTGAGTCATCGGATTGGTTTAATCGCTCGCGGTCAAGGGTTGAGTTATAAAATCAGTGATCAGGATCCTCATGTTGTTGATGTTGAGGGCGTCAATACGGTTGTTGCCTTGGATGATTCCCCCGAGGCAAAATTTACCGCGGAAGTGATGAATAAATTCAGCCAAATTGCTATTGATAAGTTGTCTCAGGCCCAGTTCAATTATGAGCGTAAAGCCCAGGGCCTGGTTTTGGCCAATGTAGTGCTGTTTCGAGGAGCAGGAATTTTTCCTACCGGCTTACCGACCTTCACGGAAAAATATCATCTTAAAACGGCTTTTGTTGCCGGCGCTCCCTTTTATCGGGGGATTGCTAAGTTTGTGGGGATGGATATCATTTCATTTTCGCCTGATGAAGGGGTAACCGGCTTGCCTGATTCTAATTTGGAAAATAAACTTAATAAAGCCATTGCTGTTAGCCAGGATTACGATTTGGTTTTTGTTCATATCAAGGGAGCTGATACTTTGGCTGAAGATGGAAATTATCAGGGTAAGGTTGAATTTATCGAAAAAATTGATCGGGCCATAAAACCCTTGGCCGAATCGCAGGATTTTTTGGTGGTTTTAACCGCCGATCATACTACTTCTAGCAAATTAAAAATTCATACCGCCGACCCGGTCCCTTTAACTATTCGCGGCGAAGGTGTTCGAACCGATGACCTGAATAATTATTCGGAACGGGAATGTGCCAAAGGGCGTTTGGGAACGATTCAAGGTATTAATTTAATGCCAATCTTGGTTGATTTGATGGGCTTAGCCAAATTGTTTGGCGCTTAAAATATTTTTTACCAATATTAAAACTGATCCATCCATGGATCAGTTTTAATATTGGTCAGTTTATGGTGGTTACTATTGGATTGTTAAATGTTTTTTGGTTTTTAAATTGACAATTTTTTTACATAAATTTAGCTAAAATAAGCTAAAATAATTAATTATCCACATTTTTTGTCAGAAAAAAATTGACAAATATTTTAATCTACTTATAATAGAAATATTGTTTTATGATTGATCAAACCCTTGAAAAACTTGGCTTGGACCAAAAAGAGAGTAAAATATACTTATCTTGCCTTAAACTTGGACCTTCACCGGTCAGAAAAATTGCCGAAGCCTCAGACATTAACCGTCAAACCGCTTATGATATTCTAAAACATTTGATTGCTTTGGGTTTGGTTAGTTATCATCACAAGGATAAACGGCAGTATTTTATTGCCGAAGATCCTTCCCGGCTTAAGGAAGTGGTGCGTCAACGCCAACAGCAACTGGAAAAAACCAAACAGGAAATTGAGGAGTTTATTCCGCAGCTTCGTTCGATTTACAATAACGCTGGCAGTAAGCCAGTTTCTAAATTTTATGAAGGTTACAGTGGTGTGGAGTTTGTTCTAAAGGATGTTATTGATTCTTGCCGTCAGGCTGACGAAAAAGTTTATTATGTTTATTCGGCATCGAGTATCAGAAAATATTTGTATAATGTTTATCCGGAATTTTCCGATGATCGGATTTCTGCCGGGATCAAAGTCAAAGTTATTTCCATGGGTCCGGGCGGCGAAACCAGAGGATTAGATGAACGCAAATGGCTGACTAAGGAAGAAAGTACGCCAACTTATATCTTAATATATGCCGGCAAGGTGGCAATGATTTCGGTTGACCAGTACGAAAAGCCAATTGGCATTATTATTGAAGACCAAAATATTTTCCAGACTCAAAAAATTATTTTTGAGTTCATATGGAAAAAACTTTAATTTAATAAATTTAATCTTAATTTTTTATTTTTTATGTGTGGTATCGTCGGTTATATTGGCAAAAAACAGGCTTCCGCTATTTTACTTGATGGTTTGAAGCGTCTTGAATATCGCGGTTATGATTCGGCCGGTCTGGCGGTGTTTGACGGCCAAAAAATTAATTCCATTAAAGTCGAAGGCCGGGTTAATCAGTTGGTCAATCAGCTTAGTACTCATCCCTTAAACGGTACCTTGGGAATTGCTCATACTCGTTGGGCGACTCATGGCGAACCTAGCCAGCGCAATGCTCATCCTCACAGTGATCAAGATGATAAAGTTTTTGTGGTCCATAACGGGATTGTTGAAAATTACAAAACCCTTAAACAGGGTTTGGAAAAAGAAGGCCACCAATTTAAGTCCGACACTGATACTGAAGTTTTGGCTCATTTGATTGGTAAATTTTTAAAGAGTAGTGACAGTTTGGAACAGGCCGTCAAGAAGGCTTTGAAAATTGTAAAAGGCGCTTATGCCATTGCCGTCATCAGTGAAACTGAACCGGGAACATTAGTTGCCGCTCGGTTTGGCAGCCCGTTGCGTATCGGTATTGCCCCCGACCAGTTTATTATCGCTTCTGATCCTTCTGCCATTTTGAGCTATACGCAGCAGGTCATTACTTTGGGTGACAAGGAAATTGCTGTTATTAAAGATGGTGATTATGAAATTTCCAGCCTTAATGGTGATGTGGTTGACAAAGAAGTCGAAAAAATCGAATGGGATTTAGAGCAGGCTGAAAAAGGCGGTTATGACCATTTTATGCTTAAGGAAATAATGGAACAACCAGAAACGATTCGCAACAGTTTGCGCGGCCGGGTGATTGTCGAAGACGGTCGCGCCAAACTTGGCGGCTTGGAACCAGTCGAAGATAAGTTGCGCCAGATTGAGCGCTTAAATATTGTGGCTTGCGGTACAGCTTATTATGCCGGTTTGATCGGGGAGTATATGCTGGAAGAATATGCCGGCATTCCAACGGAAGTTTCAGTGGCGTCAGAATTTCGATATCGTAAACCGATTTTGGATCCGAAAAAAGATGCGGTTTTGGTTCTAAGTCAGTCCGGTGAAACCGCCGACACCTTGGCCGCAGTCAAGGAGGCTAAGGAAAAAGGAGTTTTAACTTTGGGAATTGTCAATGTGATCGGCAGCACTATTGCTCAAGAAACTGATGCCGGTGTTTATAATCATGCCGGGCCGGAAATTGGTGTGGCCTCAACCAAAGTATTTTCTTCCCAGCTTACTGTTTTGGCTTTATTGACTTTGTTGCTTGGTCGTCAGCGTCAAATGTCGGTGGTTATGGGTAAACGCATTGCCGAAGAATTATTGAAGTTGCCAGATTTGGTGGCGTCGGTCTTGGCCAAGAACGAAGAAATCAAAACGGTAGCTAAAAAATATGTGGATTACAAAAATTTCTTTTTTCTGGGAAGAAAATATAATTTCCCGATTGCTCTGGAAGGGGCTTTGAAACTCAAGGAGATTTCGTATCTTCATGCCGAAGGGGGGTCGTCTGGTGAATTAAAACATGGCCCGATCGCGATGATTGACCCGGAATTTCCGACTGTTTTTATTACGCCGAAAGACAGTGTTTATGAAAAAAATCTTTCCAACTTGGAAGAAGTCAAAGCTCGTCAGGGTCGGGTAATTGCCGTGGCGACCGAAGGTGATGCGGAAATTTCCCAGGTAGCCAATGATGTCTTTTATATTCCTAAAACTTTGGAAATGTTAACGCCAATGTTGGCCGTAATGCCGTTGCAGCTTTTTGCTTACCATATGGCAGTCTTGAAGGGCCGGGATGTCGACAAGCCGCGCAACTTGGCCAAAAGCGTAACCGTTGAATAATTATGAAGATAATTTTATTTGAGGACAATCAGGTTGATAAACTTTATCCGATTACTTCAACCAGAGCCGCTTTTGATATTTTGTGTGGTGGATTGAGTTTATATGATGCTTTGCGTCGTGAGTTCAAGGATGTTGCGATTGATTTTTTTGTCCGGGATCAATTGCAGGAGGTGGCTAAAAATAAATTTTCGCTTTTTAATGCCGGTTCCAAGGAAGTGCTGTTTGTGAACGCCGTTCTGGTTCCCGATTTAGAAACAATCCAGCAGCTCAAAATCAAAGTGGATCAGCAGCAGGATTTTGTTTGGCAAAAAGACGGCCAGGTAGTCGCGGCTTTTGCCACTAATTTGGAAATTTATATTGAATTTTCCAGGCAGTATTTACTGACTTTTGTTAAGGATTTACCAACTACGCCTCAGGATTTTGTCGGTCGAATTTTTACCAATGTCTGGGATCCGATTATCTATAATCAGGAAATTATTAAATCAAATTTGGAGATTTTAGCCCAGGACTACCAAGCTCATGAGGTTAAAGGACTGTTTATTGGTAATAATGTTAAAATTGAAGATCAGGTGGTCTTTGATGCCACTGACGGTCCAATTATTTTAGCTGATGATGTAACAGTTAAATCAGCTTCAGTTTTGCGTGGTCCGTTGTTTGTTGGTTCCCAAACTATCATTAACAGTTTTTCCGAAATAAAAGATGGTTCTTGTCTGGGCCGGGTCTGTAAGGTTGGTGGGGAAGTGGAAGCCGCCATTATTCAAGATTATACCAATAAACAGCATTATGGATTTTTGGGGCATGCTTATGTTGGCAGTTGGGTTAATTTGGGAGCCGGGACGACTAATTCCGACATCAAAAATACTTATGGTGAAATTAGAATGCAGGGGCTATCTACTGGCCGTCAGTTTCTAGGTTGCGTTATCGCCGATCATGTTAAAGCGGGCATTGGAACAATGATTTTTACCGGTAAAGTGATTGGCGTAGCCAGCCTTCTCTATGGCTCAATTGTCGCTGATGTACCCGCTTTCAGTAATTTTGGTACCGGTTTAAAGAAAGCAGTTACCGCCGATTTGGCCGTTGCTAAAAAAATTCAACAGGCGGTTTTCAAGCGTCGGGGGGTAGAGCAGACCGCTGCCGACCTTGCTTTGCTGGATACAATTTTTGTCCAGACTGCTGCTGATCGAAAAAAACTAAGAATTAAATCGGGTCAGCCCGAATTAAGATAATCTATGAAAGCGCTAATCAAAATTCATCCGACCAATCCCCCCGAGTGGTATGTCGGATTAAACTTAGTTGATAAGCCAGAGCCGGCAGTTACTCCTAGCCGGCCGGTTAAACTAAAAATAATTTCTACCGGTGTTTGTGGTACGGATGTCGGGATTTATCAGGGCAAGGATTCTTTAGCCTACACCATGGCCAAGAATACTGGCACCGAAACCATTTTAGGCCATGAGTTTTGCGGTCAGATTTTTGAAATTCATCCGACTGCCAAGATTGAAGTTGTTAATTTATTGTTAAGGAAAAAGTTAACTAATCAAAAATTAATAAATTTTGTCAGCGGTCAGACGGCGGAGCAGTTGGCTAATCAGCCTGACCTGATTGATTTTTTGCGTGATAATTTTTATGTCAGCGCCGAAATGCATTTTACTTGTTTGGAGTGTTTACAGTGCCGGACCGGCCATCAGCATGTTTGCAAAAATACCATTGGCAAAGGTATCCACGAAGACGGGGCTTATACCGATTTCATGGTTGTACCGGCCAATCGCTTGGTACTGTTTGAAAAAGATGAAATCCCTCCTGAAATCATCAGTTTTATGGACGCGATTGGCAACGGCGTTCATACTTGTCAGTCAACTGATGTGGTCGGTCGTAACATTTTAATCACCGGCGCCGGGTTGCAGGGATTGATGAGTTGCGCCATCGCCCGGCAGCTGGGAGCGGCCAAAATTTTTGTGACCGATGTCGTGCCACAAAATAAACAGACTGTCGATAAACTGGCCATTGCCAAAAAGTTGGGCGCTGATTTTACTTTTGATGTTGGCAGTCCTGAGGGTATCAACCAGCTTAAAGAAACGATTGCTCGGGAAACGGACAATACCGGCGCCGACATCGTTTTTGAAATGGCCGGCCATTACAGCGCTTACCAGGCCGCTTTGGAAAATATCCGAATGGGCGGGACGATGCTGCTTTTAGGCTTGCCTGCCGGCAAGCTGGAACTTGATTTTTCCAATCAGGTCGTTTTCAAAGGTTTGACCATCAAAGGCATTTACGGTCGCCGGGTTTTTGATACTTGGGATTTAATGCGTTATTTGCTGGCCAATGGTTTGACTGAAACGATTTTAAACAGCGGCATTATTACCCACCAGTTGCCGTTGTCGCGGTATGATGAAGGTTTTCAGGCTTTGATTAACGGCCAAGCAATTAAAGTTTTATTAAATCCTGGAAAATAAATTTTGAATTTTTATTCAGAATTATAATTATTAAATATTAATAATTCATTCAAAATTATAAATTGAAAATTAATCATATGTATCCTCAAAAATTACTTGACGATATTAATCAAGAACTAAAAAATTTGCAGGCTGGCGGCAAATACAAGACCGAGCGTATCTTAACCAGCGCCCAGGGGCCGGAAGTGGAAATCAACGGCAAGAAAGTGTTAATGTTTGCTTCCAATAATTATCTTGGTCTGGGCAACCACAAAGAAATCGTCAAAGCCGCCAAAGATGGTTTGAAAGAATACGGCTTTGGCTTGTCGTCGGTGCGCTTTATTTGTGGCACTCAAGATTGGCATTTAATCTTGGAGAAAAAGTTGGCTGAATTTTTGGGCTGCGAAGACGCGATTTTATATTCCACTTGTTTTATGGCCAATCTGGGGTTTTTTGCCACATTAATCAATGAGCCGCTGGGTTCAGAACAATATCAGGATGTGATCTATAGCGACGAATTAAATCACGCCAGTATTATCGACGCCTTCAAGTTGGTCAAGAAAGCGAATCTGGAAAAACGAATTTACCCGCACGCCGATCTGGTCTCCCTGGAAAAAATGCTGCAAGAAGACAGCGGAAAAGATTTCCGTTTCAAAATCATTGCCACCGATGGTGTGTTTAGTATGGAAGGGGAGACAGCACCTTTGAAAGAATTGGTTGAGCTGGCCGAAAAATATCAAGCCTTGCTATTTGTCGATGATGCTCATGGCATTGGTGTCTTGGGCGAAACCGGCGGCGGCAGCCCGCAGGCCTGTGGTGTGCATGGCAAAATTGACATTTTATCCGGCACTTTGGGCAAAGCTTTGGGCGGCGCGGTCGGCGGTTACCTTGCCGGCAAAAAAGAAATTATTGATTTATTGAGGCAAAAGTCTCGGACATATTTGTTTTCCAATTCATTGCCGCCTTCGGTGGTTAAGGCCTCAATTAAAGCGTTGACATTGGTAGAACAAAATAATAAAAAATTCAGCAATAAAGTTCAGAATAACAGCAAATATTTCCGTAACAAGGTTAAAAAACTGGGGTTTAAGACTTTGCCGGGCAGTCATCCGATCGTGCCGGTTATGCTCGGTGAAGCCAAGGTGGCGCAGGAAATGAGTAAAAGATTGCTTGCTGAGGGTTTGTATGTCGTGGGATTGTGGTTTCCGGTCGTGCCCGAAGGCACTTCTCGGTTGCGTTTTCAGGTTTCAGCCGCTCATACTAAACAACATTTGGATCAGGCTTTGGAAATTTTAGCCAAGGTTGGTAAAGAAATGAATATTATTTAATATGTCAGAAATCGCATTAAAACAATTTATTGTCCAAGTTTCGGCCGAAACCGGGGAGTATCTGCGTAATCATTTTTACACTTTTAAGAATGTCATTGAACATGATTCGGGGAATTTGGTTACCAATATTGATTTGGAATTAGCCGAGATTTTGCATCGGCGAATCAGCCGCCAATACCCGGATCATCAAGTTATTATCCAGGGCGATAATGCTAAGCCGACTAAAGATTATGTTTGGTTGATTGACCCGTTGGAAGGCAGTTCCCATTTTAGTCGTGATATTCCGGTATATACCACCAACATTGCCTTGCAACATAATGGTCAGACAATTTTGGGAACGGTTAATGCCGCCCAAACTAACCAATTATTTTTTGCCCAGTATGGCGAGGGTGCTTATTTAAACGGGATCAGAATTAAAGTTTCTGATCAAGTTGATTTGGCCAAGGCGTTCGTTTTTGTTGAACTGCCCGAAAAGAAATTTGACAACCAGCCTGATTTTGACCAGAAAATGGAACTGGTGACCCAATTGGTTAAACAGTGCCGCCAAATTGAAACTTTTCGCATCGGATCATTCGGTCAATGTTTGGTCGCCAGCGGCGCTTTTGACGCTTACCTTGATTTTTCCGGAACCAGCCAGGCTTTAAGTCATGCTGCTTCGTTGTTGATTGTCAGAGAGGCTGGCGGCGAGACGGTTGATTTAGCTGCTTTACAAGACGGTTTTATTCAGATTATGGCCACCAACAAACAGTTAACTGATAAATTAAAATTTATCCTAAATGTCTAAATTCAAAGTTGTTATTTTAGCCGCTGGTTTGGGTAAGCGGATGAATAATCATAGTTTGCCCAAGGCGTTGACGCCGCTTAAGGGTAAGCCCTTGATTGCTTATTTGTTGGAAGCTGTCGCTAAATCCGATTTGGCTACCAAACCGGTGATTATTGTGGGTAAACTGGCCGAACAAGTCCAACAAACTTTGGGGCCGGATTATATTTATGTTTTGCAGTCGCCCCAGTTGGGGACCGGCCATGCTTTGATGGTTGCCCGACCAGTCTTGGAAAACCAAGCGGAAAATATTTTGGTTTTGTATAGTGACCAACCTTTGGTTAGCTCGGCGACGATTAGAAAAATTGTTGCTGTCCACTTGGCGTCCCAAACCGTCATTACCATGGGCACGGTGACGGTTAATGATTTTGCCGATTGGCGTGAAGGTTATTATGACTTCGGCCGAATTGTTCGCGACTACAACGGCAATGTTCAAAGTATTGTTGAAAAGAAAGACGCTACCGCCGAGATGCTTGAAATCAAAGAACTAAACCCCAGCTATTTCTGTTTTAAAGCTTCTTGGCTTTGGTCGAATTTGGATGACTTGGGCAATCACAATGTTCAGGGCGAATACTATTTAACTGATTTGATTAAAATTGCCCGCAGTCAAGGTGAACCAATTAGTACGGTGGCCATTGATCCCAAAGAAGCTTTGGGTGTTAATAATGAGGCTCAATTGACTTTAATTGAAGAACTGCTTTGAACTAATTAATTTTGGTCACTGCTGTAATTTAGTATTGTTTAGTGCGTTAACCTATGCGTTACATTGCCGATTTACATCTCCATTCCAAATATTCTCGGGCTTGTTCCAAGGATTTAGATCTTGAGCATAATGAAATTTGGGCTAAGAAAAAAGGCATTCAAATCGTTGGTACCGCCGATTTTACTCATCCAGCTTGGTTCAAGGAGTTGCAAGTCAAATTAACTGAAGATCGAGCCGGTTTATATAAATTGAAATCAAACCGTCTGAACGAGATCAAGTCGGAGTCGGCTGATTCTCAGGTGCTTTTTATGATTACGACTGAAATCAGCTGTATCTATTCTCAAGGCGGCAAAGTTAGAAGAATTCATCTTTGTTTGTTTGTGCCGGATTTTGTTACGGTGGCTAAAATAAATCTTGCTTTGGAAAAGCGGGGAGTCAATTTAAAATCTGATGGCCGCCCGATTATGGGTTTAAGCGCCGAAGAGGTGACTAAAATAGTTTTGGACGCTAATGCTGAATCAATGGTTATTCCGGCTCATGCTTGGACGCCCTGGTTTTCAGTTTTTGGCTCCAATTCCGGCTTTGATTCCTTGGCCGAATGCTTTGGCTCAATGACCAAGCATATCCATGCCATTGAAACCGGCTTAAGTTCAGATCCGCCGATGAACTGGCGTTGGTCTGCCTTGGACAATATTACTTTGATTTCTAATTCTGATGCTCATTCACCGGCCAATCTTGGTCGTGAGGCTAATGCTTTTGAAATTGTTGAATCAGAACTTAGCTATGGCGAAATCAAAAAAATAATCGAAACCAAAGACCGCAGCAAATTTTTATATACCATCGAATTTTTTCCCGAGGAAGGAAAATATCATCATGATGGTCATCGCGGCTGTAGCATTAATTATTCTCCAAGCCAGACTAAAAAAGTTAAGGGTATTTGTCCGGTTTGCAAGAAGCCTTTAACCGTCGGCGTGCTTAACCGAGTTGACCAGTTGGCTGATCGACCAATCGGTCAATTGGCAAATGCCGTTCCTTACAAAAGTATTGTCCCGCTGCCCGAAATTATCGCCGAAGTTTTGGGGGTGGGCAAGGGATCCAAAAAAGTTGCCTTGCTCTATGATGATCTAATTGCCAAGCTGGGTAGTGAATTTTCTATTTTATTAGATATTGAATATCACCGTCTTCAGGAAATAATGCCCCCAGAATTGGTTTTAGCTATTAAAAATGTTCGCGAACAACAGGTTGAGCCAATCGCCGGTTATGATGGGGAATACGGAATAATCAAAACTTTGAAACCAGGCCAGCTGAAGCGTCCAACTCAAGATAAACTCATTTGATTATTGAATTTTTAGATGAAACAAAAACCCCTGCTTGACAGGGATTTTTGTTTATGAAATCTAGTGCTTAGCGTTTTTTTCTTTTCGCCGGTTTTTTCTTGGCAGTTTTTTTGGCAACTTTTTTCTTGGCTACCTTTTTGGCCGGTTTGCGCTTAGCAGCTGTTTTCTTTTTAGCAACTTTCTTTTTAGCTGGCATTTGATTTCACCTCCTTTCACATTTGTGAATTCAAGATTATGAATTCAAAATTAATTTATTTTTGTTTTTGCAAAAAACGAAATTGTACCTTGTTTTAATTATAAAGTTTTTTTTTATAATTAACAATGTTTTTTTTGTCAAACTGTGGATAACTTTTACTAATTTAAGCAGTCAAATATTTTATTTTTGAATTTTGAAAATAAGTTTTAGTTTTTTATTTGGTTGTTTTTTATCAAAAAACAAAAACTAGCATTACTGCTAGCGCAAATTATCATTTTTTATTTTTTAGTAAAAAGTTTTGCCGGATTTAAACTGATTTGAATCGTTGATTTTTTTCTGACTTGTCCCGACAAACTTTTGGACCCGAGCGGATTCGAACCGCTGACCTCCTGCTTGCAAAGCAGGCATTCTAACCAGCTGAACTACGGGCCCAAAAGTTTGTCGGAATCCCGTTAATCTATGTTGGGCGGGATAAAACAGTTATCCCGATCAACTGAACTATGGGTCCTATCTACCCGAGCCGGGGATTAATATGGCAGCCAATGATTGCAAGACCGCTTCTACTAAATTGGTCATTATCAAAAAGCCGATGATAGCAATTATTATGCCAATTAATTTATAGGCCAGTCGGCTACCGCCTTCGGTGCCAAGATATTTATCGGCTGACGGAATGCTGCCAAAATTTTGATAAAACCATTCAGATTTTATTGTTACCAATGCTCCGATAGCGGCGATAATAATGCCAAGTATTATTTGACCAATCATATTTTATTATTGGTGGGTCCGAGAGGATTCGAACCTCTGACCTCTTCGGTGTAAGCGAAGCGCTCTAACCAGCTGAGCTACGAACCCACGCGGACGAGAGGGTTTCAATTTTTAAAAAATTGCCGTCGTAGGCTCTTTAAGTCTGCGTACCCGCCTGCCGTGTTTAATGCCGAAGGGGGGATTTGAACCCCCACCCTCATGATGAGGACAAGCCCCTCAAGCCTGCGTGTCTACCAATTCCACCACTTCGGCCCGAGGCGTTGGCGGGCAAGTCTATTGCTGCCACCCGGCCGCCGGTTAAGCCTTGTTATTTAGTTTCGATTTTGGTTTCTTTCAAGCGCTTTTTGTAGCCGCGCAAATAGTAGAGTTTTGATTTGCTGACTTTGGCTTGTTTGACCGGTTCAATTTTAACAACGGTTGGTGAGTTGAGGGGAAAGATTTTTTCGACGCCAACTCCATCGGAAATTTTTCGAACGGTAATGGTGGATCCTTTTTCTTTTCCATGCTTGTGAGCCAGAACTATCCCCTGAAATACCTGAACTCTTTTCTTTTCGCCTTTTGGCCCTTGCTCGGTAATCTGTTGGTGAACCTTGACAGTCATACCCGGTTTGATATCTGGCAAAGTTTGGTTATCGGTTTTTTTCTGCTCCGTTTTAGCTTCCTTGGCAGCGATTTTTTCTTCAGCCATATGATTTTATGTGCTTTGTTTAAAAATTAATACCCCTAAACTATAATCTAAAAATCTAAAAAAGTCAAGATTTGGTGTTCTGATCAATAATGGCCATAACTTCTTTGACAGTAGCCTTCAATTGACCAGTTTTGTTAGTAATAATATAGTCGTATTTTTTGGCCAACGCCATTTCTTTTTTAGCATTTTTTAGCCTAATTTCGAGGATTGCTGCTGGCATTTTTTCCCGCTGGATAATGCGTTTGGCCAGGATTTTAACATTTTCTGGTTTAAGAAACACCAGAATCGTTTCTTCTGGCATTTTCTTTTTTATTTGCAATGCCCCTTGGACATCAATGTTCATCAGTAAGCTATTTTTTTTCAATTCCTGTTTGACAAATTTGGCGTCGGTGCCATACAAATTATTGTGGACCACTGCCCATTCCAAAAAGTCATTAGTTGCGACTTTTGAACGGAATTCTTCCTCGGAGATATGGATAATGGTTTTGTCTTCTTTTTTGCCCAGCCGTTTAGTTCTGGTTGTGTAGGTTAAAGTCGTTTTCAAAAAAGGCAGTTTTTTTAAAACTCCTTTGGCGACACTGGTTTTGCCGACTCCGGACGGTCCGGAGATGATGAAGATTTTATTTGTTTTTTTGGTCATTGATGAACTCAGTTAAAATTTCTGGCAGGGAAGAATTGAATTCTACCCATTGATTATTTAAATTGTAGAAACCAATTTGTTGGGAATGCAAAAATATTCTTTTTGGGTTGATTACTTTTATTTTCCTTCTTAAAAAAGTAAAAAATTTCTTTTTTGGTTTATAAATCTGATCACCTAAAATCGGATGGCCAATGGCATAAAAATGGGCTCTGATTTGGTGGGTGCGACCGGTTAGAATTTTTACCTCTACCAAACTATAATCTTTTATATATTCTAGCACTTTATATTTGGTTTTGGCGATTTTATCGGAAGCCAAAAATTTGAGTTTGCCTTGGCGGGGATGAGCGACAAATTGTCCGTCTTTGTTGCGGCCAATCGGTAGATTAATTTCACCGTTGCTATCTTCAATTCGGCCGTATACCAAAGCCAGATATATTTTTTTGACTTTCCTTTCTTTAAATTGTTTTTTGAGATGATAAAACCCTGCTTCGCTTTTGGCCGCCACCATAACGCCCGAGACTTCTCTGTCCAATCGATGGATTATGCCGCCGCGGTATTTGTATTCGCCGATTTTTTCGATTTCCGGATAAAGATTCGCCAACCAGTCAACTAGGGTATCAGTTTCGCCTTTGTCGGTCGGGTGGGTGAGCATGCCGCTGGGCTTTTCGATCACAATAAAGTCATCATTTTCAAAAATTATTTTTGGTTGACCAATTATGGCCATTGGTGTTTCTGTTGTTGTTGGTTTCTTAATTGGGTTCATGCCTTCCGAAGAATCTATGATTATGGTATCACCAGCTTTAAGGAATTCATGGACTTTAGCTGGTTTATTATTAACTAAGATTATACCATGTTTTATCATTTTTTGAATTTGTGATCTGGTCAGCTCCGGCAGCTGGGTAACCAAAATTTTATCTAGACGGTTATGACTTTCATTTTCTTTGATCGTGATGGTTTTTTTCATGATATTTTTATTTTTTTGGCCAGCAATTTTAAAATGGCGCTTTTAGTTGTGGCCTTGCCTGTTAATTGGGCTTCCCGGGCAATGTTAAGCAGTTGGCCAATTTGTGGCCCTGGTTTTAATTGGAATTTTTTAATAACATCCTTACCATTAACTAGTGGTTTTGGCAATTGTTGGCCTCGACCTTGCTTTGCTAACTTGGCGATCCGTTTCTTTATTATTAAATATTCGGTAAAATCAGGTTTGCCGGTTTTGGGTATGGTAGCTGAAATATCGGCAAAAATCAACATCATCAATTCTGCTCCTGGAAAATCAGGATTAAAGAAGTATTTTTCAACCGTTGTGTCTTTCATCTCCGAACTTTTGCTGTGGGTCGGGAACATGTGTTTAGCAATCAGCTGGCTGACTTTATCAATATCAAGACTGGCCGAAGACAATTTCAATCGTCTGGCAATTTCTTCGAATTTTTTGGCCGAAACATTATCGTGGTTATTGAATCTTAGGCGATCAGCTCGTTTGATGGTATAAGGTTTGCCTAAATCGTGAAATAATAATCCCCAAATTAACTCAGCAGTAATTGGTTGATTCGGGAATTCTTTTTTAAATTTTTGGCTGGCTAGGTTGGCAATCGCTAACAGGGTGTGTTTCCAGCAATCGCCTTCGGTGTGCCATTTACGCGGCTGCGGACAGCCTTTCATTTTTAATAATTCTGGGATGAGCACCTTTAAGGCCCCGCTCTTATCTAATAAGTCAATTGCCTTTAGCGGATTGGTGCCGATTGCTTTAACTAACTCTTTGGCAATCACTTCATGGGGTACGATTCTTTCGCCGGCCACAACTTTGTTTATTTTTTTAATTTCCTTGATTATCGCTTTCCAGGTTGCTTGTTCAATTTTAAAATCTAGCTGGCAGGAAAATCTGATTGCCCGCAGCATTCGCGAATAATCTTCTTTAAATCTTAGTTCAGGCCGGCCAACTGCTTTAATTGTGCGTTTTGCTAAATCCTTGAACCCGCCGAAAGGATCAATTAACTTTTGGTTGGTGATGTCCCAGGCCATGGCGTTGATGGTAAAATCTCGTCGGCTTAAGTCGTCTTCAATTTTTAATTTGGCGTTAGAGTTAATTTTGAAATTTTTATAGCCGCCGTTTAGACCAATTGAGTGTTCAGTACGCGGTAAGGCAATATCAATCTCTGGGCCTTGCCAACCCCGAGGCAGGAATTTAAAGACCCCGAATTTTTTTCCTACCAGATTAACTTTGCCTTGGCTGGCCAGGAATTTTTCCAGTTGGGCTTTGTTGACATTGCGAATTACTAAGTCGATATCTTTGGTCGGCTTGTTTAAAAAAGCGTCGCGGACAATGCCGCCAACCAAAAACAATTCCGCCTGGCTGAAGCGTTTTTTAAGTGCAATAATAAATTGTTTATTTTGGGCGGTTTCAAGCCCGGTTGGGATTTTAGTCATATAATTATTTTATCATATTTTGTCATTTGACTTAATTGGTGAAAATATCTAAGATAACAGCAATCAAATCGGTAATTTGTGGTAGCCAGCAACAAGGAGATTAGTCACATGGCACACGGTAGCAAGTATGGTCGACGAGCTTGTAACCTTAAGTACGGCGGTCCGGGCAAGCATTGCGGTGCTAAGCCAGGAGGAGGAAAGAGGAAGAAGTTTCGTCGGAAAAAAAACGGTCAGCACTAGCGCGGCCAAGGAGGTATCATGAGAAGACATGTTTTGAACGATGCATATGTTCGATTCAAGGCTTTGACCGGGCTGGAGTGGTATCCTGAACCCCACGCTATTGCCAATGATGCGGTGGCGAAGCAGGCCGTCGACTTGGTCGATGGCATAATCGCCGCCCAGGCTAAGGCCCTGGGTATGAGTCATCTTGCGGCCCAGGAGGCTGCGGAAAACGAATTGGCCCAACAGGCGGAAGCAGAGTACCTCCAATTCTGCATTTGGTTGGCCCAGTTGGCCAACTGACGGCCAAACAGCAATGAAATGATTTGATCAGCCATGATCTACCTATGCGGGGAAGGGCAGGTGAGAGCATGGCTCTTTTTTTATCAAAAAACATCTCAGTTTAAAATCGTGAGATGCCTTTGAAAATCTGGTGGGCGATAGTGGATTCGAACCACTGACCTCATGCGTGTCGAGCATGCGCTCTAACCAACTGAGCTAACCGCCCAAAATAACTTTTAACTCCTAGTAATTAACTTATATAAAATACTTTACATCATCCCAATTGTCAATAGCTAAAAATTGAGTTGGTGCCCATGGGTGGATTTGAACCACCGACATCCACCTTATAAGGGTGGCGCTCTAACCGCTGAGCTACATGGGCATTGCTAATTGAGGCCCGGCTTGGATTTGATTGGGCTTTTTTATTATAACAAGCCTGATTATTTTTGACCAAGCTTGGTTTTCAAATTTTCAATGATTTCTTTTTCAGCATCCAAGAGAGTTAGGCCTTCCAGCTGGAATTCAGCCAAATGTTTGGAACCAGTTGGTTTGAATTGGCTGGCTAGATACATCGCGTTATGGCTTTTGAAGGTGTTGATTAATACTTTAGTTTGTCCTTGAAATTGATAGATTAAAACAACGATTTCTACTCCCGGAATAAATGATATTAATTCTTCAATTACATCGGGCAAGTCTCTGACCTGGGCTTGGGCTTCTACAAAATCATGTTCGGTCAATAGCGACCAAACCAATTTATTATTGTCGCGACTTTTTAGTCTGGCTAACACTCGCCCCCAGAGATTTAAAGTTGTCAGGCTTCGTGAGCGGTACAGACTTTTAATGATGGTTTCATTCTCGGCGCCTTTGGCCATCAGTTGGCCGGCAATTGCCAAAGTTTTGGGTGTGACATTTGGCGTTTTAAAGCTTCTGGTTTTGGCGATCAAACCAGTCAATAAGCAAGTGGCAATATCTTTATCCAATATATTTTGGTCGATATCATTAATCAGTTGGAACAGTACTTCGGCAGTGGCTACGGCATTGAGGTTGGTCAGATTAATTTGACCGTAATATTCATTTTCGGGGTTATGATCAATATTAATGATTGTGGTGCTGTAAAAAAAGTCGGTAAAGTCTTTGAAGATTTTACCAAGTGATTCCAAATCCGGCGTATCCAGGGTGATGATTAGGTCATAGCGATATTTGGAGTTTTGGGTTTTAACATCTTCTTTTTTGAATGATCCGGCTTTGGGGGTAATATAAATTTTTAATTGATCGCCTTCAATATTGTAGCTGAATTCGTCGATTTTATCATTAGCGACATCAACGCTGATGATAAACTTTTGGATGTTGTCAATTTTTTTATTAATATGTTCAATCTTGGGCAGGAAACTTAAATTTTTTGGCATTTCAATATTGTCGCAGGCGATATCAACGATCTTGCCTTGTTTTTTTAAAACTAAATAGAGCGCTACAGCCGAAGCTACAGCGTCTACGCTAAAGTCTTTGCGGAAAGTAATCAGAAGGTGGTGACTTTTTTTAATTTCTTGGATAATTTGTTGAGTTTCGTTCAAAGCCATTCTAGTCGTTTTTTCTTTTTTTAATTTTGCCGTTCAAAGTAATTTATTATAACCCCTTTTTGGGGATTTGTCATCTTATTCTTAATTACTTAGGCTGTCAAGTAATTTTGGTTAAGGCTTGCAAAAATGCCCAAAATTGGGTATTATGTGGTCATGACACAGCAAGATATTCCTAAGGCTTACGAACCCAAGAAAGTTGAAGACTCTATCTACCAGCGGTGGGAAGAGTCTGGTTTTTTTAATCCCGACAAATTGCCCGGCCAGCGCCAGCGCGCGTTTACTATTTCAATGCCACCGCCTAATGCTACCGGCATTCTTCATATTGGTCATGCTGTGATGCTGGCCGTTCAGGACTTGGTGATCAGGTTTCAGCGCATGAATGGCAAGAAGGCCTTGTGGCTGCCGGGTAGTGACCATGCCGGCATTGCCACTCAAACCAAGGTGGAAAAACTCTTGAAGGATAAAGAAGGTAAAAGCCGCCACGATTTGGGACGAGCGGAATTTTTAAAACGGGTTGATGAGTTTGTTGCTGCTTCCCGCAATACCATTAAAAATCAGGTTAAGAAGATGGGTTCAAGCTGCGACTGGTCGCGCGAACGGTTTACTCTTGACGAAGGTTTAAATCAAGCAGTCAATCACGCCTTCAAGCAGATGTTTGACGACGGCTTGATTTATCGCGGTGATCGGATTGTCAATTGGTGCCCGCGTTGTTCTTCGACCCTGGCCGACGATGAAGTTGAATATCAAAACCAGCAGGGCAAGTTTTACTATATCAAGTATGGGCCGTTTGTGGTGGCTACCACCCGGCCCGAAACCAAGATTGGCGATACCGCCGTGGCGGTTAATCCCAACGACCAGCGCTATCAGCAGTATTTGGGTCAGGATTTGGCTATCAATTTGGGTAAGATCAATATTAAGGTTAAGGTTATTGCCGATGAATCGGTTGACCCGGAATTTGGCACGGGTACGGTTGGCGTTACGCCGGCTCATAGCTTGGTTGACTTTGCCATGGCGCAAAAAAATAATTTACCAATTATTCAGGTAATCGGTCCTGATGGCAAGATGACTGACCAGGCCGGGGTTTATGCCGGGTTGACAGTCGAAGATTGCCGTTCCCGTTTTGTCAAAGACCTGACTGACGCCGGATTAATTGATAAAATTGAAGAGATCGATAACAATTTGTCGATTTGCTACCGCTGCGGTCATGTGATTGAACCATTAATTTCCAAACAATGGTTTATTGATGTTAATAAGCCGGTTAAAAAGTTTAATGGTCAAAGTATTAAACAGCGAGCTTTGGGCGTGGTGACTGACGGCGACATTAAAATTATTCCCGAGCGCTTTAATAAGATTTATTATCATTGGCTGGAAAATTTACGCGATTGGTGTATTTCCCGTCAGATTTGGTATGGCCATCGCATCCCGGTTTGGTATCGGGGGGAAGAAATTTATGTCGGCCAAGCCGCGCCGACGGGAGAAGGCTGGCAGCAGGATCCCGACACCTTGGACACCTGGTTTTCCAGCGGCCTTTGGACTTTTTCCACTTTAGGCTGGCCGCAGTCATCCAAGGATTTAAAGACTTTTCATCCCACCAGTCTAATGGAAACCGCTTATGATATCTTATTTTTTTGGGTGGCGCGCATGATTATTATGTCGACTTATTTGGTTGAACAAATACCTTTTCGTGAAGTTTATCTTCATGGCTTGATTCGTGATGAACAGGGTCGCAAGATGAGCAAATCTTTGGAAAATATTATTGATCCGTTGGACACGATTGCCAAATATGGCGCTGACGCCACCCGACTCAGCTTGGTGATTGGTACGGCGCCGGGTAACGACAGTAATATTTCCGAAGCCAAAATTGAAGGCTACCGAAATTTTGTCAACAAACTTTGGAACATTTCTCGGTATATTTTAATGAAGGTTAAATCACCAAAAGTTGTTGATCGGGCACCCAAAGCCAAGACCTTGGCCGATCAGTGGATTTTGGCCGAACTTCATCAACTGACTGATTTTGTCACTAAAAATTTGGAGCAATATAATTTTTCTTTGGCCGGTGAAAAAATTTATGAATTTACCTGGTCGAATTTGGCCGACTGGTATGTTGAAATCACCAAATCCGAAGATGATAAAGATGAAATCCTGCTTTATATTCTTACCCAATTATTGAAACTTTGGCATCCGTTTACGCCATTTGTTACCGAAGAAATTTGGCAGAAACTTAATGCCAAGGAATTGTTGATGGTTCAGTCTTGGCCTCAGGCCAAAGTCAAAATCGCCGAAAAAGATGTTCTGAGTGATTTTCAATTAGTCAAAGATATTGTGACGGCCATCAGAAATTTGCGGACCGAAAGTAAGCTGCCGCCGGCCCAGCGCTTGCGGGCGGTGATTATTTCTCCGACTAAACACCAATTAATCAGTCAGCAGTCGGTTTTGATAAAAAATTTAGCGCGGCTGGAAGAATTGGTAGTCTTGTCCAAGGGAACTAAGCCGTCGGAATCATTGTCGGCGATTTTGACTCAAGCCGAGATTTATTTGCCGGTTTCTGGTATGCTGGATATAGTTAAAGAAACCAAACGACTGGAACAAGAAGCCGACCGGATTGCAGAATTTGTCACTCATCTGGAACAAAAATTGTCAAATGAACATTTTGTTGAACGGGCGCCTAAAGATATCATTGCTAATGAAAAAATTAAACTGGTGCAAAACCAGGAACGGCTGGCTAAAATTCGCCAGCAGCTTGAAGGGCTACAATAACATGGCTAACCAAGATCAAAAAATCAAAGAGATTCTGGAACGGGGAGTTGAAAACATCTACCCCAATAAATCCGCGTTGGAAAAAGTTTTAAAGTCTGGCAATAAGTTAAAAATCTATAACGGTATTGACCCCACCGGCCAGTTACACATTGGCCATGGTGTTGTTTTGAATAAACTTCGGCAATTTCAGGAAGCGGGACATGAAATTATTGTATTAATCGGGGATTTTACGGCCATGATTGGTGATCCAACTGATAAGCTGGCGACTCGTCAGCCTTTGACCCGGCAGCAAGTTTTGGCTAATGCCAAGGGCTACAAAGCTTTGATTGGTAAGATTTTGGATTTAAAAAAAACCAAATTCATGTTTAATTCCAGTTGGCTGGCCAAACTCAACTTTTCCGATTTACTTGAGTTGGCTTCGGAATTTACTGTCCAGCGTTTATTGGAACGCGATATGTTTGCTAAAAGGCTCAAAGAGGGAAAAGTAATCCATTTGCACGAATTTATGTACCCGGTGATGCAGGGTTATGATTGCGTGGCCATGGATGTCGATTTGGAAGTTGGTGGCAGTGACCAGACTTATAATATGTTGGCTGGCCGAACGCTGATGAAAAAATTAAAGAACAAAGAAAAATTTGTTTTGACCACCAAACTTTTGGAAGACACTTCTGGCATTAAAATGGGTAAAACTCAAGGCAATATGGTTTCGCTTGGTGACGACCCTCAGGAAATTTACGGCAAAGTCATGAGTTGGACCGATGGTATGATTATGCCGGCTTTCGAGATTGCTACCGACATCCCATTTGATCAATTGCCAAAGCTTGCCGCCGATTTAAGAGCTGGCCGTAATCCCAAAGAATTGAAGATGATTTTGGCTCGGCGGTTGGTGGCGATGTATCATGGGACTAAAGCTGCCGATGAGGCCCAGCAACAATTTGAGCAGGTGTTTGCTAAAAAAACCAATCCTGATGATATCCCTGAGTTCAAGGTTAAAAGTAAAAATTTAATTGATGTTTTGTTAGAAACCAAGTTGGCTGATTCAAGGTCTGAAGCTCGGCGGTTACTCAGCCAAAGCGGGATTAAAGTTGACGGTCAAAAAGTCAGTGATGAAAATTTTGCCGTTGTCAAAGGTGTGGTTATTCAAAAAGGCAAACGGCATTTTGTCAGAATTATTTAAAGTTATGCCTCAAAATATTTTGATTATTGAAGATGAGCCCACTTTAGCCAAGGCCTTATGTCTTGGCCTGGACCGTGATTTTAAAGTCGAAGTGGCTTCAACCGGCCAGGCGGGTTTGAATCAGGCTTTGACCGCGCCGCCTGATTTGATTTTGCTGGATATTATGCTGCCGGATATCGACGGCATTGAAATTCTTAAAAAATTGAAAGCCGCTGAACCAACCGCCGATATTCCGGTTATTGTTTTGACCAATATGGGCGACAAAGAAACGGTCAGCCGCATTTTAAGCGTTGGCGGCACGGAATACCTGATTAAGTCGGATTGGAGTATTGATGAGATTGCCAAAAAAATCCGTCAGATTTTAGCATTATAAAAAGGCAGGGGGTGACCCTGCCTTTGGCGTTGCCTAAAGCGACCTTTAGCAACAAAATTTTTATTACTGTTTTTCAGAAAGGTTGTAAATTGATTATCATCTAACCTCTAAAACACTATGGTTTGTGGCTTTTAGGCTAGATTCAACCAATTTTCACCCCCTGCACTATTTTAGACGAATTAGAATCAATTGTGTTACATCAAGTTTTGATAAATATCAAATAGTTTGTCAAAAGCCTGGTTCCAAGTTTTTTCTCTGGTCGCTTTTGCTGCTGCTATTCCGAGCTTGTTTCGCTGATTAGGATTATTGATTAAATAATCAATGGCTTTATTAAAATCTTTGACTGTGGGTTTGGCGATTAACCCATTTTTTTTATTGTTAATTAATTCTTGGGGACCGCCAACATTAGTGACAATACATGGTAAGCCGCAAGCCTGAGCTTCCAAGATAACATTGCCAAAGGTGTCGGTGGTCGATGGAAAAATGAAGCAGTCGGCTTGTTGATATGCCTGGGTAAGTTTTTGGCCACCCAGGTAGCCGAAAAATTTGGCCTTTGGCAACTGAGTTTTTAATCCCGCTAGATATGGACCGTCACCAACCAACCTGAGCTCAATGTCTTTTCGATTTTTAAATATGTCAACCAGCAGATCTAGATTTTTTTCTACCGACAGTCTGCCGACATAAAGGGCAATTAGTTGGCATTTATTTCCGGTTGATTTTTTAAGTTTAGGGAAGAATTTTTTTTGGTCAACTCCGCGGGGGAAAATTTTGATTGTCGGATGGAAATTTTTCAGTCTTTCGGCCATGGTTTGGTTGGGCACCAGTAACACATCGGTTCGGCCATAGAACCATTTTAAAAATTGCCACATCACCGAACCGGAAAGGGCCCCCGCTGAGTTTTTGATGGTATTAGGAAATTTTTCCAGATTTTTTTTAGTCCAGTCGTTGGCGTATTCCGCTACCATCGTATGAAAAGACCCGACAACTGGTGTTTTAATTTTGTTGATAATCGTGCGCGCCGCAATCCCCAATGATCCGGGAGTGGCCAAGTGGATTAAATCATAATCTTGGTTTAAAAATTCTTTCTTGAATTTTTCCGAGATTATTCGGATGTCGAATGGCGGCAGATCGGGGTAATACTTTACCGGCCAGACCGGTTGGTATTCTAAAATTTTTACGCAGCCTTTGATGGTTGGTGATTCTTTTTGGCCAATGGTAAAAATATCCAGCTTGATTTTTTTAGTTTGGCAATATTTAGCCAATTGCTGGTAAGTCTTACTGACGCCGTTAATGGCGTAGAATGAGTCGGTTACAATAGCAACTTTCATATGGCATTATTATAACATTTTTATAAAAAAGACCGGGGGCAAACTCATGTGAGCTCGCCTCCCGGGTTGTCGCCTGTGGCCGTTTGGCCTAGGCGTTCGTAGAGTTAGTCTTGGTACTGGGTGGGCTTGGGGATCACGGCATCACCCCGCAGGTAGGCGGCCCAAACCGTCTTGAAGAACTCGGCGTGGCCGCTTTCGGCGACCGGATGGGTCTCGAATCTCTCGGTCAGTTCTTCACAGTCTTCCAGGCTCATGTCGCCGTTGGCGATTTTCACCCCGTTGGCGGTGTTCGACCACTTGCAGTATCGCCGCTGTACCATCTCGGCGAGAATTCCGTCGTTGATAATCCGTGCCGCGATTTTCAATGCCGCGGCGTAGGTGTCCATGGCCATAATGAAGCCCATGAACAAGTCGTCAAGAGCGGTGCTCGCGCGCCGGAGTTTGGCGTCGAAATTCAGCCCGCCGGTGGTAAAGCCGCTGTTTTTCAAGACTTCCAGCATCACCACCACGGCCGTTTCCAGGTTGCAGGGGAATTCGTCGGTGTCCCAGCCGACAGTCTCCGTACCCTGGTTGGCGTCAATTGACCCAAACACATTGCAGCAATTGATCATTGCCATCTCGTGGGCGGTGGTGTGTTTGGCCAGACTGCCGTGATTGGGCTCAAAGTTCACCATGAATTCCCCGTCCAGGGCATAGTCTCGCAGAAAACCGACAACCGTCGCTACATCGTAGTCGTATTGATGGGTTGTGGGTTCCTGGGCTTTGGGCTCAATGTAGAACTGGCCCTTAAAGCCGATTTTTGCTTTGTAATTAACGGCCGCCCGGAGCATGGTGGCCAGGTTTTCGAGTTCCAGCCCGATCATGGTATTCAGCAGGGTTTCGTAGCCTTCGCGCCCGCCCCAGAACACCACTCCCGCGGCATCAAGCTCGTGGGCAATGTCAATTGCCAGCTTGATCTGCGCGCCGGCTTCAATCCAAATGTCGGGCTCGGTGCCGGTCATGGCGCCGTTCATATAGCGGTTTGCGGCAAACAGCTTGGCCGTAACCCATAGCACCTTGATGCCAGTTTCTTTCAGGCGCTGTTTGACATAAGGCAACAGCGCCATCAGGCGTTGCTTGGTTTCGGCAAAGTTGGCGCCTTCCTCGATCAGATCGAGGGTGTGGAAGGTCCAATGCTTGATCCCAAGCAAACCCATGAGTTCAAACATCGCGTCAATGCGCTGGCGTGCGACTGCCAGCGGATCATCGCCAATGTTCCATTCGCGCAGCAAGGTGGGACCGCCGAACGGATCGGCGCCGCCATCCAGAGCGGTGTGCCAGTGGCAACCCGCAAAACGCAGCCATTCGGCCATGGTTTTGGTCACCTTGCCGCCGTTAATCTGGACCGTGATTTCCGCTTCCGCCTGGTAGTGGCGAAAGACCAGCGGTTCGCTGCTGTCGGGGCAAAACGCTATTGGCGTTTTGCCTTGAAACCAAAATCGTCGAGTCATGATGAATTCCTCCTTCATCAAGTTTTTGGGATCATGTCCCAGTTGTGGCGTAGTGATTCCGTTTCATTCTTAACCCCCGTGTTTATCCTCCTCTTAGGGGATCATCAGTTTCCTGATTTAAAGCAGCAATCTGTTGATTGACTGCTTTTCTATTACCATTTTTTTTGCTTTATGTCAATGGATTTAATAGTAAGTGATTCGTTGCCGGCGGTAGCTTTTAAGGTTGCTTTTTAATTGGTGGAATTTTTTAACTGGATAGGCACCGAACTCCAAATTGCTGTAAAGCGGTCGGATTTCTTTTAGGTACATTAAAGGATTTTTTTGTGCTTCGTGTTCATAGACTCTGACTTCTTTAATTGTTCGAAGCATCGTTATGGTTACTGCCAATGTCGCCAAACTGGAAACGACGAATATCACAAAGAAAACATTCATTAATCCGATTTTGATATATTGGCTTAAAACGCCGCCCAGGGTTGCCCCTAGAAATATGCCAAAACCGCTTAATAAGTTGAAATATGCCACCATTAATCCTCGGCGGCTGGGTTCGACTGAATCGTAAATAAAATTAGACGAAGCCAAATTAAATGCCGCCCAGCCGCTGCCGGATATCAGTTGGGGGACTAAGATCAAATAGATTGGATTGGCGCTAAACATCCAAAACAGGGGAACAAAAATTAGAATAATGCTGCTTACTCTGATTAATTCACGGTTGCCGTAACGATCGGCAAAATATCCCCAGGCTGGCAACGCCAGTAGTGAAAATATGCCCGCTGAAATATTGACGGCCGTAAACCAGATTGGGTTATAGGCTAACTGCTTCCACATGTAGACGGCAAAAAACGGCCCGGCAATATTTACTCCCAGTCGAAAAAAGCTGACATACAAAGCGAAGCGGTTAAAATTATATCGGGGTATTTCTTTAATGAATTTCCAAAAGGGGAAATAATAATCTTTTTCTAGTTTGATGTCTTCACAATAATGTTTGGATAGTAAATAGGTTGAAATACTTCTGGCGATTCCCGCCAGCCCAAAAATAATAATAAAGCCGTAGATGATTTCATATTGTGCCAGCCAGTAGAGGATGCTAGCGCTTAAAATCATTGCTCCAACTGATGCTGCGCCATTGGTGCGATTGCGCCAGGCAAAATACCGGCCTCTGATGTTTTCGGGTACGATATCGCCCATCATCGAAAACCAGGCCGGACTGGCCAATGCTGAAGTTAAATTGTAAAGTGTATAATTCAGGATAAATAATGCTACTAGGTACAACTGTTTATCATGGCTCAAAAATATATATCCTAAGATCGAGAAGGCAAAACAGCTGATTGTCTGGCCAACTACTGCCCAGACAATAATCTGGCGCCGATTGAATCTTTCAATTAGTCGGCTTCCTAGCAGTTGCGCCATTGGCCCGAATAAATTAGCCAGGCTTGTTAGCATCCCAGCTTCCAGATTGCTAGCTTTAAGCTCTAAGGCATAGGGAGTAATTTGGGTATCGGTGATTCCGACCATAACCGAAGCCGCCGCCCCTTCTTGAACCGACAATTTTCTGGTTTTTATTAGTTGTTTAGTATTATCTGCCATATTTGATTATAAACAAATTATTACCCCAAGTTCCAGGGTAATAATTTGAGGTGCGATATTTACTTTTAGACGAATTTTTTGCCCAATTGTTACGCTTTCGTTGAGTTTAGTTCATCTTCCGCCTTGGCTGCCAATTTCATTAAAATTTCGATTTCGTCTAATGACATTTTTTTTGGTTTGAAATCTTTGACGCATAATACGCCGATTGGCAGTCCGCTGGCTTGGTCATGCAGAGCAATGCCGGCATAGAATCTGATGCCATTCTTGCCGATCACATATGGGTTATCTTTAAATCTTTCATCTTCTAAAGTATCCTCAATAATGAATATTTCCCGCGATAGCATGGCATGACCGCAAAATGAAATGTCTCGCGCTCCTTCTTTGCTGTCCAATCCCTGACAAGACTTAAACCATTCTCGATCCTCATCAATTATTGAAATAGTTGAAACTGGTACCTGTAACTTCGCGGTTGCTTCTTTGGTTATCTGGTCGAATCTTTTTTCAGTTGGTGTGTCGAGGATACCTAACTGTTTTAAGGCCTCCAGGCGCGCTGTTTCATTTTGGGGGATGGGT
This sequence comes from Patescibacteria group bacterium, assembly GCA_034003985.1. Classification (GTDB taxonomy): domain Bacteria; phylum Patescibacteriota; class Patescibacteriia; order Buchananbacterales; family UBA6539; genus JABWCG01. The sequence goes on along the minus strand of JAVEXP010000003.1, from coordinate 158,719 downwards.
GCTTTTTTCATATGTTTATTATTTTGTCAATTATATTATTGCCTTTATCAGGCCTCAGGGTTTTTTAATTTATCAAATTTGGCGGTAATCAAGACCGCCGCTATTAAGGTAGATATTGGCACGGCCAAAATTAGGCCGATGCTGCCGCTAATTGTTCTAACTATTTCAGTGGCAATGATTTCATTATTGATTACCTGATTGAAAGTCAAGAAAGGCGCTTGTTTGATGGTGAATAAAATCAGCAGTGGCAAGGCTGCTCCGGCATAAGCTAAAAATAGGGTATTGACCATTGAACTTAAATGGGAAATTCCAACCTTCATTGCTTGCTGGTATAATTTTTTCTGAGTGAGCTGAGGGTTAGCCTTTTTTAATTCTTCGACCAATGCTACTTGCGATATTACCACATCGTCTAATACTCCCAAGGCACCAATAATTATTCCTGCCAGCAACAACCCTTGAATATTGATATTGCCACCGGCGATGCCAATTAGGTAGCTGGCTTCTTCGTTGGCAAAACCGGTTAATCTGGTTAAGACCGTAAACCAGGTAGCTAATAACCCGGTGACTAATAATGATAAAGTAATTGCTCCAACGGCGATTGTTGAAGTTAATTTAAAACCTTCCGTAATATAAATTGCCGTGATCAAGATTGCCGCTGATCCTATAATGCTGATGAGCAGGGGATTATAGCCGGCTAAAATCATTGGAATAATGAATTTTAGGATGATGAAAAAACTAAGCAGCAGCACTATTAGTGAACGCAGACCTTTAAAACCGCCAATCAGGATGACCGCCAATGAAAATATTAGAGCCAAGAGATAAATATAGTTGGTGCGGACAAAACCAATGATGTATATTTGTTCAATTCCATCAGGCTCGAGTATATAATCAACCATCACTTTGTCGCCGACTTTGTATTGGTCCGATGACAGAATATCAAGTTTAGTGCCGTCAAAAGTTATTGTTTTGTCTTTTAATTTGCCTTCCAATCCCAGCAATTCTAATTTTTGTTGTATTGCCTTTGAACCGTCTTCGCGAGTAATTTCGTTTTGTCCAATGATTTTAGTAACTTGAGCCTTGAATATAATTTCCGGGTGGCTGTCTTGAGCATTTAACCCGCTTGGCATCAGTAAACAGATTATTAGCAACGATAATATTTTATATTTTATTTTCATTTCTTATCTTTAAAATATTTTTTAGTAAGTAGCCAAATATAAAAACCGTCGTGCTGGTCAAAATGATTGTGGCGCCAGAGGGCAAGTCTAAATAAAAAGAGGCAATTAATCCGATTAAGACAATTAGAGTTGAAGAACTGATGGTGATCGTCAAAAAATTTTTGAATGATTTGGCGAATAGTCGGCTGAAGGCGCTGGGGGTCACCAGCAGAGCACTAACCAGCACAATGCCGACTATCTTAATACTTAAGATTATGGCAATGGCTGTAACGATGTACAACATTAAATCGTAACGGCCGGGGTTAATGCCGGCCAAATAAGCGCCGGTTGGATCAAAGGTAGTAAATAATAATTGCCGGTACTTCAATGCCACGATGGCCAAAATTATCACAGTTGAAATGATAATTGTCCATAGGTCAGGCATATTGATGGTTAGAATGTTGCCAAATAAGTAGCTGATCAGTTCCGGTTGGTAGCCTTGGTAAAAGTGCAATAGAACTACACCGATGGCCATACCGGTAGTCAGTATTATGGCAATAGCCATATCATTTGAAATATTGGTTTTTTTCTCCAGCCAAAAGATAACAATCGCAATAATTATGGCCAGCACGATTGCCGTTGGCATTGGTGCCCAGCCGGCCAGCAGGGCCAAGGCAATCCCCGCCAGGGAAGCATGAGCAATGCCGTCACCAATCAGGCTCATTCTTCGGCTGACTACAAAAACTCCCAGCCAAGCCAATAGGACCGAAACGAATGTCCCGGCAATTATGGCTCTGATCATGAATGGGTATTGAAAAATTTCTGGCATGTTTTTAATGTGAGTGATAAAGTCCCGCCCCGATACCGTAAAGCTTTTTTAGATTTTCTGGGTTAATGACTTGTTCAGGAATACCATAACAAATCATTTTTTTATTCAGACACAATACTCGCTGGGCATATTTATTGACGATGTTTAGCTCGTGAGAAACTATCAGACAGGTTGTTCCTTTGGTTTGATTGATTTTAACTATTAGATCATAGATAGTCTGCTCGCCGGCGATGTCAATGCCGGTTGACGGCTCGTCGAATATCAGAATTTCTTTTTCGTGAAGCAGTGCTCTGGCAATCATTACTCGTTGAAATTGCCCGCCCGAAAGGCTGCTGAGGCGTTTATGCTCTACTCCTTCAAGCCCAACTTGATTTAAGGCTTGGTTGATATTCTTTGCCCCATGGGCTTTTTGGTTGCATTTTTCTAGCGACATGAATTCTTTGACCGTAATTGGCGTGCTGCGTTCAAATTCAAATTTTTGGGGTACATAGCCGATTCGTTTTCTCACCTGTTGCGGTTTTTGCCCGTCAATTATTATTTCGCCCTTGGTTGGTGAATAGATGCCGATAATATTCTTTAGCAGAGTTGTTTTACCTGAACCATTTGGCCCGATTATTGCCACTACTTCACCTTTGGCGATATCAAATGACAAATCATCAATGGCCAGATAAGAGTCAAAGGCGTAACTTAAGTTTTTGATTTCGATGAAATCTTTCATTTATTTCAGGGTGTTGGCAATATTATTAATGTTATAATCTATTAGTTTAAGATAGCTGTTGCGTTCGTCAGCGCCTCCTAGAGGATCAAGTACTTTAACTTCCACATTTAAATCTTTGGCCATGGTATTGATTGCTTCTTGGGATAATTGGGGCTCAACAAACAGCGCTTTGATATTTTTGGCTTTAACCTCGTTTTCCAAGTCGGCCAGATATTTTGGGCTTGGCGATTTTCCTGGAAATGGTTCAAAGGTAGCGACAATGTCTAAACCAAAATAGTCGGCAAAATATCCCCAGGCATCATGGAATACCACCAAGTTTTTATTTTCCAAAGTCCCTATTTTATTATGCCATTCTTGGTCTTTATTTGCCAGCTCAGTAATAAATTTTTCGGCGTTGTTTTGATAATCACTTTGATTTGCCGGATCAAGTTCGCTGAGTTCATCAGTAATATTTTGGGCAATGATTTTGGCGTTAGCCGGACTTAGCCAGTAGTGAGGATCAAATTGTCCGTGTTGGTGTTCATCATTTTCTTCTTCATCATCGTCATCATCATGATCTTCCTCGTGGTGTTCATGCTCCTGGTGTTCAAATGGTTTTAATTCAATATTTTTCTCGACCGTCGCAATTTTTGCGCCGATCGCTTCGCCCAAATTGTTGGTCCAGTCGTCAGCTCCTTGCCCAACAGCTAAGATTAACTTGGTGGTTTGCAGTTCTCTAATTTGTCCGGGGGAAACTTCAAAAGTGTGTGGACTGGCACCAGGGGGCAAAATCAGCTTAACATCAATTTTGTCGCCGCCAATCTGCCGAGCGATGTCGTACAATGGAAAGATTGTGGCCGCTACCGTTAGGCGGTTGCCGTTCGATTTTGTTTGATTAATTTGAGTGCAGCCTCCCAATAATAATATTGCTGGCAGTAAAGTCAGCATTACCCAGGGAGTGACTTTGGTTGTTGATTTCATATTATTAGTTACATTTATTACAAATTCCAACCAAGATCAGTTGGTGCCTGATGTTGGTGAAATTTTTTATTTTAAATTTGTGAGTACATTTGAAGGTTTGAATGTAGCCGCACTTTTCGCAAATAATGTGGTGGTGGGCATGGTTGGTTGATAGGCAGTAGATTTCTTCATTATTGAATTTTTCCGCATTGACCAAATTCAGTTTTTTAAATAGATTTAGACTTCGGTAGACGGAAGCTAGGTTAATGCCCGCAGTTTGTTGCCAGACCGCTTGAGCCGAAAGCGGCTTGTGTTGTTTTGTCAAGGCTTTTAAAACTGCCAACCTTGGTGCTGTCAGTTTGTAACCTTTTTTTCTTAGAGTCTCATAAATTTTTTCCATATTTAGCAGCTTAGCATAACTGCGAATGATTTGCAAGTAGCTGCAGATAAATTGACGGTGCTGATATAATTGAGTATCATTAACTCAATATGCCTTTGATTAAAGATTCCCTGCGAACCGGTGTTAGCTTTGGTTTGACCTCGGCCATTATTACCACTTTAGGATTGATGGTTGGGTTGTATTCCAGTACTAATTCCAAACTGGTCGTTTTGGGTGGTATTTTAACCATCGCGATTGCTGATGCTTTTTCTGATGCTTTGGGTATTCATATTTCCGAAGAATCGGAAAAACAACATACCAGCGTAGAAATTTGGCAGTCCACCATCTTTACTTTTTTGGCCAAGTTTATTTTTGCTCTTACTTTTATTGTTCCGGTAATAATTTTTCCGATTACGATGGCGGTGATTGTTAGTGTTGTCTGGGGAATTCTATCTTTGAGTATTTTGAGTTTTAAAATCGCCCAGGCCAAGCAAGAAAATCCTTGGAGTGCCACGGCTGAGCATTTGTTTATTGCCGTTTTGGTAATAATTATCACCAATTTAGTCGGCAAGGGTATTGCTAAATTTTTTAATTAATTTTTCTCAATTCAAAAACCACCCTGCTGGGTGGTTTTTGAATTTCTTGATTGCTACTCAGTAGTGTGGCCGTCAAAATGCTCTTCTTTTTCATCGGCCTTGGTTTGGTGAGTGGTTCCGTCTTTGTGTTCCGGCGGGGAATAGACGGAATAAAGCTTTAATTCCTCGTCGCTGGAAGTGTTGATGACATTGTGGCGGGCGCCGGCCGGAATAACCACCGCCCAGTCTTTGGTCATTTCAGTTTCCACTCCGTCCAAAATAACTTTAGCGCGGCCTTGTTCCAGCCTGATAAATTGGTCTAAATCATGAACCTCTTCGCCGATTTCTTCGCCTGGTTTCAGGCTCATTAATACCAGCTGACTATGGTGTGAAGTGTACAGCACCTGGCGGTAATTTTGATTTTCCAGGGTTTCTTTTTCTAAGTTGATTATGAATCCTTTCATAACTAGCTCTGGTTAATTATTTATTATTTGAAATATTTATTTTTTATACATTTATTATAACAAAAAATACCTCCCCAATTAAGGGGAGATATTTTTTTGGGGTGGCCTACGGGAATCGAACCCGTAATGCGAGTGCCACAAACTCGCGTGATAACCGTTTCACCAAGGCCACCATATTTAATTTTCTACTGGTGCCCCCTGTAGGAATCGAACCTACATCTTAGGCTCCGGAAGCCCACATTCTATCCGTTGAACTAAGGGGGCTTATAATCAGGGGTTAAACTTTTCTGGTGCCCCCGCAAGGAATCGAACCTTGATCTAAGGCTTAGAAGGCCCTCGTTCTATCCGTTGAACTACAGGGGCGTAATAAAACAAAATGATTATAGCCGAAATTTTGTTAAAAGTCAATTATTACTTGCGTCTTTGGCGTTGGTGGAAAGTTTTATAAACTTCACGCAGCTGGTGATCTGTTAAGTGAGTGTAAATTTGGGTGGTGGTAATTGAGGAATGTCCCAGCATTGATTGGACGGAACGAATGTCGGCGCCATTAATCAGCAGATCTGTTGCAAAACTGTGGCGCATGGTGTGGGGTGTGATGTCTTTGGCAATCCCAGCTTCTTTGGCATACTTTTTAATCAGCCGCTGAATGCTTCGGGGTGTTAGATTTTCTGCTTCTTTTTTACCCTTGGCCCGGTCGTGACGGACAAATAGGCTGGGGGATAGATCCTTTCTTTTTTCCAAATATTGCTTTAGCCAATGTTTGGCCTGATTAGACAAAAAAACCACCCGTAATTTGCTGCCTTTGCCACGGACGGTAAATTCTTCTTTGGCTAAATTGATTTGGTCTTGGTTGAGTTTGGAAAGTTCCGAGACCCGCAAGCCGGTTGAAAATAATAATTCCAAAATCGCCTTGTCGCGTAGCTTAATGATTTCTGGTTCCGCGCTTTTCAGCGGTGCTTCTAATAATCTTTCCAAGTCAGGGCCTTCCAAAAAATCAACTTGGCGTTGCGGCATTTTGGCCAGTTCAATTTTTTCCGGTGCCATTGAGTTGACATCAATCTTGGACAAATATTTTAAAAATGATCTTAGGGCAATCAGGTGATAATTTTGGGTTGATTTTTCCAGGACTTCACCTCGGTTGTCAGTTTGACGGTTGAGCCAAATACGATAGCTCCTGACCAAATCTTGATTTATCTGCTCAGGCTTTTTTATTTTTGACCACTCGGCAAAACGGTTGAGATAAAAATGATAATTCTGAACCGTGTTCAGGCTTCGGCCTTTTTCGATTTCCAGGTATTCTAAAAATTGGTTGATTAATTTATTCATATGATTCTATTTTACGACACATCGGTCAAATTGCCAACTTGGTTTAATTATTAATTTGACTTTTTAGAAAAAAAATGTTAAAATATAAACTAATAATCAAAATTAGTTATCCTTAAATTTTTATGCGTCAAGGATTTGAAAATGGTTTAAATCTGGAAAAATACGATCAAGAAGATACTGGAGAAGATGGTGATGAGGCTTTGTGCGAAAAGTTGGCGAATTATTTGGAAAAAGAAAAATTTTTTGAATTTGGCTCAGATGGCGAAGTAATTTGTGATTTAGATAAAATTTCTAAACAAACTGATGCTATCAGAGCTTTGCCGGATATCGAATCGGCGCGCAAAGCCGGTCGTAGCAGTTTTCAAAAGGAATTATTAAGTTATTTTCAAGACAAGTCGGTTTATTCCCGCTCCGACTGGGAAAGAAAACAAAGCGGTGAAGCCGATATTGAACCTAAGCCGCTTTTTTATATTCCGTCCAAAGACAAGGCTTTTGACAAGACGGCGATTCAAGACGCCGATTTTTATTTATCTATTTCGGAAGTTCCAGGTAGGTGGTCAAGTATCAATCAGTTTTATCAGGAGCAATTTGGTTATTCCGGCGAAGAAGCGGAATTGGCTTTAAGGATATTTCATCCGAATTATGGCGCTGGTTATCGGGACGAAAACGGTCATTTAATGGTTAGAAAATCATCTGAATCAAAAGATTTTATCCCTTTGAATTCTGACTGGATAACTAATAAAGGCATTCGGTCTGGTGGTAGTGGTGCAGTAAGTGGCATTAAAGTCGCTTCGCGCGGCCGGACCAAATCAGGCGGGCAAATTGACATCTGGGCCGCGCCAAAGAGAGCAATTAATTTGCCGGAATATGCCAACTTAAAGAAGAGCGGAATGTTAACCGCCAAAGATTTTAATCAATGTGAAGGGAGCAAAACTTCGGAAGATATCCGCAGCGAAAGAGAAATTAAAGACAGGGTTGGCGGCGTTTCTGTTCAAACAAGGTGGCAAGATGAAGCCGGCCAGATTCAATCTTTTAGTCCAAGATATATTTTGGGCAGTGAATTTCAGGGAAAATTATTTGTTAAGTTGGCCGAAGATTTGTATGGTATTGTTGATGAAACAAAAGGTGTGAGAAAAGTGAATCATGTTTTTCATCCGGCTAATCCTGAACAGATTCAAAAAAGAATCACCGAATTTGAGAAAAAGCGGGGGCGTAAGCCCAAATCAGGTGATATATTTTTTGGAAAAAGAGATGCTGACGCGCCAAAACCCGTTCCTTTCAGCGCTACTGAATTAAGTCCAAGGCGGCAGGATGAAACTCCCGAAGATTATGCCCAAAGGGTGGCGGATTTCAACGCTGTTCGGGAATACAATAAACTCCAGGAGTTATCTCGTGATCTAACTGAACAGGCTGGTTTGGGTATTCATAATCTTTCTTTGAGAGAGCAAAACGCTTTAACCACTTATGCTTTCATTAATCAAGAAAATTATAATCAAGTTATTGCTTTTTCCAAAAAATTTGGTTTAGACGGCTTAAGAACTTTTTTAGCCTGTGAATATAGTGATAATGTTGGAAATATAATTATTGAAATGGGTACAAAGCTACCGGAAGAAGAAGCAGCGGAAATTTTTGCTGAATATAATAGTTTAATTAAAAGCGCTAAACATCTGGCAGAAACAATAAATAGTACTGAAGAGTTTACTTCAAGCGAATTATTTGATTCTCTTAGGGAGGATTTTCCGGCTCAATGTGCCGAAGCTATAATGCGCCGGGCCAAGGATATTTTATATGCCGCCGCGGCGATTGCCGGCAAAGGCAAGGCAAAAGCAAGATTTTATGAAAGAACTAAGCAGCTTGCTAGCGGCAGTAGTCAAGAAATAATTCAGTCTTTGAAACAATATCGATTGGCCTTGGATCAAATTATTGCTTTGGTAGAAACAGAGGATGAAAATGAAAGTTATCAATTTGAGTTAATAAATGTGGAAGAGGGTGTGCCTGAAAGCTACAATTTTTCAGTTGAACACAATGGCCAAGTCTCTTATTTAACCATTCAGCTTCGCGAATATGGTGTGGCTTATCCAGACAGAAACCAGCAAAGAGAATTTGACAGTGAAGCCAGAGTCAACTTTTTATTTTCGGATAGACCAATTGATTTAGATATTGATTCGGATAGCCGGAAAAGGGCTTTAAGTTTAAGAATTGATCGTGAAGGCAAACAAAGACAAGATGGAAAAATTGTTGCCAATGATCCGACCATAAAAGAAGGGGAAATATCTTTAGAGATCGGTTCGGTTGAGGATACCGTTGGCCGGGTTATTTCAATTGGTAATGCTTTAAGCACAGAAGCGGAGCAAAAAAATAAAAATCCCCAATATTATCATAATCGAGAATCATTTAGTAAAGGATTGGGAGATGCCGAGGTTTTTGCTGAAATTGTTAGAATTATCCGACGAAAAATTAAGGAACATTACGGATCCCATCATAAAGCCCTTGATCTTCCAGCGGCGGCTTAAGTTTGGCGCCTTTTTGAGCTAAAATAAAAATTTCTTTTAAAGCCCCAGAGATCTGGGGACTTTCTATTATTGTGCCGATTAATTCCTGGCCGAAAGAAAGCATGGCAATTTTATCACCATATATGTCAATTTCCACCGGCTGGGAGTATTTTTTTTTATCAACCAAGGTCCGGTCAAACAGAATTGCCTGGTCCGCCTGGGTATTCGTTGTTTTTTCTTCAGCCAGCTCGTCGGCGGGAGTTAAGGCGACGACATTAATGTTTTTTTTCACTCTTTTTTTAATAAAATCGTCAATAATTGGGATCATTTTTTCTTTATACACTGGCTCATAAGCGGCCCGGATTAAATAAAAAGTTTCGCTGTTTTTCAGAGTCGCCAATATATCGTCATAAATTTGTTTTAAGCCGCTTGCACCCTCGAAAAATCGGACGCCCGGCTTGCCTGAAACCAAATTAAAGTCAGAGATAATAGAAGGCAAAACTCCAGCCAAGGCCAGCTGGGCGTCTTTGGCCTGCTGTTCCTGCTTTTGAGCCAGCTCTCTCAGCTTTAGGGGATGGGCCGGAATAAAAGTTGCTATTTGACCCTCCTTTTCTATTTTCTCAACCAAGCCAAAATCCACTAGTTGTTCAAGAATTTTGTAGACTAAGCCTCGCTTCAGCGTGGTTTTTTGGCTTATTTTGCCGGCTTTTTGTGGGCCTTTTTTAATTAACAGCTCATATATTTCCGCCTGTTCTTTAGACAAACCGGCTTGTTTGAGGTGTTGCTCGTACATATGATTAGTTGGTAATTGTTTATTTATCTATTATTATTATATACCTTTTATAATTTTTTGTCAAGAATTTATGACAAATATTTAGCTAAATTTACCAAACTAAGCTAGCTTATTTTAGCTAAAATACAATTTAATGAATAATTATTGTCACAAATACTTGACAGTATTTTTAAGATATGCTATAATGACTCGTTAAGCTAAAAAACCAAGAAGTTTTAAAAGCTGACAAAAGGTTCTATAAAACACATCCCCAACAAGTCTGGAAGCCATTTGAGGAGAATGACAACCAGCAAGAGGGGTTAATCAAAAGGGCAGTAAAAAGGTAAAGGTTAATCAAGGTCTGCTAATTGAGGAGAAAGATATACCTTGGTAAATCTTCTTTAAGCCCAAAAGATTGTAATCAGTGTGATCCGGCCGTGACGGTGGTCGGAGACAGTGGTTAAAATCACTAGCCGAACATTACATTATATAGGAAGTACTAAGTGGAGAGAGTACTTGTTAGCTTATAGCATATGTCATATGAGCAAAGTAACTCTCCGCGAAAAGCGGATTTTTTGTTGGGAAGATATTGCAGAAAGAGGAGAGATGCCACACTGCCAAAAGCGTTTTTAGCGCCCAGGCGGTCGGCGGTAAAAAAAATAAGCGCGGCTGGCATAAATTAACATTGTCTAAATAAAAAAAAGGCCTAAAGCTAAGCCAAGAATTTCTTTTTCTGCAGCATTCTCTCAATAAGAGAGAAAAAATGTTCATTATAGTCTAAATTGAAGTCTGATGTTTGAGGAGAGAATTAGTCTTCAGCATAGACTTTCAAACTATGCTCAACTTGGCAAAAATTTGGCGATGAGCAAGCGCTAGCGGTTTAAGAATTTTTGATTAATCAGGCTTCGCTTAAAGGGTGAGGTATTGATTCTGAATTTTTTGGACCGGGCCAAGCGTCAAACCTAGTTGGGATTGACGTTTTCCGTAGGCCGATTAACCACCGGTTTGCGGAAAGAACAATCCTAGTTAGAAAAAATAATTTTAAGAGAAATGAAATTACTCCAGGTATTAGGAGCATCTGGTGAGGAGCTAAAATAGGAAGTACTTTGACAATTTTAAGAAAGCAAAAAACAAGAAATTAATAATGATTTAAGGTATGGGTATTATTGTGATGTGCAAGTGCAATGATTGCCAAAATGAATTTAGGTCCAATTTGGGCGATGGTGCCTTATTCTATAATTATCATTGCCTTGATTGCGATAAAATAAAAGCTTTGCCCCGAGATGGCTTTGATGAAAATGCCGTTGGCAAATGCGACGACTGCGGCGGGGAACTGACGCATAAAATACTTAAGCCGATGTGCCCGAATTGTCAGTCGAGAAATACGGAAGAGATGGAAACAGTTGTTAAGTACGACTAATTAATAACGGAGAAGCCGACTGCTTTGTCGGCTTCTCCTTCCAATTAGCTTCACAAGTATGGTACTTGTGGGGCTTGAGGGAAAAAATCTCGAGCCAATGTGCGGCGCGGGAAAAGAAGAAATTTCCCCTAGGGGGCGGCTCGTGGCGAGCCGAAACTCTATGAAAGGAGGACGCCATGGATGAATTGTTAGAAGGATTTCGGCGGCTTACAGCCGCCGTCGACAAGAAGGACTTGCCGGCGGCTTTGGCCGCCATTGAATACCTCGATGGTCCAATCGATATTGAGGTATCCTGCCAGGCGGGCTCCCTGCTGGGGGCCCAAATCTCGTGGGGGATCAAAAGATCCCTTGAGCGGTCGGTTCGCCGACTGATCGAGGGACCTTGATGGGGGGGTACAAACCGTGTGTAAGTATTTGCGGTTTGTACCATCATAGCCTCGGGTATTAAATTATCCGAGTTGCGGTAAAGCTCTAGTAATTAGAGCAGCCATCCGCGTAAAAGCATTGGCAAAAGGCCTTGTGTGTTAGGCCTTCTCTCTTTCGAGAGTAAATCTGAATACTCCTTTGATCGATGGGGGTTAATCGATCGTGATAGTGGCACCGCCGCGTGGTGCCATTGGTTATTTGGGGGAACGGCTGTGGTTCAGTAGTTCCTCCTCCCAACTGGATTTATCAGCAATATGTTTGTCTGTTGGTAAGTCCTGAGGGAAATTCCCGGACGCTGATGTGAGGCGGCTGGTTTCCATAAAAATAAAAACTCCCCAATCGGGGAGAAAGGAGGCAGCGATGAAAATCGTTGTCGCCGGACCTCCCCACAGTGGGAAGTCCGTATTTCTTGGCGGGTTATGCGAGAACCTGCCAAGAAGTTCCCGTTACCTGTTCCGGGCCTGCCCGGACGGGGAAGGGAGCTGGACCTGGCGCGGCAATGGTGCTGAAAAGCACCGTCGTAAAGGGTCTTTCTCGCAGGAGATAGTTGACTGGTACTGCCAGTCTCTCGCCTCCTGCAGTCTGGCGCCGATTGTCCTCGTGGATATCGGCGGCCGGACTTCCTCCGAAAACGCTCGCATCGTTTCGGAGGGAGGGATCACTCACGGGATCATTCTCGCGGGTGATCGGAATGCCGTCCCCGAGTGGGAGGCGTTCCTAGCCCAACTGGGCGTTGAGGTGGTCGCTGTCTTGGACAGTGATTATCAAGGCGCCGCCGACTCCATCCAGCAGACCGTGCCCCGGCTGGAAGGAGTGGTTCACCACCTCGAACGGGGCGAGGTGAGTGTCAACGACCGCCCGGCGATCGTCGCCGTGGCGGAATTGATTTTGAGTCTGGCTGGGCCCGAGCTCGGCCGCAACGAAAGAAAGGAGGGGCGTATGCTCCTCAACGGAAATGTAATTTCGATCCCGGCGCTGGCCGCAGCGCTGGGGAAAAACGCGGTGGAGCGGACGCTCCCTAACGGCAAGGTTGTGCAGCAACTTTGCTGGGAGGGGGTAGACCTCGCGAGTGTCGCGGGGTTGCTCCATAATCAGTCCGCCACCTTCCCCGAGGTGGTGGATATCGACGGCGCCGCACCGGCGTGGCTCGTTGCCGCGCTGGTGCACGAGGTTCACCCGCGCTCGGCGCGGGTGAACTCGCCCGACGGCTACATCGCCGTGGGCTGCCCCAGCCCGTCGGGTGACGGTTCCGGCTGCGGCTGGACCGTCAGCGATCTGCCGGCGCTGGGCGAGCGCCGGTGCGTGCGGGTTGAGTTCGCGCTCGACCCGAGCGTCCCCCTGGCGCCCGCGGCCCTCGACATGATCGTCCCGCCCGAAGTCGGGCTGGGAACGGTCGTGGTTCTGTCGGGCCGCGGCCCGAACTGGCTGATGGCCAGTTTGGCCATGGCCTACCACGGTCGCGCGGCCGCCTGCGCGACATTTCAGCCAGGAGCCGGGGCGACGATTGCCTGGACGCATGTCCAGGACATCGCTCTTGGCTTGGTCATCGCGGTGCAGTAGCACTGGTGGTGACCAAAGGCAAGCTCAGGCCTTAACAGAAGCGCCAATCTTGAATGATTGGGACCGGTGCGATAGGCAAATCCGGCAACTGAAATGTTGCAAAGTGATATCGGCCCAAAGATGTGAGGGCAGAAAATAAACCATCAGGTTAATGCGGAGGAGTCCAAGTGGTGCTTGCGACTCCTCCTTCCAATTTTGCCCGTGAAATTTTGACTGGCAAAACAGGAATCAGTTTTTTCATTTTCTGGACAAATTGTCTCTCCTCTCATTAATGATTTTCATTAATGAAAATTTGTCTGGAAAATGAGGAAATTACAATCATGGAGGGTTTTAGCAATGATGCTCAAATCGGGCGAAGCGGTCTGTGACCGCACTGACAGCCATTTGCATGGCGATGTGCAGATGCTGCTTGGCGAGGCATTGGCAAAAGTTGATTCCTTGGGCAGGCAGTTTTTTCTTGAGGAAATTGATTTTGGCCGGAAAATCGGGCAGACGGTCTGCGTCGCCACCAAGCCCGGCGACCAAATCGTGTATGCCCGGCGACCAAAGCGTTTGGGCCTAACTCGGTTTGTTAAAAACCGCCAAGCCAAGCCGTGTTCAAGCGTTGTCGTCGTTTTGAAGAAGATCGGCGATGACAAGTATGAAGTCCGTACGGCTTTTGTTGGTAAACGCCCCGAACCGGAGCCGTGGGATGCCAGATTTTTTTCTCAACAAGCCAATCCGCAGGAAGCGGAAAGGAAAGCGAGGGAATTCTGGGACGGCCACGCCCTGGTTTGGGGCAGTGAGCCGATAATTCCGGGAACGGAAACCACGGCTTGTCCGTGGTGATGTTTCCTGACAGCAGTGCCGACCGAGGTTTGATCGGTACTGCTCCTTCTTGAGTTCGTCTGTAAAGCGCAGGTGGACTCATTGGGAGAAGTAATAAAAAAGGAGACCCTGATGATGGACACCAGAGATTTTTTAGCTGCAGAAGAAATCCGTGTTGTTTTTCGCCGGCACGGTAAGGTGGAAAGTGTTTCCAACTTTTCCGGCTTGGCCTATCTTTTGGGTGATGACCGGAGAAAGATGGATGTCATCTCCCGTCAGCAGCTGCCGATAAAAAATGGGCAGTTGAATTTGTTGAGGATGCCGGTTGTTTTTTTTGCCGGCCGATCCTCGGTAGCTCGATCAAGAGCAACGGAGTTTATCAAGAAGCATCCTGATTTTCAAGGAGCTGTCTTGGTTGATCCAGGTTCCGGCAGCTTGGATATTGACAGCGGCTTGGTGATTTTCACCAGTGCTGCTTGTCTGAACCGGGGTGTTCGGTTTAAGGGAATTGCCCCATCCAAGCCGCCAGCTGGCTATAAAGGCTGGCAAAAAAAACAAATGCAGGGGGGGTTTAACTGTGCAAGCAGTTTCCCGTATTTTCGTCTTCTTCGTGAAGATGGAACATGGACGGGTTGGGTATTCTACAAAAATACCCGAGACGAGTTTCCCCCCGGCTGGCGACGGTTGCCAGAGATTTAAGATCTAGGTGACCGTCTCGAAGGAGTGCCAGTGGTACTGTGTGCTCCTCCTTCCAACTAATCTCATCGGGCTCAGGGTTTGATGAGGTTAGTTGGAAGATTAATATAGAGCTGGCGAAGCGGGAAACGAACACCTGCTAGTAGCGCCGAAATCTTGGAAAGGAGAAGATCATGATAAAGGAAGAGGGTGGATACTATGATGAGGCAATCGCCGCGGCGAAAGCCATTTTGGCTGAAAAGAGTGGGTTTGTCTTGGTTTTCGAGAAGCCGGAACCCACCCAGGTTTTGACCGACTACTGTGTCGAGGGGTTTAATCGCGAATGGCGATCCTTCATGAACCATATTGGACCTCTCTCTGGTCAAAACCCAGCGCTGGCATGGGTCTGGGTAGAAAAAATCCCAGAAAAAGTGATATTCTCAGCAGGTTATGACCACATGGAGGTGGTCTTTTTCCCAAGGAAGTACAAAAGCCGGATTTTTCTTGGTGAGGTCCGGTGTGGAAGTCGCCAGCCCCATAAGACTTGGGGTTGGGATCCCGATTAAGTGACAATGGAGGAGCACCAGCTTTGCGGCGTGTTCCTCCTTCCAACTAACCTTGTCAGGCATGGTACTTGGTGGAGCTTGAGGAAAGAAGATGGTTTATTTTTCCGCTTACCTAAAATTCTCTCCTCCATTTCTGTCTAAAATTATTTTTAGCCAGAAGTGATTTAGGTAGGCAGAAAAGGAAATTAACTTTTTCCCCCTGGCATTGAATTAGGATGTTTGGCCAAACGCGCTTTATATTTTTTCATCAGTATTTTTGCTTTTTAGTTCGTACCAAATAGTGGTGTGATTTTTTTGAGGATTTTGACAATTTTTAATAAATCTTATAAATTTAATTTCTCGGAGTGTTTCTAACTGCAGTCAGTAACTTAGGAGGTACAGCCATGTCCGAAAAGATGTCATCTCAAGAGATCACCAGAATCCTGCATGAGGCGTTAATCGGCAGTCGGCTTGTTATTAGGGCCGAAGAGGGGCATTCGATCCTGCGATCCCCGGGAGGGACCTTGATTGTCAAGAATACCAATGGCGACGGTGAATTGGTGTCGCTCACGGTGGAAAACACCACCCATACCGCCATCACCTGGAATGGCCTGAAGAAGCAGTGGTTCTATCGGGGCCAGGTCGTGGGTTCGGTCGAAGTTCTTTAGGGTTTGACGAAGCTGCACCCTTGGCTCCCGTTAACCTCGCTCGCTTTTGCGGGCACTTTTTTTATTTTAAATGGATTGACAAATAGTTTTGATTATGATATGGTAATGGATGATTTAACTAATTTAACAACTGCGACTTCTCGGTTAGGCCAAATTTAACCAAGACCCAACTTGGAAACCGCAGCCGTAAAGGGCCAAGCAACATGTTAGACAAGAAAAAAAAGGAAAAAATTATCGCTAAGTACAAGACTCACGATAGCGATACCGGTTCATCGCAGGTTCAAATTGCGATTTTAACCGAAGAAATAAAAGAATTAACTAAACATTTAAAAGACCATAAAAAGGATTTTTCTTCACGACGGGGTTTATTAAAAAAAGTGGCCGAACGACGGCGACTTTTAAATTATTTAAAACGCGACGACCAGAATGCCTACGAAGCTTTGGTCAAAGATTTGAAAATCAAAACTCCTAAGATTGTTGAAGAGACCAAAGAACAAGATTTGGCGGATGACCTGGAAGGCGATATCGCCACCGAAGAAGAAACCGAAGAGTCGGAAGTTAAATCCGAGGAGTAATTTTTTATGATTAAACATCGCGAGCAGCGTGTCGGCGTTTTTGTCGATGTTGCTAACATGTACCATTCAGCCAAAAATCTGTATGGTGCCAAAGTCAACTTCAAAGAAGTTTTAAAAACCGCCGTGGCCAACCGTAAACTGATTAGGGCGATTGCTTATGTTATTCGTTCGGAGTCCGACGAAGAGCGCGGATTTTTTGGCGCGCTTGATAATCAGGGGTTTGAGGTCAAGGCCAAGGATTTGCAAATTTTTGCCACCGGCGCCAAAAAAGCCGACTGGGATGTTGGCATTGCTGTCGACGCAATCAAGATGGCCGATAAACTGGATAGTATTATTTTGGTTTCCGGTGATGGTGATTATATCCCAATGGTTACTTATTTGCATGAAAACAAAGGTTGCCAGGTAGAAGTTTTGGCTTTTGGTAAAACCACTTCCGCCAAGCTGATTGAAGCCGTTGATGATTTCATTGATTTGGGTAAAGATTTGAAGAAATATCTTATTCCCGCTCAAGGGAGTGCGATTAATAAGATAATTCCCAACATTAAAAAATTAACTAAAAGATAAATTAATAATCGGACTGTTTATTGGTTGCGTTGTTAGTAGCTACTTTTCACTTTCAATAAGTGGTGAGTAAGTGCTAGTAACGTCAAACCTGCCAAACAGTCCCAAAAGGATTAGTTATGAGCAAAAAAGTTTTTGAAACCGATTTTGCCGGTCAGAAATTAATTATTGAAACCGGCATTTTGGCCCAGCAGGCCAGCGGTTCATGTACCGTCCGCTTGGGCGATACCGTCGTTTTGGCCACCGCCGTTATGGGTGGCATTCGCGAAGGTGCGGATTATTTTCCGCTCTCTGTCGATTACGAAGAAAAATTATATGCGGCTGGAAAAATCAAAGGCAGCCGTTGGATTAAGCGTGAAGGCCGTCCGTCTGACGAGGCGATTTTGACTTCTCGTTTGGTTGATCGGGCTATTCGGCCGCTTTTTCCTGAAACTTTAAAGAATGAAGTCCAGGTCATTTTGACCGTTTTGTCTTTTGACAGCGAAAATGATTCCGATGTCGTCGGTCTGATCGCTGCTTCGGCCGCTTTGGCAATTTCCAATATTCCTTGGAATGGTCCTTTGGCCGGTGTCCGGGTTGGCCGGGTTGAAGATGCTTGGGTTTTAAACCCGACCTTTGAACAGCGCGAACAAAGTGTCATGGATTTCATCGTCGCCGGCAAAGACGGCAAGTTATTGATGCTGGAAGCTGAAGGTTTGGAAGTCAGTGAAGATATTGCCTATCAGGGAATTGAATATGCTTTAAAGAATATTGATAGTGTAATTAAGTTGATTAATGAAGTCGCTAAAGAAGTTGGCAAACCCAAAGTTGAATTACAGTCTTTGGTAGCCGCCAGCGCTGACGACGAAGAAACCCCCGAGTCCCATAAAGAGTTGGTTGCCAAAACTTCTGACTGGATTAAGAAAAATGTTCCCCAAGTCTTATTTGATAAGAATTTATTAACCAAGGCCGAGCGTAAGCAGGCGTTGGCTAGAGGCAAAGAAGAATTGTTGGCTTATTTGGAAGGTGAAAACATTGGCAAAGAACGCCGCAAGTTGGCGCTGCCCATCTTTGATGAGTTTGTTGAACAAGAAGTTGTTCGTGCCATCTTGGAAGAAGATCGCCGGGTTGACGGTCGGAAATTAACCGAGACTCGAGCGCTTAATGTCGAAGTCGGCTTATTGCCACGGACTCACGGCTCTGCGCTTTTTAATCGCGGCGAGACCCAGGTTTTGTCCGTTGTGACTTTGGGTGCCCCTGGTGATGAGCAGTTTTTAGAAGGCTTGGAAGAAAGCGGCCGCAAGCGCTACATGCATCATTATAATTTTCCTCCTTATTCAGTTGGCGAAGCTGGTCGGCTTGGTTCTCCTGGCCGCCGGGAAATTGGTCATGGCGCGTTAGCTGAAAAAGCTTTGCGCCCGTTGATTCCCGCCAAAGAAGAATTTCCTTATACTATTCGGGTGGTTTCCGAAGTTTTGGGTTCAAATGGTTCTTCTTCCCAGGCGTCAGTTTGTGGTTCCAGCTTGGCTTTAATGGATGCCGGTGTGCCAATCAAAAAATCAGTCGCCGGTGTGGCCATGGGTTTGGCTTCCGACGAAACTAATGGCAAATATAAAGTTTTAACCGATCTGCAGGATTTGGAAGACGGTCAAGGCGGTATGGATTTCAAAATTGCCGGAACTAAAGACGGCATTACCGCCATTCAGCTTGATACCAAAACCCAGGGCATCCCTTTAGATGTTGTGAAACAGACTTTTGAACAGGGCCTGAAAGCCCGCCTGGAAATTTTGCAGGTGATGGATAAAGTTATTCCCGAGGCGCGAACAGAATTGTCTAAGTATGCTCCGCGGATTATTTCCTTTAATATTAATCCGGAAAAAATCCGGGAAGTCATCGGCCCGGGTGGTAAAATCATTAATGAAATTATTGACAAGACCGGCGTTCAAATTGATATTGAACAAGACGGTCTAGTGATGGTGACCGGCGTTCCGGGTAGTGATTCTGATGCTGCGGTTGAATGGATTAAGAATATTGTTCGAGAGGTTGAAGTCGGTGAAGTATTTACCGGCAAAGTCAGCCGATTGTTTGATTTTGGTGCGATGGTTGAAATTCTGCCCGGTCAAGAGGGGATGATTCACATTTCCGAATTGGCCTGGCAACATGTTAATGCCGTTACCGATGTTGTTAATATCGGTGACGAAGTCACGGTTAAAGTCATTAAGATTGATGAAAAGGGCCGGATTAATTTGTCGCTTAAAGTATTGAAAGAAAAACCGGCGGGTTATGAAGACCGTCCCTATGAACGACGCCACGAAGATCATGGTCGCAAGCCGTTCTTCAAAAAACCTCGAAGATAAAATAACTCAAATACGAAAATGGAAGAACCCTTCCAAAGCCCTAAAACTGAAACCAAGCGCTTCCAGCGATTTGGACCATGGCAGTTCTGGGCGGTTGGTGGGGTTCTTTTATTTTGTCTGATTATTTTGGTAGTTTGGAGTCTGAATCGTTATTATTATTTAACCGCTGATCGGCTGGCTGAATTGGCGCCGCTTGATTCAATTTTTTATGTTCAGGCTAATCCCAATACTTTTTGGCAGGATCGTCAGATAAATTTGGGACAGTCACCTTATTTTGAATTGCTACAAAAATATTCAGATTCAGGTTCCGAGCGATTGGAATGGTATCGCCAAATTTTGGCTTTTTCTAATCAAGCGGCTTTGGCGGTTTTCCCGTTGAATGATCAGCTGGCCACTGCTTATTTATTTTTTCTTGATTCCGGCAATCGGATTGATTCCAAGGTTATTGCAGACAATCTTTGTTTATTGTTTGATGATCGAATTATGGTTTGTGCCGATTCATCTTCGGCCTTGGAACAAATTAAAGAAGTCGCTGACGGTAAAATTTTTTCCCTGGCTCAGGCTAAGCTTAATTTTGATCGGCCGTTGGCGCCAATTAATGCTTATTTAAATCATCGTCGCTTGATTGATTATTTAAATCAAGTGGGCAGTAAATCAAATTATATTTATCGGCAGTTGCTTGGTTCCGATATTTATTTTTCATCAGCCATTAAAAATGATCAATGGTGCTTGGAGATTTTTTCTAAGGGACTGAATAATATTAAAACCACTCAAACCCTGGCCATCGCTGTTCCCGAGGATTTTCAAGTTTTTATTCCAGGATTGAATTTACCGGAATTATTTTTTAATGTCGCCAGTCTGGATCCAGTTATGATTTCTAGTTTTAATCAACTGACTCAAATTTCACAGAGTGCTTACGGCCTTAGTTTGGGCCAACTGTTAAATGATTCTTTTGGCGAGTCTGCTGATTTGCTGATATTCTCTCAAGCCAACACCTCGACGGTTGGTTTTAATTATCTTGTTGTTGCTAGGTTGGATGATTCTGATGATCCTAAAAACTTAAGGAAGCTGATTAATGTTTGGCTGTCCTGGAAATTGCCACAGCAGTCAGTTTATGAGTTACCGGATGGCAGTTTAGTAACTGAATTATTTGCCGTTCCACAGGAGCTTGTCTGGCATTTTGACGGCCAGGTTGATTATCTGTCTGTCCCCGAGCTGGATTTTAATATTGCCTATGCCGTCTCAGACCAAAAGTTGCTGTTTGCCAGCTCCCGGGAATTGCTTGGGCATTATCTTAACGCCACTTCGTCGGTGACTGTTTCAGACATCGCCTCTCGTTGTCATCTTTCTAGCCTCGCGATGCTGATTAAAGATGCCGGCAACCTGCCAGGTTTGAGGACTTGGCTGCCTGCTGGCTCAATTGCCCTTGGTTCATTAAATCGTGATAGGGTAGAGGGGTGTTTTCTTGATTTTTGATGACTGTGGATAAGATGTTAATAATTTGATTATTAATAAACAATTTTTTTATCATTATGTAAAGTGATAAAAATTGCTAAAATACAGGATTTTTTTGAAATATATATCTTAAACATTGACATAACCATTTAGTTGTGATATACTAATTGTGTAAGATATAGTAATAACTATTCTTTGAAAAGTTACAGAAAAGTTTCCCCAAATAATTGGAGAAATTTTTTTCTTCTCTACTACTCTTCCTCTTTCGGGACATAAAGCTGACTATGTCCTGCAAAAACAAAAACAAAAATTGCGGTTGAAGGGCCCAACAAAGAGAGTCCTAACCAAAGAGGGGTAGAGGAGTGCTTTAGTCAGTGAAAGCGCTTAAACCGCTTTCAGCGGCTAATGTCTGAGCATTCAGAAGAGAGAAAACCAAATTTGGTTTTCTGCCTCCTGAGTGCCCGGGCGTCCGTTGAAGGTTTTTGAGGCGCGGACGCCATCTAATAACAATGTTATTTTGGGCGCTCTCCGCGCCTCTTTCTTTTTGGCGAAATATTGACATTAAGCCTTAATCTTAATATCATATTATTAATTGACATCATTAAATTTATCTATGGATCAATCAGTCTTAGACGAAATCAAACAGTCTTTGGAAGACGAAAAGACCAAGCTGGAAAAGGCCTTGGGTGATTTTACCAGCAAGGATTCAACTATCAAGGATAATTATCGTTCAGAGTTTCCCGATTTTGGCAACGATGAAGATGAGAATGCCAATGAGGTCGCCGAGTATAGCGATCGATTAAGTTTGGAGCATACTTTGGAAAAACAGTTGCGCGATGTTCATCAGGCACTGGCCAGTATTGTTCAAGGCAAGTATGGCGTCTGTAAGCATTGTGGCAAAGCCATTGAAATTGAGCGATTGAAAATCAGGCCGACCTCTAGCTCTTGTGTGAACTGTAAGAAGCAGCTGAAGGGTGAAGCCTAGCCGGCATGTTTAAAAAGTATTTTGGTTTCAGCATCGCTTTGTTTGGTATATTTATTGTTGATCGATTTCTTAAGAATTGGTTTTTGTTGAATGCGGCCGAAAATTTCGGCGGCATTTTTGGTTTGGCTTTTCGCCTAGTTAAAAATCCCGGAATCGCTTTTGGTTTGAGCTTTAACCAGCCTCTTTTGATAATTATTACGATTACCATTGTGATCATCTTGACCGGGTTGCTTTTAAACGCTTGTCGCTCAAGACGAAGTTGGGAAAGCATCGCCCTTAGTCTTTTGCTGATCGGCTCAATTTCCAATTTAATTGATCGCTGGCGTTATGGGTTCGTGATTGATTATATTGATGTTAGTTGGTTTACCGTTTTTAATATCGCTGACTGTTTAATTACTGTTGGAGTCGGTATTTTGATTTTTCTTATTTTGAGAATAAAAAAAGCCAACTAGAACCAGGACGGTGCTAGTTGGCTACCGTAACAAGTGGGTTGTGTAAAGCGTTTTGCCGTTTACAACAGGTTGGCAATTTTGGCATTACATAGGCAAACCGGGCAAGCCAGCTTGTCGTTTCCCTCTCCACCTTTGCGTTCCAGTGGCAGATGGTGAACTGGGCACTCCAAAGATTTCGAGGCAGATACAGATTGAATGTGCCTGGTCATAATCAAGCCCTCCAATGGTGATGATAACCATCATTCAGAGTAATTTTATTTTATTGGTTTGTCAATCCTGGACAAAAAATATTTTTTGAGCTAAGCTTCAATCAGAAATTATAAATTTATAGTCAATCAATATAGCGCAGCCAGACTGCGCTTTTAATTATGACTTTATAATTTTAAATTTTGATCTGATATTGGAATATTCAAAATTGATTAAAAATTCGAATTTCAAAATTAACATTTTAATTTTATGTCTGCCAAAGTTTATTCTGCCGCCATTTTGGGACTGGACTGTGAGTTAGTCGAGGTTGAATCTGATGTTAGTCCGGCTTTGCCGGGAATATTCATTGTCGGTTTACCGGATAAATCAGTCGATGAATCGCGTGAGCGGGTTCGCTCGGCGATTAAAAATTCTTCTCTTCAGATGCCGCGCAGTAAAGTTACCATCAATTTGGCACCGGCTGATTTGAAAAAAGCCGGTCCGGCTTATGATTTGCCAATTGCTATCAGTATTCTGTTGGTTAGTAACCAACTTCCTTTGAAACCAATTTTTTTGGAAAGTTTGTTTGTTGGCGAGTTGGCGCTTAATGGTGATTTGCGTGGCGTCAATGGTATTTTGTCGATTTGCCTGTTTGCTTTGCAGCGGGGGATTAAGACGGTTTTTGTTCCCCAGGTGAATGCCGCTGAAGCCTCGCTGGTTGATGGTTTGACAATCATTCCTTGCGCCAACCTTTTGGAATTAGTCTATCATCTGCGCGGGGTTAGTGAGATTAAAAGATTTACTGCCGCTGGAAATTTTGATTTTTGTCGCCCGGATTTTGAATTTGATATGAGTCAGGTTAAAGGCCAATCTCATGTTAAACGGGCTTTGGAAATTGCCGCCGCCGGAGCTCATAATATTTTAATGTCCGGGCCGCCGGGATCGGGCAAAACTTTATTGGCTAAAACGATGATTAGTATTTTACCAGACTTGAACCGTCGCGAGGCTTTGGAGGTTACTCGCATTTATAGTGTCGCCGGGTTATTGCCGTCAAACCAGCCGCTGATTACTGCCCGACCATTTCGCGATCCTCATCATAGCGCTTCGGCGCCGGCTTTGGTGGGCGGCGGTAGCTGGCCAAAGCCTGGTGAGATTTCTTTGGCCCATCGCGGCGTTTTGTTTCTGGACGAATTTCCCGAATTCCCCCGAACGGTTTTGGAAAATCTGCGTCAGCCGTTGGAGAGTGGGACAGTATCAATTTCTCGCGCTTCCGGCACTTTGCAGTTTCCCGCCAAATTTATTTTGGTGGCGGCGATGAACCCCTGTCCCTGCGGCTATCTCAACGACAGTCAGCGTCAGTGCACTTGTTTGCCGTCGCAGATCATTAATTATCAGCGCAAAATTTCCGGGCCGCTTTTGGATCGGATTGATTTGCATGTTGAAGTCCCCAAGGTAAAATTTGACCGATTGATCAACGATCAATGTTCGGAAAGTTCCGCTCAAATTAAACGGCGGATTGAACAATCGCGTTTGGTCCAGCACCGGCGCTTAACGCCATTTGGTTTGCTGACCAACAGCGAAATGAATTCCCGCCAAGTCAGGGAATCTTGTCAGCTTGATAATCAAACAATTGAACTTTTGCGCCAGGCCGTTAATCGGCTTGGATTGTCCACCCGATCTTATTTTCGGGTTTTAAAGTTGGCTCGCACAATTGCCGATCTGGCCGAAGCCGAAAAGATAACCTTGGATCATGTGGCCGAAGCCTTGCAGTATCGTCCTAAGGTCGAATAACTAATCACCTTTGCTAAACCGCCTTTGATTTTGTATAATGTAGCCACTTGTCCGCCAGTCCCAAATTTGGTATACTTAGTTTATTAATTATTTAGATTCTAACTATGGAAGAAGATAAATTCTCCAAAAAGATTAGCTCCAAACCACAAAATATTTGGATTGCGGTTAGTGCTTTTCTGGCCGTTGCCTTGGTGGCCGTTTTAATTTTTAGTTATAGTGGCGGATTTAAAGCCAACTCCGGCATGGTGGAAGTTTCTCAGGATGAGATTGGCAGCTACTTGGTGGATTTTATTAATAAGATTTACGGTCCGCAGATTGGCAATGTTTCGCTTCAACAGGTTGCCGCTGAGCACGGTTTGTATAAGATAACTATCGGGGTCACGGTTGAAGGCCAACCGCCTCAACAAGAAGTTTATGTCACCCGTGACGGTAAATTATTCATTCCCCAGGCTATTGATATCGACGAAATTAACAGCGAATACGAACAATACCTTCAACAGCAAAACCAGGTTAATGTAGTCCCGACTGATATCCAGGGTGAAGTTGCTCCGGCTCAGTAAGCCGTTTGAGACCTCAATAAAAGCTTGCCTGAAACCGGGCAAGCTTTTTGGTTGATTTTTGTGCTTTAATTTGGTAAAATTTTTTTGTTGACTTAATGATTAATCCAATGAAAAAAATATTATTATCGTTAATTGTTTTGGTTTTGGTTGGTGGTTTTTTTATTTTCCCTGATTTTATTTTGGCCCAAGCGCCATCGGCTAAGTTGCCGACAGTGTATTTTTTTTATGGCAACGGTTGTCCTCATTGCGCTGATGAAGAGGAATTTTTTGCGGAGCTGAAAAAAGAATTTTCTCAATTGAAAATCGTCTCTTATGAAGTTTGGTATAATCAGGAAAATATTGAAAAGCTGCAGCAAGTAGCCAAGGCCTTCAACATTAAAAGCTCGGGTGTTCCAATTACTATCATTGGTAATCGGATTACGATTGGTTTTGGTTCTCCTAACACTACCGGCAAAACTATTAGGCAAGATATTGAACAATGTTTGGTTCAGGGCTGTGAAGACGAGGTTGGCAAAATTTTGGGTGACCAACTTCAAAATGAACCCGCGCCACCAGCGCCCGGTTTGGGCAATAATGATAATAATCATTTACCAAATTCCGAAGCTTCAACTTTAATAAATTTGCCATTATTGGGCGTGATTGATGTTCAGGCCTGGTCTTTGCCGTTATTAACCATTGCTATTGGTGCCTTGGACGGTTTCAATCCTTGCGCCATGTGGGTCTTAATTTTTTTGATCAGTCTGCTGTTGGGTATGGAAGACCGTAAGAAAATGTGGATTCTGGGAGCTGCTTTCATTCTTACTTCCAGTTTTATCTATTTTTTGTTTCTGGCGGCTTGGCTCAATTTCTTTTTGTTTATTGGTTTTATTTCTTATGTTCGGATTGCCATTGGCTTGGTGGCTATTGGCAGTGGCATCTACCATCTTCGAGAGTGGTATGTAAATAAGAGCGGGTTATGCAAAGTTACTAACCAAGCACAGAAAAAAAAGATTATGGATCGCTTGAAACGGGTTAGTGAACAAAAAATATTTTTGTTAGCTTTAGCCGGAATAATCAGCGTTGCCTTGGCCGTTAATATGGTTGAATTGGTTTGCTCGGCTGGTCTGCCGGCTGTTTATGCCCAAGTCCTTTCGATTTCCAATTTAACGACTTGGGAATATTACGCTTATTTGGTGCTTTATATTGTTTTCTTTATGCTGGATGATATGATTGTATTTGCCGTTGCAATGATTACTTTGCGTAGTGCCGGTTTGAGTGGTAAATATAGTCGTTGGTCTAGTCTAATTGGCGGCGTTGTGATTTTTATTTTAGGAATTTTATTAATTTTCAAACCCGCTTGGATAATGTTTAGTTAATTTCTATAAAAAATCGCCCGATTAAAACTGGGCGATTTTTTAATGTTTTATTGAATGTAGTATAAAGCGTTTTTTCGAACGCCGGCGACGCGAACTTCAAAGTGGACATGGGGTCCGGTTGATCTTCCGGTAGAACCTTCGGCCGCGATGTTTTGGCCTTTGGTTACCGCTTCTCCAGCCGCGACATAGATTTTACTTAAATGACCATAAAGAGTTTGAATGCCTTTGCCGTGATCAATAATGATGTAATTTCCATAACCGCCATTCCAGCCGCCTTGGGCGACTATTACGGTTCCGGCATCAGCCGCGTAGATTGGTTTGCCTGATCCGCAGGCGATGTCAACTCCGGAATGTCCCAAACGGAAGTATTGGGTAATAGTATGACAGGCCGATGGCCATTGCATTTTGCCGGTTGATACTACCTTGGGGGCAACCGGTGTGGCTGGTGCTGAAACAATGCTGCGGAAGCTGTAGCTTGGGGCGGTATTTATTTTTTTCCCGCCCGGAATCATTAGCTGCTCACCAATTTTGATATCATCGGCCGAAGCTAGCTTATTAAATTCAATGATTTTGTCCGGTTCCACGCCGTATTTTTTGGCAATGCCGGCCACGGTTTCACCGCTGCTGACTTTATGTCTGATCCCGGAAGCCGGCAGAATGGTCAGGCTATCGCCGGGCCGAATAACACTGTAGGCCGTCATATTATTTTCCCACAAAATGGTGTTGGTGGTGATCCCGAATTTTTCGGCAATTTCCGAAATGGTATCGCCGTTTTGGATGGTGTAGTAAGTGATTTTGTCGCGTTGTCTCAAATCTTCTTCTATCGGTGAAAGAATTGGACTAACCACGGCGCTACCGCCGGCCACTGTTGATGGCAGAGTCTCTTCTGCTTGACCGCCTTCGCTGGCTTGAGGGGTGTTGCCAATGGCATTTTGGCCCAGATAGCGGCTGATTTTTTTACTGTTTAAAATCGGACCTTCTTCTTCGATACCACCCAGATCTTCTGGGGCAACGATTGTGCCGACGATGCTGTCGTTGCCGAAATCAGAACGCCTGACCTCATAGGCGTTTAAATTTGCGCCGACCGTAAAGATGGCAACCATGATGATGATGAAATGGGTCAGGTATCTTCGGGAAAAAAAATGAATCAGATGATGCCGGCTCTTTTGCGGAGCGTAAAAATGATTGAAGATTTTTTTAAGTCCTAACGATATTCGGTAGAGCGGTAAAATTATTATCAGCAGCAGTATCTTGCCGCCGACTTTAAGAATTTTAGTCAGGTGCCTGGTCAGCCGAGGGGAATTTTGCCAAAAATAAACCAAACCCCTGAGGGTTTTGGCTGTCAATTTTATGAAAATTATTTTTATTTTAGCGCTAATAATGTTTGGTTAATTTATTAGCAGTCTTTATTTAACAACATTATATCAATAGCATATTTAAGCCATGATTGTCAATTGATTTAATGCCTTAATTATGCTAAATTTAAATCGTAATTATTAATCATTACCCTAATTATGACAGATTTATTATTGTTGATTTTGATGGTTTTAATGGTCATTAGTTTTGGCGTTATTATTTTTTTACTGAATCGTCGATCTGGCAATAATCAAAATGATCAGTCGATGGTAATGCTCCAGAATCAGATTAATGAAATTACTAAAACTTTGGATAATAAGCTTGGTCAATCTAATCAGATGTTCCAACAACAGTTTGGTCAAACTCATCAAGTCATTAAAGATGTTATTAAAGAAGTAACCGAAGTCAAAGAAACCGGTCGGCAGATGGTCAATTTTGCCGATCAACTTCAAAAACTGCAAGACATTCTAAAAAACCCCAAACAGCGAGGGGTGCTGGGTGAGTATTATCTTGAAACTTTGTTGAAAAATGTTTTACCGCCCGATAGCTATAAAATGCAATATAAATTCAAGGATGGGGAAATCGTGGACGCGGCAATTTTTGTCAAAGATAAGATTGTTCCGATTGATTCCAAATTTAGCCTGGAAAATTATAATCGTTTAACCGAAGAAAAAGACCAGATCGAAAAAGATAAATTGGAAAAGCAATTCATTAATGATTTGAAGCTTAGGATTCAGGAGACGGGTAAATATATCAGACCAAATGAAGGCACGATGGAATTTGCTTTTATGTTTATTCCTCATGAAGCCATTTATTATGATTTGCTGATTAATAAGATCGGCGCGGTGACCGGTGATACCGAAACTATTATTCAACGGGCGGCCGGTAAATACAAAGTTATTATTGTTTCCCCGACCAATTTATTGGCTTATTTACAAACGGTATTGCAAGGACTGAAGGGCATGCAAATCCAAGAACAGACTCAAGAAATTTTAAAAAATGTTGACCGGCTAAAAAAGCATTTAAGCACTTATGGTGATTACCACAGCCGGCTTGGCAAAAATTTGTCTACCACCGTTAATATGTACAATGCCTCTTCCGATGAATTCAAAAAAATTGATAAAGATGTTGTTAAATTGGTCGGCGGCGAAAGCGACGCAGAATTTATCCAAATTGATAAGCCGCGACAGGATGAATAATGAAATTAAAAAATATAGCGAATTAGAAACCGCGATTTTGAAGACCCTGGCTTTTTTTGATATTTTTGATTATCCGCTGACTCTGTTGGAGCTTTATAAGTGGTTGTATCAAGCCCCGGCGAATGTTAAATTCTCCGATCTTGCCGAATCTTTTGAGTCGGCTAATTTGGCCGGCATCATTGATCATCAATCCGGTTTTTATTTTTTCCCCGGCCGGAGTAATATCGTTCGGACCCGTTTGAATCGTTACCGGATTGCCGAAGGCAAATTCAGCATCGCCTTAAAACTGGCGGCTTGGTTGCGACCAATACCTTTTATTAGGATGGTTGCGGTTTGCAATAATGCCGCCTACGACAATGCCAATGATCAAAGTGATATCGATTTTTTTATCGTTATAAAATCAGGGCGGATTTGGTTGACTAGATTTTTAGTCACCACCTTGGCCAGTTTATTGCGGTTTCGTCGTCACGGCCGCAAAATAACCGACCGGGTTTGTCTGAGTTTTTATTTAACCGATGATCATTTGAATTTATCGGCTGTTGCCCTCAAACCTTTTGATCCATATCTGGTTTATTGGTCGGCTACCCTGGCACCCATTTATGGTCTTGACACTTACCGGCGATTTATTAAAGATAACGCTTGGCTGGTGCCATGGCTGCCCAATATTTCGGGAGTCAATTTGGCCGGCCGTCGTCAGGTGACGGACAGTCGTTTGACTTTATTTGTTCGCCGAACTTGGGAAGGCTTACTTGGTGGTTTTTTGGGCGATTGGTGCTCGGCGATTCTGAAATTTGTTCAGCTAAAAAAAATGCAGTTAAATAAAACTAGCGTCGCCAGTCAGCCAGACACCAGAGTAATTGTTAGTGATGTGATGCTGAAATTTCATGAAGGCGACAAACGCGCTCAATATTATGAACTGTGGCTAAGGCGGCTTCAAAGTTTGGAAATTTTATGATTATGAATTATTTGCTTGATAAAAAAAACGAACTTATTTTGGTCTTTACTATCGCTTATCTTGCCGCTTTTACCATCAACGCTTTTGTTTGGGGAAATTTTGAATTTTTGTATTATACTATTTTAATGATTGCCCTGATTTATTTTGTCTTGATTCTTAATAAAAGCATTCATTTGGGATTTTTTATTACTTTCAGTTTATCGGTGCTGGGTTTTTTACATTTGCTTGGTGGCAACCTGTATTTTGGCACCATCCGGCTGTATGATTGGTATATTATTCCTGGAATTTTTCGTTATGATAATTTTATCCATTCATTGGGAACTTTTATCACTACGATTGCTTTGTATAGTTTGGTTAGCGGTTATGTTCATCTTCGCCTCCGTCGTCGTTATGCGGCCTTTGCCATTATGTTGGTATTAATGGCTATCGGTCTAGGGTCTATCGTTGAGCTGGTTGAATCCGTCGCCGTGGTAGTGTTTGGCGCGGCCGAACGAGTCGGCGGGTACTTTAATAATGCCTTGGATCTTTGGTTTAATACTATTGGTTCGATTTTGGCGACTATTATAATTTATTTTTACATCCATCGTCCTAAATTTATTCAGCGAATTAATGGCGCGCCTAAAACTAATAATTGAATACGGGTTTTATTTATTTGTTTTTTTGCTGCCGTGGCAGACTAGATTAATCTGGCGCGACAGCTATCTTAACGGTTATGTTTGGGAATACGGCCGTTTTAGTTTATATGGCACCGAGATTTTATTTTGGCTTGTCATTTTTTGTTATTTGCTTTGGTTGGTGGGCAATAAAAAATTATCTCCATTGTCATTGTCGCAGCTGGGATCGCAGTTGAAGTCGCCCCAGGTTGTCATCTACTGGCTGGTGGTGTTATTGGCGGTGTGGGCCGGTTTGGGAGTGGTTTGGTCGCTTTCTTCTCAGTTGGCGTATTATCGTTGGATTGTGTTGCTTGAAGCCGTTGCGGTTATCGCGGTGGTTTTGAATTTAAATTTTTCAACCAAGCGGCTGGCCGCGGTTTGGTTGAGTGCGGCTTCAATCCAATCGGTGATGGCCGTTTGGCAATTTGGCCAGCAGTTGGTTTGGGCGAACAAGTGGCTGGGGATGGCTACCCAATTTCCTAATCAACCGGGTTCAATTATTTTACAGACTACCTCGGAAAGATGGTTGCGGGCTTATGGCAGTCTGCCTCACCCCAATATTTTGGCTGGCTGGCTGGTTATTGCCTTAATGTTTTTGTTTTATTTGGCATTCACCGTTCAGACTAAAAGCTGGCGGATTTTTATTTTGACTAATTTAGTTTTGATTGTTCCGGCATTGTTTTTTACTTTTTCTAGATCCGCCTGGATCGGTTTGATTGTCGCTTTGGTGCTGCTTGGGTTTTGGTTGCGCCGTTGTTGGGATAATAATGCCAAAAAAATTTTTTATCAGCTGATCTTTTTGATGCTAATTATTTTAACCTTGCTCAGTCTGGTTTTTAAAGATTTGTTATTGACCCGTCTGACTGGTGCTCAACAGCTTGAGGCTAACTCAATTGAACTTCGTTTAGCTTTTACCCAGCAAGCCAGGGAATTGATTGCCAATGATTGGTTGACTGGCACCGGAATAGGCAATTACACTTTGGGAGTATTTCAGCAACTCAATGCCACTTGGCCCGGTTATTATTATCAGCCGGTTCATAATATTTATTTGCTAGTTGTTTCAGAATTAGGATTAATCGGCGGGATGATTTTTGCGGCGATTATTGCCGGGTGGTGCTGGCTGGTTGTCCGCCAGCAAAGATCGGCTTTGAACTTGGAAAAGGTTATTATTGGCTTGAATTTTTTAATCATTCTGATCATCAGTTTATTTGATCATTACTTTTGGTCATTATATTTTGGGCTAGTGGTTTTTTGGCTTATTTTGGCGTTCAATCTTAAGTTGTATTCGACCGGGTTAAATGAGTCTTGACACTGATTTTAAAATAATTTAATCTATACTATATTAGCACTCTAATAAATAGAGTGCTAATTTGACCCTGATAATTATTAACTTTTAAAAAACTATGAAACTAAGACCATTGGGCAATCGGGTAGTGGTTGAGGCTTTAGCCGAAGAAGAAACTACCAAATCGGGCATTATTTTGCCCGAAACCGTTGATAAGGAAAAAAAGGCCGAAGGTAAGATTATCGCTTTGGGCGATGGCGAAAAAATTCAAAAGCTTGGTCTGAAGGTTGGCGACCGAGTGATTTTTGGCAAGTATTCCGGCGAGGAAGTTAAGGTCGACGAGAAAGAATATAAGATTCTTAGCGATGAGGATGTGTTAGCAGTAGTAGAATAATGATTTAAGATTAATAATTAACTACGAAATATGGCAAAGCAAATTAAATTTAATGAAGATGCTAGAGCGGCGGTCAAGCGGGGCATTGACCAGGTGGCCGATGCCGTCAAGGTTAGTCTTGGCCCAAAGGGTCGTAATGTCGTTTTGGACCGCGGCTTTGGTTCGCCGATTATCACTAATGACGGAGTGACTATCGCTAAAGAAATTGATTTGGAAGATAAGTTTGAAAATGTTGGTGCTTCTTTGATTAAAGAAGTTTCGGAAAAAACTAATGATGTCGCCGGTGACGGTACTACCACTGCCACGGTTTTGGCTCAGGCAATGATTGAAGAAGGCCTAAAGAATGTTGCGGCTGGTACTGATCCGGTCGCCTTGAAAAGTGGTATTCACAAAGCTGTTGGCGCGGCGGTTATTGGCTTGAAGAAAATCACCAAACCAGTGGTTGATCAGAAAGAAATTGCCCAAGTGGCTACGATTTCTTCGCTGGATCCGCAAGTCGGTCAGATGATTGCCGACATTATGAAAGAGGTTGGTAATGACGGTGTGGTGACGGTGGAAGAAGGCCAAACTTTTGGTTTGGAAAAGGAAGTGGTTCAAGGAATGCGTTTTGATAAGGGCTATGTCTCACCTTATATGATTACCAATGCCGAACGAATGGAAGCCGAATTTAATGATCCTTATATTTTGATTACCGATCAGAAGATCTCGGCTGCTTCCGAAATTATTCCGTTGCTGGAAAAAGTCGCTCAATCCGGCCGTAAAGAATTGGTCATTATTGGCGATGAAATTGAAGGCGAGGCTTTGACCACCTTTGTGCTTAATAAACTCCGCGGTACTTTCAGTGTTTTGGGAATTAAGGCTCCTGGTTTTGGCGATCGGCGCAAAGAAATGCTTAAGGATATTGCCGTTTTGACCGGTGGCCAGGTGATTTCCGAAGAAATTGGCCTGAAGGTGGAAAGTACCGATCTTGATCAGCTCGGTCAAGCGCGCAAAGTGGTTGCCGCCAAAGAGTACACCACTATTGTTGACGGTCAGGGCGATAAAGAAAAAATTGAAGATCGGATTGCTCAGCTTAAGCGCGAAGCGGAAAATAGTGATTCGGAATTTGATCGGGAAAAACTCCAGGAGCGCTTGGCTAAGTTGGCCGGAGGTGTTGGAGTGATTAAAGTCGGTGCTGCTACCGAAACCGAAATGAAAGAAAAAAAATTCAAGATTGAGGATGCTTTAAACGCCACCAAAGCCGCTGTTGCTGAAGGAATTGTCCCGGGCGGCGGAGCCGCCTTGGTCAAAATTGCCAATGGCCTGAATGATTTGCTTAAAGAACAGCAAGTTGAACTAACTGACGATGAAAAAGTCGGCGTTCGAATTGTCCAGCAGTCATTGTCCGCGCCATTGCGCCAGATTGCAGCCAACGCCGGCATTAAGGATATTTCATTGATTGTCAATGATATCAAAGATTTGGCCGATGCCAAATCCGGCTATGATTTTAATACCAGTCAGAAGGTTGATATGTTGGAAGCCGGAATTGTCGATCCGATGAAAGTCACCCGTACTGCCTTGCAGAATGCTGCTTCCATTGCTGCTACTTTAATTACCATGGAAACCGTGGTAACGGATTTGCCGCACAAAGATGAAGGAGCGGGAATGCCCGGCGGCATGGGTGGCGGAATGCCAATGATGTAAGTTATTACTATAATTCAAAATAAAAAGCACCGGTTCAATCCGGTGCTTTTTATGCCTAGTGTTTTATGATATAATAATATCATTAATTAACTAAATTAAACAATATGACAACCGATGTTAAACAACCTGATTCCGAAGCGAAAGTCTGGGGCCTAATAAGTTATTTTTGGGTTCTTAGTCTGGTCGCTTTGGCTTCGCGCAAAAAAGATGACTTTGTAAAATTTCATGCCAGCCAGGGCGCTTTAATGTTTGTAATTTCTCTGCCCTGTATTTTCATTCCAATGGTTGGCTGGTTGATCAATTTATTATTGGGTATTTTAGCGATTGTTGGTATGGTTAAATCGCTACAAGGTGAAAAGTGGGAATTGCCGCTGATCGGCAGTTTTGCCCCGGCTTTCGGCGATTGGCTGATCAAAACTTTCAAACTGTAAGTTGGCCTTACAGCATTACTTTTTAGCTATCTAAAAATAGTCTATATTGTTTAATTTATTATGAAGCGAACAAAAATCGTCTGTACCATTGGCCCGGCCTCGGAAAGTAAAAGCAAAATTGAGCAAATGATCAAGTCCGGCCTTAATGTCGCTCGGCTTAATTTTTCTCACGGTACTTATAAACATCACGCGATGTTGATTGCCAATATTCGGGCAGTGGCTAAAAAGCTTAATCAGCCCGTGGCCATTTTGCAGGATCTTCAAGGTCCGCGCATCAGGATCGGCAATGTCGCAGCCGAAGGCATTAAGCTGGAAGAGGGTCAAGAAATTTTTTTGGTCCCGGAACATTTCAAAATTTCTTTGAAAGATGTTTCCACTTTTATCCCGATTCAGTACCCCAATTTGTATCGTGATGTCAAACCGAATGATCCGATTTTAATTGATGATGCCAAGATTGAACTTAAGGTTTTGGAAATTAAAAAGCAGGCGATTAAGTGCAAAGTCAAAATTGGTGATGTTATTAAGTCGCATAAGGGAATGAATTTTCCCAAATCGCACATTACTACGCCGCCCGTTACCGCCAAAGATCAAGAGGATTTGCGGTTTGGTTTGAAGCAAAATATTGATTTTGTCGCTTTGTCTTTTGTTAAAGACGCTCAAGACCTTATTAAATTGCGTCGTTATATTCATCAAGTCGAAACTAGGCTGGGTAGCAAGTTTAAAGATTTCAAGAAACCCAAGCGCAGCGGTAATTGGCCCGGGACCCATACCAAAATTATCGCCAAGATTGAACGACCCGAAGCCGTTACCAATTTTGAAGAGATTTTGCAAGCCGCCGACGGCATTATGGTTGCCCGCGGCGATTTGGGTTTGGAAATTCCGTTGGAAGATTTACCTTTGATCCAAAAAAAGATTGTCCGGCGCTGTGTTGAAGAATCCAAGCCAGTGATTGTTGCCACCCAGATGCTTGACTCAATGATTCGCTACCCCGTGCCAACCAGGGCGGAAGTTTCCGATGTGGCCAACGCGATTTTGGACGGGACGGATGCCATTATGCTTTCGGGTGAAACCGCTACCGGCAAATATCCGTTAAAGGCCGTCCGGGTGATGTCCAAAATCGCCCACGAGGTGGAAAAAACCGAAATCGCCGAGCACTACAAAATCCAGCAGGATCTCAAGAAACTTGGTGGTATTACCGAAACCGTCAGTTTTGCGGTCCAGAGCATTGCCAAAGACTTGAATGCCAAGTTGATCGTTTGTGCCACTACCTCAGGATTTACCGCCCGCTCGATTGTTAAATATCGTCCCCAGATCAGCGTCGTGGCGCTGGCCGCCAGCGAGAAAACCAGAAATCAACTTTGTCTCAGTTGGGGGGTTGATGCCTACTATTTGCCTTTCAATTCGTCTTTTACCCAATTGGTGGGCAAAATCAAATCTTTGTGTCTTAATAAAAAATTAATTGATAAAGGCGATGTTTTGGTCTTGGCGGCCGGTCATCCCTTTGGTTATTTGGGTCAGACCAACTTAATTAAAGTTGAGGTTGCCTGATATCAAAAATATGATTATCAAAAAGAATTTTGTCATCTGGTTTAATCAGTTGACAATCAAAGATGTTCCTAGAGTCGGCGGTAAAAACGCTTCCTTGGGGGAAATGTATCAGAAGTTAGTACCCCAGGGGGTTAATATTCCCAACGGTTTTGCCGTTACCGCTCAAGGCTATTTTCATTTACTCAATAAGACTGGAGCGCGGCGGCAAATTAAGAAAATTCTCAGTGATTTGAATACCCATGATCTTAAAAATTTGATGGAGCGCGGCCATAAAGTTCGCCAGCTGATTTTGAGTCTGGAATTTCCCAAGGACTTGGAAAAACAGATTATTGCTGCCTATTATAAATTGGAAAATCAGTATGGCATCAATATTGATGTTGCGGTTCGGTCTTCGGCTACGGCTGAAGATTTGCCCGACGCTTCGTTTGCCGGTCAGCAGGAAACTTTTTTAAATATCCGCGGTTCCCAAAATGTTCTTGACGCCTGTCGCCGATGTATGGCCTCGCTATTTACCAATCGGGCTATTTCTTACCGTGCTGATAAGAATTTTGATCATTTTAAAGTCGGCTTGTCCGTCGGCGTTCAATTGATGGTTCGTTCCGACAAGGCTTGTTCCGGGGTGATGTTCACGATTGACACCGAAAGTGGTTTTCGCGGCGCGCTGCTGATCAATGGTTCTTGGGGGCTGGGGGAAAATGTCGTTCAGGGCAAAGTTAACCCCGACGAGTTTTATGTTTTTAAAGAAACTTTAAGTCAGGGCTATAAACCAATTATTAACAGAAAACTTGGCAGTAAAAAAATCAAGATGATTTATGATGCCAAAGCCGCCAATCGTCAACCGGTCAAGGATGTCCGAACGACCGTAGCTGAACAGCAAAAATATGTTTTAACAGACAAAGAAATTTTGCAATTGGCCGAATGGGGAGTGCTGATTGAAAAGCATTATCAGCGGCCGATGGATATTGAGTGGGCCAAGGACGGTAAAACCAAAAAACTTTTCATTCTTCAAGCTCGTCCCGAAACCGTTCACGCCGCTAAGAATTTGAGTGTTTTAGAAGAATATAAGCTGGCCAAACGCGGGACGGTGATTGTTCAGGGTCCGTCGGTCGGCAATAAAATTGCCAACGGCGTAGCCAATATTATTAAAAGCCCCAAGGCAATTGAACGGTTTGTGGCCGGCCAGATTCTGGTGACCGACATGACCGATCCCGACTGGGAGCCGATTATGAAGATTGCCGCCGGGATTATTACCAACAAGGGCGGCCGGACTTGCCATGCGGCCATTGTCAGCCGCGAGCTTGGTATTCCTTGTATTGTCGGCACGGTGGAGGCGACCAAAAAAATCAAGCCGGGGCAAAAAGTGACCATTTCTTGCGCTGAAGGTGAAACCGGCTATGTTTATGATGGTTTACTGCCGTTTGAAGTCAAAAAGACCAATGTTCGCCAGATCAAGCGGCCGAAAACCAAAATTATGATGAATATCGGTCAACCCGACATCGCTTTTGCGTCTTCGTTTATTCCCAACGATGGTGTCGGTTTGGCCCGTGAAGAATTTATTATTGCCAATCAGATTAAGATTCATCCTTTGGCGCTGCTTCATTTTGACAAACTGAAAGACAAGCGCGCCAAAAAACAAATCGCCAAACTAACCGTTGGTTACAAAAACAAAGGTCAGTATTTTGTTGACAAGTTGGCCGAAGGCATCGGTCAGTTGGCATCAGCCTTTTATCCCAAGGATGTGATTTTCCGTTTGTCTGACTTTAAATCAAACGAATATGCCAATTTGATCGGTGGCACTGAATTTGAACCGATCGAATCCAATCCGATGATTGGTTGGCGCGGCGCTTCTCGCTATTACGCGCCGCAATATCAAGAAGCGTTTATGCTGGAATGTCAGGGCTTCAAAAAAGCCCGGGATGTATTTGGTTTGAAGAATGTTAAAATGATGGTGCCATTTTGTCGCACTGTCGAAGAAGGCCGCAAGGTGATTAAGGTAATCAATCAAGCCGGTCTCAAGCAGGGCGAGGATGGTTTGGAAATTTATGTGATGTGTGAAATTCCTTCCAATGTGATTTTGGCCGAAAAATTCGCTGAGATTTTTGACGGTTTTTCGATTGGCTCCAATGATTTGACCCAACTGGTCTTGGGGGTTGACCGTGATTCTTCGTTGGTGGCTAATGTTTATGATGAGCGCGATGAAGCGGTCAAAAAAATGCTGGCTCAAGTAATCAAGATTGCCAAAAAGGCCAAACGCAAAATCGGCATCTGCGGCCAGGCGCCGTCCGACTTTCCCGATTTGGCCAAGTTCTTGGTCAGTCAGGGGATTGACAGTATGTCGCTTAATCCCGATACGATTGTTAAAACCACTTTGGAAGTCTTGGAACAGGAAAAGAAACTTCGCCGCAAGCAATAATTATTCTAACTAAAAAACAGGCGGAATCAGCCGCCGTTTTTTAGTTAACCTTGACATTAAGGTCAATTTTTGGTATGGTGTATTTTATATAGGTAGTCCACAGTGCTGACTGGGCTGCCTTGGCAGGAGAAACAAAACCATAAGGAGGGTTGCCATGTCGGCAAAATCGCACGATCCGCCGTTTGAACGCTGAGCGTCTGAATCATTCTGTCATTACATTAACTCAGGTTCAAAACGGGAGAGAAGATCATGGTTGAAGTCCGCTGGAACATCGTCGACGAGTCGGGAAAGACAATTTCCAAAACCGCCACCGCCACCACCAAACCCGAGGTCCGCAATCTCCAACGCCGCGCTGCGGCCGAGGCTCATGATGGGCGCTTTACCTCGAGCAAGGTGAAATGCGGACATCGCGCCCGCAAGTTGGTTGCGGCGTAACCCGTCGCGATTTCCAAGCAGTCTCGGGGGAGCCGGAGTGAAAAGTCACTTCCGGTCTCCCCCTTATTTTTTTATCTTTAAAACATGTTATACTGAAAATATGATAAATTTTTTGCATCATTTTCAGCCCAATTCAATTTTATTCCAATTCGGTTTTTTAAAAATTCATTGGTATGGTTTGTTTATTGTGTTGGGAATAATCGCCGGTCTGTTGGTTGTTTTAAAGTTGGCAAAAAACCAGAAAATCAGCCGTGATCAAATTTATGATTTTGGTTTTTATTTGCTGCTTGCCAGTTTGCTGGGTGCCAGGATTTACGCTGTTTTTTTGGATTTGCGTTTTTATCAGTCGCATCCTTTTGAAATTTTTGCCGTTTGGCACGGCGGCTTGGCCATTCACGGAGCGATTATTGGCGCTGTTTTTACTTTGGTTATTTATTGTTGGACCAAGGGTTTGAATTTTTGGATTTTGGCTGATTTGTTGGTTGTGGCCTTGCCCTTGGGCCAGGCGATTGGCCGCTTTGGCAATTATTTTAATCAGGAATTGTTTGGCCGGCCAACTGATTTGTCCTGGGGTATTCCCATTGATTTGGCCAATCGGCCGTTGGAATATTTAAGTCATCACTATTTTCATCCGACTTTTTTATATGAATCAATTTTGAATTTGCTTAATTTTTTAATCCTGCTTTTCATCTATCAAAAATTAAAACTAAAATCCGGCGTCCTGCTATTTATCTATTTGATTAATTATTCCATTATTCGGATTTTGATGGAGATTTTACGGCTGGACCAAACACCGTTATTTTTTGGCGTGCGCTGGCCGATTGTTTTCAGCACCGGGCTAATTATTGTCAGTTTGGTCATGATTTTTGTCCGGTTTAAAGGTTTGACACTGCGCCGGCACTAATTTATACTTAAAATAGTATGAATAAATATTTTATTGCTTCAATTCTAGTTCTGATGTTAGTTTTTTCATTTTTTCCTTTAACCAATGTCTTGGCTGGACGCGATCCAACAGTATATGGAGAAGGCGCTGAAGGTTTGGGTCCAACTGGGTATGGCAGTCCCAGCGGTTTGGATAATCCTTTGCCAACCGCTGATCCGCGGGTGATTATTGGCAATGTCATTAGAGCCATGCTTGGTTTGGTTGGCTCGTTGGCACTGGCGGTTTTCGTGTTAGGTGGTTTCACCTGGGTGACTTCGGCGGGTAATGAAGAAAAAATTAAAAAAGGCAAAGACATGATTATGTGGGCGGTTTTTGGCTTGGCGGTAATTTTTATGAGTTACGCGATCGTATCTTTTGTTATCAGCACGCTGGCCGGTTCATAATATCGTGTAAAATTAATTAACAGATATCTGCTCCCTCTTAGCTAGGGGGTTGTTTTTATTTAATTTTAGATTTTCTATTGACAAAATATTAGAATTTTGGTATGATATAAAATCACCTCATTGTGATTCAATGGGTGTTTGTATAGATCATTGGCAATTTAACTGGAAGGAAATTCGGTTCGACCGATTTGAATCAACCCGCCTGTCTGCTGACAGGCAAGGAGGAACTCGCATGGCTAATAAGTCTGATGAGAAGGTTGCTAGCAAGAGCGGCAACCTGGTTGCCAAACTGGTGGCAACCCTGATTATTGCGGTGGCGTTGTTTTTGTTCACCCCGCAGCCGTTTGGCAGCCTGGCGCTGGCTGGCGGCATCTGCATTGCCGGCATTCTGACTGGCGCCTGGTCGGTGGAGCGCAAGAGTCTTTCGCGCAAGGTCAACCCTGGCGAGGAAGAAATCTGGCACGAGTTGGACGGCTATCGCCGAGACTTTTGGCAGTACTTTGCCTTTGTCTTCGGCGGTCTTTTCCTCATCGTTTTGGGTTTGGTGGGTGTCTCGTCGTTTGACTACCCATTTGGCCCGCTCGCTTTGATTGGCTTTGGCTTGGTCGGCGGACTGTTGGTGTTTTTCAGCAGCCAGCCGATGCTGCGGCCGATGGGCGAACTGGGCTGGTGGTGGGTGATGGTCCCGGAAAACCGTGCCGCTTTTATCATGGGCGACAAGGGTATCTGGAAGATCATTATCAATACCAGCGACCCGGAAAAACGCAAGCATTACCAGCTGTTGGTAAGGCTTCGCAACGCCCAGATGCAAACCAAGGATCGGTATGTGCTGTTACCTCCGGGTAAGGGCCTATACTTTCTTGGCGTTACGGTTTGGCCGTGGCGCTACAAGATGGCACCGCCTTGGTATGAAAAGGACAGCGATGTCCAAAGTGCCAGTAAGCAGCCGGTTCGTTACCTCGACCTCACCGAGCGCACCTGGAACTGGCTGCGCGAAATCAAAGCCGGCGGCGTAGTGCCTGATTCGGGCACCGCTGACCCAATCGACATTTCGGCGGACTTGTTCCTCCGAGCGGTGGTTTGGGATCCTTATCTGGCAGTGTTTGGCGCCGACTTCCCGATTGAAGCGACGCGCAACATCATTTTGGCGCGCTGGCGCCAGGTGGTCGCATCGTTGCGCTATTTTGCCAAACGGGATGTCGACGAGACCGACGAAGCGGAAGAGGATGCTGGCAGCGAAGCTGGGGCTAATGCCGCCGACTCGGCCAAGGCCAGGAGTAAGAAGAAGGCCAAGAACGAGTTCGGGGCTTTGGAACTCAATCCGATTATCCAGCTTCAGGCCCATCGCGTTTTGGCCTGGAAGCTGAAGTTGGTGGCTCCGCCGTTTGACGGGTACAGTCCGACGGTCAACCACGATCAGGATACCCGGCCGATTCGTCCCCGCTTGGAAATGCAAGGCCGAAACATTGTTCTGGTCGATTCGTTTCCGGCGGAATCACCGGCCGCGGTAATCATGGAGAAATTCGGTTTTCTTCTCTACGATGCCCAGGTTACGGATCTGGAACCCAGCAATACATCGCTGGCCCGGTCAGTGCAGGATGCCAAGGCCGCTTTGGCCAAAGCCGCGGCCAAGGCCAACGAAGCCACTGGCGACGCCAAGGCGACAATGATTCTCGCTGACGCGCAGGCGTACTCAATCAGCGAGCGCGCCAAGGCAATCAATTCGCCTGGCGGGCATGAAATCTTGGCAGTTGACGCGGCCGGGACTATTGCCAGTAAGACTGGCAACCTGACGGTGGTGACCACTCCGGGTGGTGCCCAGACTGACCTTGTCAGTCTGATGGCAACTTACCGAGGATTGGCTGGATTGAGTGATCCAACTCCACCACGCGCCGAAGGCCAGCAGCGTCCCCGCACCGACCGTCCTCGTCCGCAGTCCGGTGATCGCAGCACTAAACCGCGGGATGACCGTGGTGGTGGCAAGGGCGACCGAGGAGATCGCGGCAAGGGCGAGCAACGGGGAGGCGACAAGGATCGCCGTGGTAAAGAGGGTGAAAAAAAGTAACCCTCACAATCATCCTTCCATTAACACGGCGGGCAAACGAGCAATCGAATGCCCGCCTTCTTTTTTAGCTAAATTTACTATTTTTTAAATAATCAAAATTTAATCATTAATATTTATTTAATTTTAGCCAAAATTATTATTATTTTTTAGTTTGTTTTTTAAGTAATTTATTGACAAATTATCTAAAATATGATAAAATATATAATCCTAATCAATGTGCGATTAGCGATTAATCAGGTCTTTGACAACCTGTGAATATATATTTTGGTATTGAACGGAACTTCAAACAAACCGGACTTTTCCGGTGGAGGAAAGCGTCATGAGCGTTGAAGCGAAGGCACGGACATGGAATTTCTTGGTGTCGGTATTTTGGATCGCGGTGGTGATCGGCGCGTTTCTGGTTTTGCCGAAAGCCTGGCCTTGGTACAAGAGCTATGCGGGCTGGGGCAAGCAGACCAGCGTTGAGCAAGTCCGCAATGACGAGCTCGACAAGCTGGCCGCAACCTCGCCCGAGGCTCGTGCCATTGTCGAACACTACCGAGGCTCGCGTCAGCAGTTGGCCAACAGCCAACTGGACCGCGAAGCCGCTCTGGTCGACCACGAGGTCAGCCGGGTCAACTTGGACGCGGGTGAGATTGGTGACCGGATTGCCAATTACTCGGTCCGAGCGGTAGTCTCGGCCGCGGTGGTCTATGATGATCGCCACAATCCGATTGAGGGAAAGATCGCTAAGCCCGGCGATGTAGTTCGCTACTATCCCGGGGCATCGCGGACATTCCCCGGCGATCTGACGACCTACTGTTGGGTTGCGCTCCCACCCTACAAGGAAGAGAGCTTGTGCTGGTTGGCCCGTGATGCCGTCAGTAACGAACCTCTCGAGAATCAGGCTCCGCGCTGGGAAGCAGTTCCCAAAGAGGAGTCGCAAGTCCTGGAAAAGTGGGCCGTGGAGGTGGCACCCGGACAGGAAACGCCCAAGCTGGCGTTTGCCATTCGGGAACAGATTCAGTATAGTCTGGGTTTTGCCGACAGCTGTGGCCTGAGCTGGAATCTGAATGGTGAAGGTTGGCGAGAAGTCCCAACCGAAAAACTACCCCACATCAAGGGTAGTGCCACTGTTCAGTTTCGCTTGTCGGGCTTGGCCCCAAGCAAGCAAGTCGTTGTCCTGACAATCCGCGCCGCGGAATAAGGAGATGAACCATGCAGGCTCAACAAGTAATTGAGGTTTTTCGGGCGGCCGGAAAGGGAGAGATTCTCGACGGTTTCAAATCCGACGAGGAGATCAAAACTTACTTGGCTGCTCAGGGGTTTGGCGACATCTTTACCACAGAAGTCGCTGGACTCCAAGATGACGGTTGGGGCTATGTCTTTGAAGAGGTGGAAAAAGATGTGGCCTTTCAGAATTTGCCGTATGTCAACAGCGAGGTGCTGGCAAATTATCTGATTTGGGACACGCTCCCACTACCACCCGAGCCCGAACCGACGCTCGGCCCTGGTGATGCCAACCAGGATGTCGAACCTGCCGAAGAGGGTTTGCCGGTTCTTGATGAAGAAACTGGCCCTCCGCCTCAGGAGGATGACCTTGAACCGACTTCGCTTTCGCCAGAGGATTTGGATGCTCTGCTTGCAGGGTTGGGATCTGATTCGGAACAAGCCGAAGGCCAACAAGAAGCTGTTGAGGCTGAAGATCCGGATTCTCTGTGGCCTGAACCGACACTCGACCCTGGTGATGCCAACCAGGATGTCGACCATGCCGATGAAGAGGGGCTGCCGGTTTTTGACGAAGGAAGTGATGGTGAACTCCACCAGGATAATGGCCCTGAATCGCTTCCACCCTTTTCTGATTCCGACCTGGGGCGAGACTCTGGACCGCACCCTCGTTTCGATGATGTCTGGGGAGGCGAGTCAGGTGATCCTGACAAGGAAGCCTTGGCCGATCCCTTCGGGCACGCTTCGGACCTTGGTCCCCAGCCGTTGGGAACCGGTGGTGCCAGCGCCGAAGAGTTCTGGGGCGAAGATGATCGCCCTGGTGGCACCGCTGAACCTCTGGTTCTGGTCAATCTGGATGATCAGGGCCGAACGGTGGCAACTCACCACCGGCCAAAATTGTGGCTGGTCTTGGCTGTTTTGCTGCTTGGCGTAGTCGTTGGAATGGTTTATTCCATCCTTCGCAACCCCGGCAGCGCGCCAACCATTCCCGATCCCAAACCGGCTCACAAGTCCATTGTTTCTCCCCTCGGCCTTTGGGAGAAGGGGAAGGACTGGGTCGGCCTCAACGACGAGGAAGAGGCCAAAACTTCCAAGGCCCAAGCCGATGGTTGGTTCCTGCCCCCGGGAACCTATCAACAGTCTTGGAACGACGGGGTTTGGCTGACCTTCGTGTCGGTTGTCGACCCCAAGGCTAGCGGGCAGATCGCGGTTGCGCCTAAGCAGATCCAGCTGCCGCTCGAACACCTGGAATTCACGGGTGAACGAGATGGCCGCTTGGTCAAGGTCGACCGAGTCGAACTGGGTGCCGATCAGTCTCGGCGCTTGGAGACCCGCCAGTCTCGCATTCGCTCCCGGCTTGGGTACCCAAGCAATTGGGGATCCCAAACGGACCACATCGACGGGCTGACGCAAGATCTTCGCGCCAGTCACGATGAGTGGTTCAACACCAATAAGGCCGTGCCGCCCACCAAGTGAACACTGTGGACACTTGGCTGGTGGCCAGACCAATTTGCGCCAGCCGCATCGTTGCGAAACGAAGCGGCTGGTTTTCTATTTGGTTTAATGGAATTTAATAATTTGACATTATGTCATCATAGGGTAAAATGTATAAACCGTCATTAATTAAATTATTACTTAATAATAAATAATAAAATATGAAGACATATTTTTTATTGGCAGCCATCATCGGATTATCGGGGCTGGTTGCTGGTTGTAGTATTTCCGACATTACTATCCAAAGCGATGCGGATATTAGTGAAACCCTGGCCGACGATCAGGGTCGTGGCGTAATGATG
This sequence comes from Patescibacteria group bacterium, assembly GCA_034003985.1. GTDB lineage: Bacteria > Patescibacteriota > Patescibacteriia > Buchananbacterales > UBA6539 > JABWCG01. Next base: position 113,969 of record JAVEXP010000003.1, on the reverse strand, counting down.
ATTGATGAAGTGAATAATTCAATCACAGAAGATCAGATGGTCGACCAGCTTGATGAACCGACTGCTAATGAGGCTAAAGTTTTTAATATCAGCGGTACCAATTTTGCCTTTTCCCAGACTGAAATCACAGTGAAAAAGGGAGATCGTGTGGTTATTAATTTTACTAGTACCGACGGATTCCATGATTGGGTGGTCGATGAATTTGGGGCTGCCACCAAACAGGTAATGACTGGTGATTCATCATCGGTTGAGTTTATTGCTGATCAGGCTGGTACTTTTGAATATTATTGTAGCGTTGGGCAGCATCGCCAAATGGGTATGATTGGCAAGCTGATTGTTGAATAATCGCAATTTTCTCTTCGGTCATTATGATTTCCAGCCCGCCGGCCAAACCGGCGGGTTTTTTGATCCAATGCTTGAGTTGTGGATTACTTTGCCATTTTTAACAATTTCCTAGTATTTTACTAGGTGTTTGTCTTATTGAAAAATATTTTATATAATTAACAAACCCGCCGGAATGATTTTGGCCGGTACTGGTTTAAAATAAGATGGCCTAGGTTTCCTGTCTTATTTTTTTGTCAGCCTAAGCTTGTAATTAAATTTTTAAGGAGGTTAAATTATATGATTGCTCAAATCAAAAAGCGTGATGGCCGGATTGTTGATTTTGATTCTAAAAAAATTGTTAATGCCTTGCGCCAAGCCTTTGCTGCCCTTGGGCAAGATGTTACCGAAGAACAACTTGAAATAATCGTTGACGATGCGGTTTTGGAATTGGCTAATCGGTTTGTTGATGCTATGCCCGGGGTTGAGGATGTCCAAAATATTGTCGAGAAAAAACTGATGGCCAGTGGTTTTTTTGAGGTTGCCAGAAGTTATATTATTTATCGTTATGAGCATTCTAAGGTCAGAGATCAGCAGCGTCAGGATCTTCAGGAAAAGATTGAACGAAGCGATCTGACGGTTGTTAAGCGCTCCGGCCAAAAGGAAAAATTTTCCCTAAAAAAACTTAAGAACTCTTTTGGCTGGGTAGTCAAGGGCTTCGAATCCGAAGTTGATATTGATTTAATGGTTAAACAGACCGAGGCCAATTTGTTTGATGGCATTAAGACTGCTGAAATCGCCAAAGCCAGAGTGCTGGCCGCCCGCAGTTTAATTGAGCGCGATCCGGCTTATTCCCGAGTTGCCGTTCGGTTGTTGTTTGATTCGCTTTATCGCGAGGTCATTGGTCAGAAATTAGACTATAAAAATCTTGATCAACAATATCGTCAGGCTTTTATCAATAATCTTAAGATGGGAGTCCAAATCGGCCGGCTTGATCCGCGTTTGCTTAATTTCAATCTCGAAGCTTTAAGCCGACAGCTTAAACTTGAGCGTGATGATTTGTTTTTTTATCTTGGCGGTCAAACTTTATATGATCGTTATTTTATTTCCAATCCCAAAACCAAAAGCATTTTGGAAACGCCTCAGGCTTTTTGGCTGCGGGTGGCCATGGGTTTGGCGGTTAATGAAGACGAGGCCGAAGCTCGGGCCTTGCAGTTCTATGATTTAATTTCTTCCTTGCGTTTTGTTCCTTCAACCCCAACCTTGTTTCATGCCGGTACCAACCAGCCGCAACTCAGTTCTTGTTATCTGACAACGGTTGAGGATTCGTTGGACCACATCTTTAAGTGTGTTGGCGATAACGCCCAAATGTCGAAATGGTCTGGCGGAGTGGCTAACGACTGGACCAATCTGCGCGCTACCGGTGCTTTGATTAAAGGGACGGGCGTTGAAAGCCAGGGTGTAATTCCATTCTTAAAGATTGCCAATGATACCACTGTCGCCATAAATCGATCCGGCCGTCGGCGTGGCGCGACTTGCGCCTACTTGGAAGCGTGGCATTGTGATTTTCCCGATTTTTTGGAACTGCGCAAGAACACCGGCGATGAGCGGCGGCGCACTCACGACATGAATACTGCCGCCTGGATCCCTGATTTATTTATGCAGCGGGTGATGGCTGATCAGGACTGGATTTTGTTTTCGCCCGAGGAAACCTCTGATTTGCACCATGCTTACGGTCGTAATTTTGTTTCTCGCTACACGCATTACGAAACCTTGGCCAGCCAGGGTAAATTACGCTTGTTCCAAAAAATCAAAGCCCGCGAGCTTTGGAAGAAGATGATTATGATGTTGTTTGAAACCGGTCATCCCTGGATGACCTGGAAAGATCCATCTAATATTCGGTCACCGCAGGATCATGTGGGAGTGGTTCATAGTTCCAACCTCTGTACTGAGATTACTTTGAATACTACGGCTGATGAAACAGCAGTCTGTAATCTTGGTTCCGTTAATTTGGCGCGACACCTTAAAAACAAACAGCTTGATATTGAGTTATTGAAAGATACCGTCACTACCGCCATGAGAATGTTGGATAATGTTATTGATATCAATTTTTATCCGACTGTTGAGGGTAAAAATTCCAATTTGCGCCATCGGCCAGTAGGCCTGGGGCTGATGGGTTTTCAAGACGCTTTGTATTTGTTGGACATTAATTTCAGCTCGCCTGAATGTATCGATTTTGCTGACTATTCCCAGGAAGTTATTTCTTACTATGCTATTTTAGCTTCCAGCCAATTGGCTCAAGAGCGGGGGGCTTACCAAAGCTACCGCGGTTCCAAATGGGATCGGGGGATATTTCCGGTTGATACCCTCGATTTATTGGAACAAGAACGGGGTGAAACAATTGAAGTCAAGCGTCAGGGCAAACTGGACTGGCAACCGGTTCGCCAGGCTGTTGCCAAATATGGCATGCGTAATTCCAACTGTATGGCTATTGCCCCGACGGCGACGATCGCCAATATCGCCGGGTGTTTTCCCAGCATTGAACCAATCTATAAGAATGTTTATGTCAAATCCAACATGAGCGGTGAGTTTATTATTGTTAATCCTTATTTGGTTGCTGATCTTAAAAAACGACAATTATGGAACGAAGAAATTTTGGCGATGATTAAGGGTCACGAGGGCAGTATTGGCGACCTTAAACAAATCCCCGAAGTTTTGCAGGACAAATATAAAGAAGTTTTTGAAATTGAAGCTGATTGGTTAATTCAAGCCGCCGCTTATCGCGGCAAGTGGATTGATCAAAGTCAGTCATTGAACTTGTTTTTTAAGGGTAATTCTGGCAAGAAGATTGCCGATATGTATCAGCTGGCTTGGCGGCTGGGGTTGAAAACTACTTATTATTTGCGAACCTTGGGGGCTACTGCTGTGGAGCAAAGCGCTTTGGATTTAGATAAACAAAAAAGTATGTCCAATATTGCTCATCAGGCCGAAGATCTAACCATCAGGCCTTCGGTTGAACCAGTGGTTCTGGCTTCGGCCAGCCCTGCCGAGGTTGCCAACAACAATTTATTGCTTTGTAAAATCGACGATCCAACTTGTGAATCTTGTCAATAATTATCAATTTTATGCCTGTAGGAATAATTAACAACTCAACCACCGATCCCAATAAAATTTTACCTTTGAAGTATCCCTGGGCGCGATTGCATTACAAAAACGGGGTGGCCAATAACTGGGTCCCCGAAGAAGTTCCAATGCAGGATGATATTGAATTGTGGAAACGCCAGGGCCCTAAAGCCTTAACGGCCGATGAGCGACGAATGATTTTATGGAATTTGGGATTTTTTTCCACCGCTGAAAGTTTAACCGCCAATAATATTGTTTTGGCGATTTATCGTCATGTCACCAATCCCGAATGCCGCCAGTATATGTTGCGCCAGGCTTACGAAGAGGCAGTTCATACCGATACTTTTATTTATTGTTGTGATTCTTTAGGTCTCGATCCGGACGAAATTTATACGATGTACGAAAAAATTCCCAGCATCAAAGAAAAGGACGATTTTGTGGTTGATATGACCAAATCCGTACTGGATCCGAATTTTAACACCGTCGGGGTGGCCAATATTCAACGGTTTGTCCATGATTTGGTTGGGTTTTATGTCATTATGGAGGGCATCTTTTTTTACGCCGGTTTTGCGATGATGCTTTCTTTATTGCGCCATAATAAAATGATCGGCGTTGGTGAGCAATTCCAGTTTATTCTGCGTGATGAATCGGTTCATCTGGCTTTTGGCACCGATTTAATCAATACGATTGTCAACGAAAATCCCGATATTTGGACGGCGGAATTCCAGCAGAACATCAAGGATAATATTGTTAAGGCAGTCGCTTTGGAAACTAAGTATGCTTACGATGCTTTGCCCAAGGGCATTTTGGGATTGCGCGCCGATATTGTTGAAGACTATCTTAAATATATCGCTGATCGGCGGTTGGAGCGCATTGGTTTGGCAAAAGTTTATAATACAGCTAATCCATTTCCTTGGATGAGTGAAATTATTGACGCTCGCAAAGAAAAGAATTTTTTTGAAACCAGGGTTAACGAATATCAAACCTCTGGCAATTTGCAGTGGGACTAATAATTAAAAAAGCCGTTACGCATTCATCATGATCGAGCGGCTTTTTGATTTATTCAAAAGTAATCGGGATGGCAATTTGTTCGTCGTATTCGCTTAAGCCCGATGGATTATCTTTTTTAAATATCAACTGACCTTGAGTAGTGCTGGTTGGTTTGGTAAAAATTATTTCACCACTGAAAGGGACAAACTCGGTTGTCATCCAGTCATCTTGGGCAGTAGCATAACTGCTGGCCAAGATGTTTCCTTGGTTGTCCGTTAAGATGATTGGGAATGTTGCTTCAAAAAACCAATGCCCCCGTGCTTGCCCGTCAACCCGGTAGGGTGATGTTATGGCAGTATTGGGCTTTGGTTGGTTAACTTCAATTAAGTCGTTGGCCGTTGGGTTTGGCGGTTGGTTAGTTGGCATTGTCGGGGCGATTGAGGGCTTAATTGTCAAGATCAAACCGCTGATAACAATGATTAGGACAACGCCGCTGGTTAATAATCCGATTTTTTTCATATGGTTTGCTGGTTGGCCCGGTTATTGGTTAGCCGAAAATAGTAGGTTTTAATTTTTTCATTGATTAGGAAGTAGACTAAGACGATGACGGCAATCATCAAAAGATGGAAAATGTTGGGGGCAGTAAATTTGAATATTTTTTGGGCGAAAGTGGTGAAGGGTAAAGCCACGGTAATGATGATCGTAACGAAAGTAAGCCAGAATAAAATTTTTGATGGTCGAGTGGCCGAATAAAATTTCTTTTTGCTGCGGATGGAAAATATTAGCACCAATTCAGTCAGAATGCTGCCGATAAACCAGTTGGTTTGTAGCACGGTCGGGGAGATTTTGTAAAATAAACCGAAAAACAAAAAATCAAAAATTGTGCTGACCATTCCCAAAACCAGCGCCAGTAAAGCGATGTCTTTGATGTTGTAACCACCAGGCTGTTTTAGTTCTTCGGGATCAACATTGTCGGCGGCGACAGCAATCATTGGGAAATCAGAGAGCAGGTTCAGCAGTAGAATTTGCAGCGGCAGCATTGGTAAAAAATCGATCAGCAGCGAGGCCGAGGCGACGGCAAAAAAGTTTCCAAAGTTGGAAGCTAGTGTCGATTTGATGTATTTGATGGTGTTGGAAAATATTTTTCGGCCTTCGCTGATGCCTTCGATGATAATATTCAAATTTTTTTGGAGCAGGATAATGTCGGCGGCTTCTTTGGCGATGTCAGCGGCGCCGACAACAGCAATAGCAACATTGGCAATTTTTAGGGCTGGCGCGTCATTGATTCCTTCACCTAAAAATCCTACCTGCTTTTGTTCCTGCATTAGCTGAATAATTCGGTATTTTTGTTCTGGCGAGACTCGGGCGAACACCTCATAATTCATAATGGTCTTTTTCACTTGGGCTGGATTCATTTTTTCCAGCTCTTCGCCGGTGATTACTTGACTTTGGTTGGTTATTAAGCCGACTTGCAAAGCGACATCGGTGGCCACCTCTCGGGAATCACCGGTTAAAATTTTAACATCAACGCCCAGTTCCTCGGCTTGGCTTACCGCTTTTTTGGCCGTTGGTTTGATCGGGTCAATGAATGAAATTGCGCCAATCAGTTCCAAGTTTTGAGTTTCTGCTGGGGCGGCATATTCGTCTTTGACGAGGCGGGGATTGAGTGCTACCGTTAAAATTCGCCGGCCCAATTGGCCTTGCTGCTTGACCCAGCGATTAATTGCCGTTCGATTGGTTCTGGTTAGTCGACAATGTTCAATTATCGCTTCGGGCGCTCCTCGAACAATAAGTAAACGGCGATTATTAATTTTAACCAAAGCGCTGTTGCGCCGTCTGTCCGGATCAAACGGCAGTTTGGCGATTTTTTTTGCCCGGGCTAAATTTTTTGTCTGGGTGGCGGTTAAGCTGTTTTCCAAAGCTAAATCAAAAGCATTAGCCGAAATTTGCTTGCCGCCTTTTAGTGAATCGTTGGCCAAGGTGGCATACCAAACCGTTTGGCTTTGGTCGGAACCGTAGATTTCGGCCACCCGCATTTTATTTTCAGTCAGGGTGCCGGTTTTGTCTGTACACAATACTTCAATACCGCCCAAATCTTCAATTGCCGACAAGCGTTTGACCACTACCTTCTTTTTGGCCAACTTTACCGCCCCGCGGGTAAACGAAAAAGTGGTTACCACCGGCAGCGCTTCCGGTACCACGCTGACTGCCAGGGCGATGGCAAAAATTAACAATTCGCCGATATTGGCCTGTTCACCTTTAATTGCCAGGTTGGCGATAAAAACAACTATTAGGGTTGTGATAATCAGCTTGAGAATAAAACTGCTGATTTTGTTGATATTGTTTTGAAATGCGCTTTGGCGCTTGGTTTTAACCGTCAGGCTTGAAATCCGGCCAAACTGCATCTGCTTCCCGCTGGCAATCACTACTCCGCACCCGCTGCCGGTAGTAACCGTGGTTCCGGCAAAGGTGATATTTTTAGCTTGATAAATTTCGGCCACTTCATGCTTTAAGACCTCGGCTTGCTTTGCCACTGGATTTGATTCACCGCTTAGCGCCGATTCGTCAATTGTCAGACTGGTTGCTTCTAAAATTCTGGCATCAGCGCCGATCAAGTCGCCGGTTTCAAAAGTGATGATGTCGCCGACTGCTAATTGTCTGGTATCAACTATTTTTTCTTTGCTGTTGCGAATTACCTTGCTTTCTTGGGCCGCGCAGTTTTTAAGGATTTTTAAATTTTTTTCCGATTTATATTCTTGGCAAAATCCTAAAGCGACATTAATGCCTACAAAAATGATAATCATTATTCCTTCCGTGGCTTGATTCAATAAAAAAGAAGTGGCCCCAGCCAGCGCCAATAAATAGATGAAGGATGATTTGAATTGCCTGGCCAAAATGATAAACCAACTGACTTTTTCCGACTCAATGGTGTTGAGGCCGTTTTTTTTATGGCGCCTGGCGACTTCCATTTCGGTCAGGCCGCCTGGTTTAGTGTCCAATATTTTGAATAACTCGGCCTGGCTGGCTGTTGTGTATTGCCCAAATGACATGGTATTAGTTTAAGTTATTTAGTTTCCCTGATTTATTATATCAAAAATTCAAAGGTTTGTAATTTACTGCCCCTTGAAATAAAATTGATATTTTTGCGTATTATAGTAAGTAGTTTAAAAAATAATCAGTCAAATAAGCTTAATAATTAACCGGCAAAATTTAGCTGTAGCATATATTTTAACCCTCGCTAGTGGCTACAGACTAGTGGGGGTTAAAATATAAAAATTTATATGAAACCTATCCTAAAAAAGATTTTTTCTAAAAAAATAATTATTCCCGTCGTTGCTTCGGCTTTGGTTGGCTTCGGCAGTTGGTATGCTTGGCAATATTTCAAGGGTGAGTCGGATATTACCGTTCAGTATGTTGCCGCCGCTGCTGAAAAGGGGACGATCAGCGTTGCCGTTTCTGGTACTGGCCAAGTGGCTGTTTCTAATCAGGTTGAAATCAAACCCGAGGCATCGGGCAAAGTGCTTTACTTGGGAGTAGTAAACGGCCAGGAAGTAAAATCCGGCGAATTAATCGCTCAGTTGGATAATGTTTCGGCTTTAAAATCAATTCGCGATGCTCAAGCCAATTTGGAAAGCGCCAAAATTTCATTGGAAAAATTAACGGCGCCCGCCGATGAATTGGAAGTGGCCAAAGCCCAAAATAACCTTGAACAAGCCAAGGAAAACAAGTTGGAGATTGCAGAAAATCTCGCGCTTTCTTACGAAAATGGTTTTAATGATGTGGCTAATGTTTTTTTGGATTTGCCAAGTTTGATGGCGGGGTTGGATGGCGTTATTTTTGGTAATGATTTTAGTAACGATCAGTGGAATATTGATTATTACAAAACTCTGGCCAAGCGTTATGTCGGTAACGGCCAGGAGTATAAGGTTGATGAGTATGTCGATAAAGCCATTGCTAGCTATGATAAAGCCCGTCAGGAATATGAGCAGAATTTTGAGGACTATAAAAACTCTAGCCGTTATTCCAACAACGAAGAAATTGAAGCCTTAATTCTTCAGACTTATAACACTATCAAAGATGTTTCGGAATCGGTTAAGAATATGAAAAATTTAATTGATTTTTTTGAAGACACCTTAACCAGCAAGGATGTTCAGGTTCCAGGCGCGACTGCTACCCATCAAAACAACTTGGAAAGTTATACCAGTAAAGTCAATAGTCATATTTCATCAATATTGTCTGCTAAAAATAGTATCATCAATTATCAAAAAGACATCGTTGATGCTGATCGGACAATTGCCGAACAGGAAGGTACTTTAGCCGAGTTGCTGGCCGGTACCGATGAGCTTGATATTAAATCCCAGAAGTTGGCTATCAAGCAAAAAGAAAATTCATTGCTTGATGCCCGGCAGGAGTTGGCTGATTATTATGTCCGGGCGCCTTTTGACGGCGTTCTTGCCGAAGTGAATGTCAGTAAAGGGGACACCGTTAGCTCCGGCACGACGGTTGCCACTTTAATTACTACCACCAAATTGGCCGAAATTACTTTGAATGAAATTGATGCCGCCAAAGTTAAACTTGGCCAGCGCGCGATTTTGGAATTTGATGCCATCGATAATTTGATGATTACTGGCGAAGTAGCCGAGGTTGATACTTTGGGTACGGTCGCTTCCGGGGTGGTAAGTTATGGCATCAAGATTGGCTTTGATGTTCAAGACGATAGAATTAAACCGGGCATGACTTTAAGTGCCAATATTATTGTTGATTCCAGTCAGGATGTTTTAATGGTTCCTTTGAGCGCCGTCAAGACCGTTGGCAATAGCAGTTATGTCGAAGTTTTGGTTGATAGTCAACCTCAACGAGTGGCCGTTACCACTGGTTTAAGTAATGATACAATGATTGAAATTGTTGACGGTTTGACTGAAGGTGATCAGGTCATTACCCAAACTATCGGCGGATCTAGTGGCGTTACTTCTTCGTCAAATTCAAATTCCAACAGTTCTAACAATGACGCAATGCGCAGCATGATGCAGCTTAACGGTGCCACTGGCCCGCCGCGATAATATGATTAAATGCGAAAAGCTGACTAAAATTTATAATACCGGTGACATTGAATTGAAAGTTCTAAAAGAAGTGTCATTCGAAATTAAACCGGGTGAATTTGTGGCGATTGTCGGTCCGTCTGGTTCCGGCAAGTCGACCTTGATGCATATTTTAGGCGCTTTGGATCGTCCGACTTCCGGCTGTTATTTTCTTAACGGCCAGGATATGTTGACTTTATCCAATGATAAACTGGCCGAAATCCGCTCGCAAAAAATTGGTTTTGTATTTCAATCGTTTAATTTACTTTCCCGTTCAACGGTGTTGCGCAATGTCATGTTGCCTTTAATTTATGACCGGGCAACTCCTAAGGTTCAGCGCTTGGCCAAAGCCAAAGTCGCTTTGCAGGCTTCGGGTTTGGAGGAAAATCGCTGGCACCATCTTTCCAATCAATTGTCCGGCGGACAGATGCAGCGGGTGGCCATTGCTCGGGCGCTGGTCAACGAACCGGATTTGATTTTGGCAGATGAGCCGACCGGCAATTTGGATTCCAAAACCGGTGATATCGTTTTAGAAACTTTTCAACGCCTTAACCGTGAGAAAGGTCATACCATTGTGTTAATCACTCACGAGAAGTATGTTGCCGAACATGCTGATCGGGTGATTGAAATCAAAGATGGATTAATTGCGGTTGATCGTCAAAGTGAGAATTTATTAAAGGATAAATAACCATGCTAGTTTCTGATTTGTTTCAAGAAACCTATTTGGCCCTGTATTCCAATAAGTCTCGTTCAGCTTTGACGATTTTAGGGATTGTCATTGGCATTGGCTCAGTGATTGCGATGATTTCAATCGGCCAAGGCGCGACGGCTGATATTCAGTCCAATATTCAATCGCTGGGCACTAATTTGTTGGTGGTCTCGCCTGGTTCGCAGCGGACTGCCGGTTCGGTGGTGCGCGGCGGCTTTGGTTCGGCAACTACCTTGACCATTGATGATTCCAATGCCATTGCCCAAGAAGTCAGCAATATCAAAGCCATTGCGCCAACGGTTTCTTCCCGCAAACAAGTTGCTACAACCGAAGGTACCAATACTAACACCAGCATTTATGGTATCACTCCGGCCTATGGTGAAATTAAAACCGTGGCTGTTGATTTGGGGACTTTCATCACTGATCAGCATGTCAGCCGAAATTCCAAGGTCGCGGTTTTAGGCCCGACTACCAGAGATGATTTGTTCGGCCAAGATGCCGACCCGGTCGGTAAAAAAATTCGCATTGAGGGATTGGAGTTTACGGTTATTGGTGTGACCACTTCCAAGGGTGGAACCGGGTTTGGCAGTTCCGACGACTTGATTTATATTCCGATTTCTACGGCCCAGCGTTATCTTACTGGCAGTGAATCGGTTAGTAATATTAATATCGAAATTAGCCAAGAGGATTTAATGGATGCTGCTCAGGAAGAAGTTACCAATTTGCTTTTAACTAGGCACAAAATCGCTGACGCCGCCAGCGCCGATTTTACCATTGTCAATCAAGCCGATGTCTTGAGCGCTTTGTCTTCAGTCAGCGGCACCCTGACTTTGTTGTTGGGAGCGATCGCCGGCATTTCTTTATTGGTCGGCGGAATTGGCATTATGAATATGATGCTGACCACCGTTACCGAACGCACCAGGGAAATCGGTTTGCGTAAATCGCTTGGCGCTAAGCGACGGGACATCAGTTTCCAATTTTTGGCTGAATCAATGGCTTTGACTTTTGTTGGCGGTGTCATTGGCATTTTTCTTGGTTGGCTGGCGTCAATTTTAATTACCAAATTAAGCGGCACCACTACAGTGGTTAATGTTTCGTCAATTATTCTGGCCGTTGGGGTGTCTTCTGGCATCGGTATTATTTTTGGTTATTATCCGGCGCGCCGGGCGGCCAAGCTTGACCCGATTCAGGCCTTGCGATATGAATAACGATTTTGATGATCAATCCGGCAATAAATTCAAGGCTTTCGCCGTATTGTTGCTTGCCGCCTTGGCAATTTTAATCCTTACTTTTTTATTTTATTATTAACTAACTTAGGAAATGAAAAAGGTTAACTTTTTTTACTTAACTTTGGCCTCCGGACTGTTGCTTATTAGTGGTTGTGCAACTGCCAGCCAGAATGCTGGTAATAATAGCCAAGGCGATTTAAACAATTTTTTGGATCAAGCCACTTCTACCGATCGAGCCGTCCGGTTCAATTTTGAAGAAAATTTTACCATCACAGATTTTTCGCAGTTGGTTATTGGCAACCAAGTGGTGATTACGGGTGCTAGTAATGACGATGGCAGCATCACCGCCAGCAGGATTATTGTCGGCGCTGCTGAAAATATGCTCCCGCCTGGTTTGGGAATGATTAACTCCGATATTCGCCCTCAGCCTGATCAAGGTGTCGGATCCCAGGATCGCCAACAGGCTGTCGCCAAAGCCAACGGTCAAATGCCGGATTTTGAAGATTTGACCGATGAGCAACGCGAACAAATGCGATCGCGTTTTGCCCAGCAGGGTAATTCCCGGCCAAATGGTATTCAGGCCAGGACCAGTCAGAGTTCAATGATGGTTCAAGGTGAAATATTAAAAAAAGACGATACCAGTCTGACCATTAAATTGGCTGATGGGGGGTCAAAGCTCGTCCTGATTACCGGCTCAACTGAAATCTTACAGCCCAAAGAATAGAGCTATTTGTTTTTATTATTTTTAACAAATTCAATCAACTCTTTTTTACTGATTTCTCCTTTAAATCTGGCAAATTCTTTGCCATCTTTATCCAGGAATATAAATACGGGAATTTCTTGGCCGATTTGGTATTGTTCTATTAATTCCGGATGGTCGTCATATTCATAATATTCGGTTTTTAGCCAGGGCAGTTCAGCCTCAATTTCCTGCCAGCGCGGTTTCATAATGACGCAGCCTGGACACCAGACAGCGCCGAATTTTAAGACTTTCATGTTTTTGTTATTTAATATTAATTTTAATTGCTTGACCAGTGGTAATCGCTTGAGCGATTTTTTTTCTGGCCGAGGTCAAAATTCGTTGGAAAGTGCTTTGGGAAGTATTCATTTTTTTAGCTGCCTCGGTTTGATCTAATCCCAAATAATCTTTCAGTCGGACAGCCTCGATTTCCTCGGCGGTCAGTTCAATCTCGGTCAAATGGCGCATGGGTATTCCCAGCGGCTTAAAGTAATTGGCGTCTCCGCGCCATCTTATCCGGCGGCATTTTCTTGGTCTTGGCATATTGAAAATTATTAAATAAAGTGATACTCTGTTGACTAAGAAGGCTTGCCTGCTCCCCCTAAAAAAGGGGGAGCAGTCTCCCAAGCCTTCTTTATTTTTGGTTTGTCAGGTTTTCGCGCTCCTGGCTAATGGCTGCTAGTTCTTCTTTGAGCGTTTTTTCTTCCTCGTCCAGAGATTTGAGCTCGTCCTGTTTGGTCCAGTTGCGATGCCAAAACCGTCGGCTGAATCCGCCGCGACCGCGGTTTAGTCCGCGACCGCAGGGTCCCAACCCGCGTCCCATTGCACCGTTTCCCAAAGGGCCAGTACCATCAAAATAAGGCATAAAATCACCACCTTTCTATGGATTATTAATTATGAATATATACCCATAATTATATTATCTTAAAATTTTAATCTTGTCAAGGACATTTTTTAAATACCAAAAAAACCGCCCCTTTGGCATTTTTTTAAAAGGAGTTGGTTTAGTCAGTTAGTAGAGTTCCGGCATAGCCGGCTGCCGCCAAGAATATGACGATGAAGAGATAAAAAACGGCATCAGAAAAATAGCGATTAGTTAAAGTCAAGGTTTTTAATCGGAGACTGTTTAAGACCACTGATATTGAACTAAAAGCCATGGCCGCGCTGGCAATGATGGGGGATAACAATAATCCCGATACTGGATAGAGTACCCCGGCTGCCAGCGGAATGGCAACGATATTATAGCCAAACGCCCAAAACAGATTTTGTTTGATGGTAATTAAAGTTAATTTTGACATAGTTATGGCTTCGGCGACTTTATCCAATGAACCCTTGACTAAAATAATGTCACCGGCTTCAATTGCAATATCGGTACCGTTGCCCATGGCGATTCCCACATCTGCCTGGGCTAGGGCTGGTGCGTCGTTAATACCGTCACCAACCATTGCCACCATTTGATCGTGGTTTTGTAATTTTTTAATAATGTCACTCTTATCTTGAGGTAAGACATCGGCAATAACATCATCAATTCCCAATTGTTTGGCAATCGTTTGGGCGGTTTTTAAGTTGTCACCGGTTAACATTATTGTTTTCATTCCCAGGCGCTGTAATTTTTCAATGGCGAGCCGAGAGTCGGTTTTGACAACATCGGCCAGTCCAAAGACGGCTTGTAAATTTCCCGCAACGGCCATTAAAATTATGGTCTTGCCGGATTTAACTAATTGTTTGGCCGCTTGGTCAATTTGCGGATTAGATCTGATGTTATTTTCTGACATTAATCTTTGGTTGCCAAGTAAAATTTCCGTTTGATCCAATTGAGCTTTAATCCCTTGACCGGCAATCGCGGAAAAATTTTTGACTTTTTCGGCCAAGGGTTTAATTTTGGTTTCGGTGTATCTAGTAATGGCTGTTGATAAGGGATGTTCTGATAATTTTTCAATGGCGTAGGCTTGTTGAAAAAGCCTGGCCTGATTTGTGCCAGGGGCAATCACCACCTCGGTTACTTCCGGTTGTCCCTTGGTTAGCGTGCCGGTTTTGTCAAAAACAACGGTGTTAACTTTGTGGACTATTTCTAAAGCACTGGCATCTTTGATTAAAATTCCTCGCCCCGCGGCTTTGCCAGTACCTACCATTACGGCGGTCGGCGTGGCTAGTCCCAGAGCGCAGGGACAGGCGATGATTAAAATCGTGGTGGCAATGAAAACCGCCAATTGAATAATTGGCTGATCGCTTGTTAGTAGCCCCAGTCTTGGCGCTGCCAGCCACCAAAACCAAAAGGCGATTACGGCAATTACCGTTACGGTTGGGACAAATATGGCCGAGATTTTATCGGCCCGTCGCTGGATTGGCGCGGTAGTCGCTTGAGCCTGTTCAACCAGATTAATGATTTGTGCCAAAATGGTATCGGCACCGATTTTTTTGGCCTCGAAAATAAAAGCCCCGGTTTTGTTGATGGTTGCTCCAATTACCTGCTGGCCGATTGTTTTATCTACCGGCATTGATTCGCCGCTGATCATTGATTCGTCAATGGTGCTGGCGCCTTCGACAATGATACCGTCAACCGGGATTTTTTCTCCGGGCTTAACCATAATTTTGTCCCCGATAATCACTTGGTCAATTGGAATTTTAATTTCTCGTCCGTCTCTAATCACGGTTGCCTCTTTGGCCTGCAAAGCGAGCAGTTTTTTAATTGCGTCATTGGCCTGGCCCTTGGCCCGGGCTTCCAGTAGTCTCCCCAGCAGGATAAAAAAGACAATAAAAACGGCCGCTTCGTAGAATACTTCGGTTTTAATCCCGCCAAGAATGTCGGGGGTGAAAGTGACGATTGTCGAAAACAACCAGGCGGTGAAAGTGCCCAGGGCAATCAGCGTATCCATGTTGGCGGCTTTGGCTTTAAGGGCGCTGAGCGCACTGCTGAAGAATTGCCACCCGCCGATAAATATAATCGGTGTGGCTAATAAAAATTCCAAAAACCAGAGCAAATTTAGGCGGTAGCTTAATGATTCGATATTAAGGTATCCTAGCGGTGCATGCCAACCTCGGCTTAAACCTAAAGCCGCCAGAATCATATTAGCCATAATGATCGCAAAAGGTATTACGCCCAAACCGATTAATATTACCTTAATTTTTAGTAATTGATATTCTTTTTGTTTTAAAACCGAAGCGTGGTCATGCATTTTGGCCTGCGGTCGGTTAGCTAGATTGTTAGGAGTTAGAACCGTTTGGTTGTGTTCATCGGTGACTAGTTGATATGATCCGGCTTTACCCACCGCTCCGGCCAGATCGACAATGTTAATTTTATTTTCGTCATATTCAACGGCCATTTTCTCGGTGGCGTAATTAACTGTTACGGATGTTACGCCGTCAAGTTTACCGACCATTTTTTCGATTAGCATTTTACACGAAGCGCAATGCATTCCAACGATGGGAAAAATTTTTTTGATCATATTATTTAAGTAATGGAATATTGGGCCAGATTATTTATTATTTTTTTTATCGCCGCCTGTTCGGCGATTGAAACTTCTTGAAGTTCAATTTTTCCTTGGTTGGAGCTAACAATTTTGATGGATTTAATCTTGTCGGCGTAACCGTTGTCTGCCAATTCCATCCGAATTAGATTTCGGCAGGCATTGCAATGCATGCCGTTAATGGTTAAAACTTGATCCATATTAATTAATGTTGATTGTTACCGGATGGACCATTCCCATTGAACAGGTAATTTTGTAAGTGCCGGGTTTCGGTGTTCCTAAATCAATGATATTTTGGCCTTTGGCCAGCGACACAAAACCGTTAATCAGTCCGCGCGAGGCTAGAAAAGAGCCGCACCCCAAAATTCCTTGATTATCGACAATCAATTTGGTCGGCACGCCGGCTTTGATTTCGGTTGGCCCATTAGGGATATAATTAAAGTCTTTGGCGATTAAAGAAATTATTTGTTCGTCAGTTTGATTATTTTTTGCTAAGTCCAAAGTTTTGGTTGTCGGTGGTCCATTAAACAGGGGAGTGTCGTTGAGACTGGGTAATCCCAAAACATTGAATTGGCCATTGATATTGTATAAGGCAAAAAACAGTACTAAGATTCCCGCCACTGTTGAAAATTTGGCAGTCAGATGAGGTTTACTGGTGAATTTTAGACCGCTAAGACTGATGCCGATTAACATCGGCATTGTACCAAAAGCAAAATAAAGCATTATTAAAGCGCCGAAAAGAAAATTCCCGCTGGCCAAAGCCGCTCCTTGGGCAATGAGAGTGAAGCCGCAGGGCAGAAAGAAAGTCAAAGCGCCCTCAAATAATGGCCCAAAACCGGTTTTGTTGGTTTGGTCTTTGGCCGCCGCCCTAGTGATGAATTTGGGCATTCGAAAATAGAATTTTTTAGCCCAAGAAACATTAAGCATCTGCAAGGCCGAAAGTAACATGACCACTGAAATCGCAATTACCAACAAAGCATAGACCGTTGTGTTGTTAAAGGTGATCACCTCACCAATTGAGCCTAGAATGCCGCCCAGAATAAAAAATGAGCTGACTCGGCCAAAATGAAACATTAAGTGTGGCTTTGCCCGACCGAGGTTGGTCTCGGCATCAATGTTTTGTTCATGCCAATGCTTGGTCAGAGATAATAAAACGCCACCAACCAGTGCGGCGCAGCTGGAAACGCCAGCGGTCAACCCCAGTAGGAAGAATGCCGAAAGTGTTGCCCCTGGTTTAATTGAGACAAATTTCCCGACTTGGGCCTTTTCAATTATTATAAAAATTATCAGGAAACCGCCCGCAATCAGGAAGCTCTTGAATAGTTTTTTAGCTTGCTGATGATTGATTTTCCATTTGCCGTCAGGATTTTTAAAGAATAGGTGATGATTTTTTTTGGCAAGTGGTTTGGTGCTGAAGCAATAGCCCAATTCAGCAAATTCCCGATTGAGTTCGTCTAAGTTAATTTCGGTGTTGTTGGTCGAAACAATTTGTACCGAAGAATTGTTCAACGATGCTTCAACTGCTTCAACACCTTCTTTTTTTAGCAACTTTTTTTCAATTAGTATTTCGCATGATGGGCAATGCATGCCGCTGATATATAAAGTTTTTTCTTTATAATTTTTGTCCATATTTTTAGCGATATTCAAACAACCGTAGAAGCTCGGCGGTACTTTTGGCTTCCTGGCCGTTTTTAATTTGTTTGACCACGCAATGATTTAGGTGGTTGTTAATAATTAATAAATCCAATTTTTGTAAGGCTTTTTGGACGGCTCGGGATTGGTGAACTATGTCAACGCAATATTGATTTTGTTGAATCATCTTTTCCACTGAATCAAGATGGCCCTTGATAATTTTAATCCGGTGGAGCGCTCTGTCTTTGGTTGTTGTTTTGTGTCTTTTGTCCATACGGTTCTTAATACTGATTTTAGTTTTATTAAAAATATCCCCTATATGGGGATATTGTAATATTTTTATTTTTGGCTGTCAAGTTTGATTTTTTGCTATTCAAAAACACCGTTGGGGTTCCGGCGGCGTTTTCTAGCCAATCAGAAAATTATCAGATTAAAGAGATAGCCTAAAATGATTATTCCTAAAGTAACAACCCCGAAAAAAGTTGTCAGTAATTGCCAGCGCATTATTTTTTTTAGGATCATTGCTTCGGGCAGGGACAGTCCGACTGTGGCCATCATGAAAGCCATCGCCGTTCCCAAGGGGATACCTTTGTCTATTAGTACCTTGATAATCGGGATTATCCCGCTATGATCGGAGTAAAGTGGTACTGCTAAAATAACGGCCAGCGGTACCGCCCAAAAATTTTCCTTACCGAGGTATTTTTCAAAATAACCATGGGGGACATAGCCGTGAATAATTGCCCCGATTGCTACCCCAGCCAGAATATAGGGCAAAATTTTAACAATAATCCCTTGAGCTTCTTGCCAGATTATTTTAGCAATCTGCCTAATTGATTTTTTAGCCGTTGTTTTGACTGCCGCTTGATTAATTTTGGTCTCCCGAACAAACGAAGCAACATATTTTTCCAGTTTTAATTTTCCTAAAATGTAACCGCCGCTAACCCCGATAATGATGCCACTGACCGCGTAAATGATAGTTATTTTCCAGCCGAATAATCCGATGAATAAGGCTAATCCCACTTCATTGACTAGTGGTGAGGTAATCAGGAACGCCAGAGTAACGCCCAGGGGAATTCCGGCGCCCAAAAAGCCGATAAACAGGGGAATGGACGAACAGGAACAAAATGGCGTGATTGCTCCAAAGCCTGCTGCCAAAAAATATTCCAAGCCGTGTAATTTATTGGTACTAAGAAAATCGCGAATTTTTTCCAATGGCAAGTAATAACGAATCAAGCTCATCAAATTAGTGACAATCAGAAGTAATAGCAGGATTTTAATGCTGTCGTAAATAAAAAAATTAACACTTTGTCCCAGCGGCGAAGCGGGATTTAATTTTAGTAATTCAAAAGTTAAATAATCAATTGTCGCTTTAAGCATTGGCTAATAGATTTTTTAATTCTTCTAGTTTTGGTAGTCGGCCGGCCAGTTTGAGTTGGTCGTCAATTACCAGGGCCGGCATAGCCATTGCGCCATAGGCTGCAATCTGGGCAAAGTCGGTAACCTTTTCGATTTTGGCATCTAGTCCCAATTCGGTGGCTGCCTGACCGGCCAAACTTTCAAGTTTCTGGCAATTTGGGCAGCCTGATCCTAAAATTTTGATAATCATAAAGAATTGTTGATTAGCTTTTTGATAATATCATTTCTCTGGTTCATACTCAAGGCGTGCATTACCACGATTATTTGATTATCTTTTTTTAATGCCACGGTTCGCTGGGCTTCAACTAGGTAGCCGGTTTTTGAAGCCTGAGGTATGAATTGTTGCAGGCTGTAATTGCGATCGGCGACTGTCACTGTTTTGGTTTCTCCCCGGTTGGTAACAACCTTGATGGCATAATTTTGATATTGGTGAGGTTCGACAATCTTTGGTTGGTTGAACGCCGCCCAAGCAATCTTGGCCATCTCTTGAGCGGTGGTTACATTGTGGGCGTCTAAACCCGAGGGGTCATAAAATTTGGTTTTGGTTAATCCCAATTCCGCGGCCTTGTCGTTCATCTTTTGGGCAAATTCGCTTCGGTTGAACCCAGAATTGTCGGCCAAAGTTACGGCCGCCTGATTGGACGAAGCCACTAACATCGCCACCCACAAATCATTGACGCTGAGTGTATCGCCGGCTGACAAGTCGACTTCACTGGTATTGTCGTTTCCGGCCAGAGTTTTGGGATAGTCGATTTCTTCCTGGGTGATAGTAATTTGTCTGTTCCAGTCAGGATTGGTGTCTAAAAAGACTAGAGCAGTCATTAATTTTGACAAAGAAGCCAAGGGCAAGATTTGATTGGCGTTATACTCGTCTGAAAAAATATCACCATCAAACTTGGCATAGGCTACATCGTTAAATGTCGTATCATGAACAATTTGTTCTTGATTTATTGGAATTTTTGCCAAATCGGCATTGCTGATTCCTAAGCCTTTGGCCTTCATCAACTCAAAGGCTGCCTGGCCATCGGCCAGATAATGGCGTAAACCGTCAATTGGATCAACATACCAAGCTTCGCCGTGCTCTTCGACTTGCAACAATATCTGGCCCTTGAGGCGATTAACCAACGCCTGATCGGCGCGCTGCCCTTTTTTAGTAGGAATTTTATTTAAATTTTGATTGGTGATACCCAAAGCCTTAGTGCGCATTAAAAAATAAGCTTCGTTGCCGTCCTGGAGATAATAACGCGTTAGGGTTAGGGGGTCAACATACCAGGCCCGGCCGTAGCTTTCGACTTGCAGTAAAATTCGTCCGGCTAATCGGTTACTGAGATCAGTTTCCGCTGCTCCCGCCGCTGACAGCCAGCCTAGGGAAGCGATTAATATTAATAAAACGGAAATTATTTTTTTCATAGATTTTAATTATAGCAAAAAATCGCTGTCTCGGCGATTATTTGTCGGACTTGAAAAAATTACAGCAGGCCTTTAATTTGAATAATGGCTTTTTCGGTTTCTTCAATCCCGCTTTGGACTAAAGTGGTATTAATTTTTTGATCAAAATAATCACGAAAACTGCGAATGCCTACAACTGGCGTGTATGGTTCAATCACAATGTCGGCCGAAGCAATTGAATAGCGCGAAAGATGATAACGCAAAATATTTAGACTGCGCTGAGCCGAAGCGCTTAGACTCTGGCTTTCTTTTTCGGTGAATTTTTTATTTTTGATGTAATTATCTAAATTGACAGCGATGACAATATCAGCGCCCATGCTTCGTACCACATCATCCGGCACTGGATTACTGATGCCGCCATCAACTAATAATTTATCAGACCATTTCATCGGTTTAAACAGGGTTGGTACCGACATACTGGCTCGGACCGCAACGGCCAGTTTGCCTTCATAAAATACAATATCTTGACCGCTGACTAAATCGGTGGCGACAACCTGAAGGGGAGTTTTAGTATCGGTAAATGAAGCGTCGTTTAGCCATTCAGTCAGCAGCTTTTCGATTTTTTTGCCCTTCACTAAACCGCCTCTTAGAGTTGGTTCCAGAAAGGAGAGAAATTTTTCTTTCTTTCTTTCCAGAGTGTATTCTTCCAATTTTTCAATATCTTGAAACAGCGCGTAGTGTGCACCAACCCAGGCGCCAATACTGCTGCCGGCAATGTAGTCAATTGGAATTTGGTGTTTTAACAAAGTCTTGATTACGCCAATATGACTGAGACCGCGGATGCCGCCGCTACCCAAGGCCAAACCGATTTTTTTTCGGGTTTTTTCCATATGATATAACTAATCATAACATTTGCAGTAACAAAAAACCACTCCTTGGTTGATGTGGTTGGTGTCTACGATAATTAAATTTAAAACCGATCGTCAAAAAATAATAGGGCGTCCTTAAAGTTCATTAGTCAGTTTTATCGGAAGTTTTTTTTGATCGTTTAAATTTCTCGGCGCAGTTCGGACAGTACTTTAACTGATCTATTCCTTTAGTGCCGTCGGCGATGGTTATTAAGTGATGAGACTCTCGGCCGCATTTTTGGCAATATCTTGATTCGCCAGTGGCGAATTCTTTTGATTTTTTAAGCATACTTTTAAATTACTGATTTGATTTGATATTCTCAAAAAATCGCCACTCGGGCGATTTTTTGAGAAACTTATAAAAGGCTAGACTTTCTTTACTTTGACGGCCGCTGGTCCTTTTTCACCTTCTTCAACATCAAAAGTGACAGTATCACCCTCTTTAAGGTCTTCGTATTTAACCCCATCCAACTTCGCGTCACTGAAAAATACATCCTTTTCGACACCTTCTTGGCTGATAAAGCCACATTTCTTTTCACCTAATAATTTTTTTATGGTTCCTTGCATAGTTCTGTAGAAATATAGTGAATTAGTTTGCCATAGCAATTAGAAATTCGACTACATTTCTACATAACTATACTCTGTGACATCTGTGGAATTTGATTTCCGCAAGCCTCAGAACTTCAAGAATTATATTTATCAGGAAGCAGTCTAATGATATCATAACAACTTGTTAATGTCAATCATCGCGGTGAGTTGTAATTTTGCCTTGTCTAATTGTTAAAAAAATTCCGAGGGTGTACTTGGTGTGCAGACCCTCGGTTTAAGGCGTGACTTGGCCTTACTGCTCGCGAGCGACGATGAACAGATAGGTCCAGATGGGGCGGAATTTCTGGACGGCCACGATTTTACCCATGCCCAAATCTTCACCAAAACATTTCAACCATATGGCTGTTCCAACCGGAAAGATGCTTGAATCCGTGCCGGGCAGGGTGACATATCCATATTGCCGGTAGCATTGCGCCCGTTGCCAGGTGGCAACAATGGTGGTGCATCTCAGGTTGCGAGTCTGGGGCTTTAACTGCGATATAAACAGGTAAAGCCAGCCATGCCGAGTTTTGCCATCTTCTGCCCGCATCATTATTTCTTCGATGGCTACCAACTTGGATTCCGTCAGCCTTTGGTCTTCCAGAGTTGGCGTCACTAGACAATTGATTGGCAGGTCGTGTTTTTGCCTTTCGAAAAAGATTGCAAAGCAGCCATATTTTGTTTGGCACTCTGCTTCATCCGGCCCAATGTCCAAGGTTTTCATACTCATCTTCAATCCTCCCAGTAAGTGTTTGATCCCTTGAAACCAAGGTCAAATTATCACCGAAAATATTGTTTGTCAAATCAAAAAAACCGCTCAAGCCCGTTAGCGGTAATTTTATCACTTCGTTGAAATTGAATTATTTATCTAGTATCAGACATGGTCGGTTCTTTGGCCGGTGTAGCCAGAAAACCGACCCCAAGAATCATTGGAATAATTGCCAGCAGTTGTCCGCCGGTGGGCGATTGCTGTAAGAAAAACCAGGAAAATAGAATTGTCAGTATCGGCGCGATAGTGCTTAGCGAGGTTGCCTTGGTGACCGATATGCGGTGGATTCCTTCAATCCATAAAATTTTCGATAATCCCATCAACAAAAAACCATTGATTAATAAGAATAGGATGGAAGTTTTGAGATCAATTATTTTTACCGGTCCGCCAAAAATTAAGGCCAGCGCCATTATTGCCACCGCGCTAATTAGGCTGCGCCCCAGCATAATGCTTTCGCTGCTGATTTTTTTTCGGGCGCGTTGCTGGAAAAAATTACCAAGCGGGGGAACAGCGGCGGCCAGTAGAATTAGCAGGTCGCCGTGGTTCAGGCTGGTGGTATTGGGGTAGAGGACTATTCCCGCCGCCGTGGCCATCAGCATTGCACCCATCAAGTGGTTGAGTGGAATATAGTCCTTGCGCCAAAGATGAAAAAAAATAAAACTAAACAAAATTTCGGCGGTAAAGGCAATAATACTGGCGTTGCCCGGACTGGTATAATTCAGACCCAAAAAGATTAAGGAATAATAGCCAACTCCAATGATTAGAGCAATCCATAGCACATCTTTCATTGCTTCTTTGTTCTTGAATTCTCGCCAGCGCTTTTTTAAGCCAACCGCCAGTGCAAAAAATAAGATGCTAAAAATCGTGCTGCCCGCTAACGACATCAGCGGTGACAGACTGCTGTAAGAAAAAACGGTGACAATCGGAAAAAGCGCCCAGAGGGTCGCTTCGGAAAAAATAAATAATTCGCCTTGTCGCTGCCGACCTAGTTTCATAGGTTTAATTTTACCACCAAACAGCCTATTGGGTTATTCAATAATAACAAATGGAAAAAATTATACGATGTCCATTTGTTAGGCGGTTATGGCTTGGGTTTGAGAGTTCGTTTATTTTTGATTATTATCGCAATATTGATGGCAATTATTACCAGTCCAAGCAGTTGCGCCCCAGGACTGTCGTCAGCCCCGCCAAAGACAATCAAAAACAACCCGAATAGTATTGTGATAATAGAAAATAATAATTTATTTTTATTCACACTTTGATTGATATAATAACAACGGGGGGTGTTAAGTGGATAAATTTGCGTAACGGAGACAAACGGGAAAAAATCAATACCAGTTATTTCTTCTTCTTGGTGGCAGTAGTTTTCTTTTTACTGGTGGTTGATACTTTTTTTTCTTTTATGGTCGCTTTCTTTGGTTTGGCAGTTGATTTAGTTTCAACTGCTGATTTTTGAGATAGAATTTCTAAAATTTTATCCAACTTGTTGTTCAGGGTAGTTAATTGGGTGTTTAGCTGTTTGGTGGTTTCATTTTCATTCCTACCCCTATTCGAATCGTTTATTTGGTTAAAGCATTTATTGCAATAAACCGGCTTATCACCAGTTGGTCGAAAAGGTACTTCACATTTGTCGCCGCAATTATCACAAGTTGCAATATACATTGTTTTATCGCGACCAAAATTTTTATTACCAGAGCGGTCGTAATGTTTAGGTCGATCATTGCCACGACTATTGGAGAAACAGTCACTGCATAAAACCGGTCGGTCACCACTTGGTTTGAATGGCACCTCGCAATTTTTGCCGCAGTTATTACAGATTGCCTTGTACATTGGTTTATCATTCTTTCTGTCGCCAAAGTCTCTTCTGCCGCCTGGTTTGTCGTTTCGGTTAAATCTTCCCATAATTTTTATTATTAATTATCGTGTCCTAAGTATAGCAAAAAACCGCCCAGTAGGCGATTTTTTAATGGCGGGGACGAAGGGGCTCGAACCCTCGACCTTCTGCGTGACAGGCAGACGCTCTAACCAACTGAGCTACGCCCCCGTAAATGGGTCACAAGACCCATTATATTATTTTTTGATTTGTTCAACAACTTGCTTGAACACTTTGGGCTGTTTGGCAGCCATTTCGGCTAAGATTTTGCGGTCGATTTCGATCTTGTTGTCCTTCAACAGTTTGATGAGCTTAGAATAGGACAGATCGTTTTCTCGGCAAGCCGCGTTGATTTTAATCAACCACAACGACCGATTAACCCGCTTTTTCTTGCGTCGATCACTGAGCGCTTGGGCGCCGGCTTTTTTGGCGGCGGTTTTGGCTAAGCGACCGATGTTTTTGCGGCCCCACTTATAGCCTTTGGTTTTGCTCAGGACTCGTTTGCGTTTAGCGACATGAGTTGTTCCTCGTTTCACTCTGGGCATAATGTTAACTTATTGAGAATTTATCTTATGAATAAGGTAATAGGCGTTTGATGTTCTTGCTGTCCGCTTTGGCTAAGCTCTGATTGCGCCGTTTGCGCCGGCCGACTTTCCCGGTATCGCGGGCATTAAAATGATCTTGTCCGGCATGTTTGGTGATTAGCTTGCGATTTTTTTTGGCTTTAGTGACCTTCACTTTTTTAGCCGTAGTTTTATGAGTTTTTAGTTTCATAATTTTGGTTGAAAATTAAAAAACAGCAAATTGGCTGTTACTTGGCCTTTAATTATTTTTTAGCGATAACAATTGAAAGCTTGCCGCCCTGGATATTCAGCGGCTGTTCAACTGTTACTTCCACTAATTCGTTTAAAGATTTAATGAATTTATTAACAATCTCACTAGCCAAATCTTTGTGCTGCCGTTCCCGGCCTTTGAGTGCTAATTCCAGCTTAACTTTGTCGTCTTGTTTAAGAAATCTTTCGGCCTGCTTGATTCTCACTTCTTTATCGTGATCACTGATTCTTAGTGACAGTCTAATCCCTTTGATTTCGACTTTTTTCTGTTTGGCTTTTTCTTTGCGTCGTTCTTTTTCTTCCTGATATTTCAATTTGCTATAATCGACAATTTTGACCACTGGCGGGTTGGCCAGCGGCGAAACTTCTACCAGATCCAGACCTCGGTCTTGGGCCATTTCTCGAGCTTCGTCAGTATCGACAATCCCGATGTTTTGTCCGTTTTCGTCAATCAGCCTGATTTGCGGACTTTTAATCCGATCATTGGCCCGGTATTTTTTCTGTTGACTCGGTTTGTACTTGATTTTTTTTCTTGAAATTCTCAAGATTTTGAAAATTAATAATGATTGGTAATGGTGGAGATGAGGGGATTCGCACCCCTGTCTAGAAAGTGATCGTAAACAGCTCTACAAGCTTAGTCAATTTTTAAGTTCAAAGCTCAAGTCAAAAATTGACAAAACCCCAAGCTTTAAAGTCTCAGTTTAGACTTGGGCCGTTTACTGAAACACCAAACGGCTGCAGCCTAATAATTGACACCGGTGACCGACTATTAGGCATTGTCGGGCCGATGGCTTTGGGTTTTAGGCCAAAGCGGGGGCTAGACTAAGAGAGCTAAAAGCGCTCTTGACCCTAGCCATAAGTGATTTGGCACTTATTTTTGATGACTATTTGGGTTTGGCGAGGCAAATAATCAACCCTCGGCTTGACTGTCCAAGGTCTGCATCCTATCGATTTTAGGCATCCCCTTGATATTGTTATCTTGACGAATGTCTGACCTTTCTTCTGATTTCTCGGTCAATTTCCCGTCGTTTGATGGTTTCGCGCTTGTCGTAATGTTTTTTCCCTCGAACCACGGCAATTTCGACTTTGATCAGACTTCCTCTAGTATATACAGAAATAGGTAGAATTGTCAAGCCTTTTTCTTTACTTTTGCCTCGCAGTTGGTCGATTTCCTTATGGTTCAATAGTAGCTTGCGATCCCTGGTTGGCCGGTAGTCCTTTTGGTTGGCGCTGGCTGGCTTATAGGGAGAAATGTGGGTGCCAATCAGCCAAACTTCGCTTTTGGGGTCAATTGAAATATGACTACCTTTCAAATTAATCTGGCCGTTTTTAACAGCTTTGACTTCCGGGCCAGATAAAACAATGCCAGCTTCGGCCTTGTCGAGAACCTGGTAATCATGTAGTGCTTGTTTGTTGGTGGTAATTTGGGGCATCTAATCTCAGTTATCATATCTTTTTTAATTGACATTAGCAAGTATAATTTATTATAATTAAGATGCTTTGAAAGGAGTTTAATTACAATGGACGAAAAAAATATCACCATTAATATTTCAACGCTAACGATCCTGAAATTTTTGGGAATTATTGCCGTAGTGTTGTTTGCTTATTTCATCGGTGACATTTTGTTGATGGTTTTTATCGCCATCATTTTTGCCGCTTTGATTGAACCGCCAGTCAGTTATTTGGAAAAAAAGAAGATCCCCCGCGCCTTGGGGATTTTTTTAATTTACCTGATTTTATTTTTATTTCTGGTGTTGGTTATTAGGTTGTTAATCCCGCCAATTGCTGAACAGATTGGTTTGTTCATTCAAAATTTTCCGGGTTTCTGGGAACAAATTTCTCAAAATTATCTGAGCATTAAAGAATACTCACAGCAGCAAGGGTTGTTGGATAATGTCATGAGCGGCTTGAAGGGTCTACAGTCAGGTTTGCAACAGGCAGCCACTGGTGTTTATGGTTTTATTATCGCCATCTTCGAAAATCTGGTTAACTTTATCATGATCTTGGTTATTACTTTTTATTTGGTGGTGGAAAAAGATGTAATGGATCGGGTTCTGCGGGCCATTGCACCGGCGCGGTATCATGATCATTTGAGTCAATTGTTTACTGCTATTCAAAAAAAGATCGGCGATTGGGCCAGGGGGCAGCTGATTTTGGGATTGATTATCGGCGTGTTATCTTTCATTGGGTTGATTATTCTGTTACCCAAGTATGCTTTGGTTTTGGCGCTGGTCGCCGGCATTACCGAACTGGTGCCTTATATCGGACCGATTTTGGGGGCAATTCCGGCAGTTTTTTTGGGCTTTGCCGTACCGCCGGTTTCGTTTGGTCGCGGGTTGGCGGTTTTGATTTTGTATATTGTCATCCAGCAAGTGGAAAATAACATTATTGTTCCCCAGGTGATGAAAAAATCAGTCGGTTTGAACCCGGTTATTATTATTATCGTTATGTTGATTGGCACCCGGATTGCCGGCATTATCGGTTTGATTTTGGCTATTCCGGCTGCGACGGTAGTTTGGGTGATTGTTAGTGATTTTATTAAGAAGTCAGAGTTGGCTAAACTTAAGGATGATTTGGAATAGTCGGTCAGGGCTTTTCAAGTTATTAATTTACCTGTATAATCAAAATATTAAATATTTAATTAGCTGGGAATGACTAGATTCCCAACATTATAATTCTAAGGAGGTAAACATGGCTTATCCCGTGCCACCAAAAAATTTAAAAACTATGGATCAATCTTCAAGTACCACTCCAGTTGCCAAACGACCGGGTCAAGAAACCGGCGGCTCCTGGCTCAAAGGTTTAGTAACTTTAATTGTCGTTTTAGTAATTATCGGCGGCGGTATCTATTTGATCGCCAGCTATACCGGAGTTGGTAGCAATTGGTTACCCGGTGGTTCCAGCCTGCGGGCCCAGTGGCAGGCAGTATTTCTGACTAATGGTCAGGTTTATTTCGGTAAAGTCGACAAAATTACCAATGACTTGGTGGTTTTAACCGATATCTATTATTTGCAGGTGGTAACCCAGCCTTTGCAACGCAGCCAGGAAGGAGATACTACCAATCAGGAAACCCAGCAGCGTTTAACCTTAATCAAGCTGGGTAATGAACTTCATGGCCCGCGCGATGAAATGGTGATTAATCGTGATCATGTGGTGATTATGGAAGATTTGAAAGACGACTCGCGGGTTGTCCAAGCGATTAATGACTATGTTAACAGTCAGAAAAATTCAGCCGCTCAGTAATCGTTTCAGTTAAATTTTTAATGACCCCGCCTATGGCGGGGTCATTTTGATTTAAAGTCAAAATTTTAGTATAATATCAACAGTAACTTAATTAATTTATGAACAAATTTTTAACCTATTTTTTGTTTTTAAGTCTTGGGGCCTTGTTGTGTCCGTTAAATATTTGGGCGCGCATGGAAAGTGACAATTATGTAATTTATGCCGATGTTTTTAGTTCTGGTGGTTTGTCCACCAGTACCTCGGATACTTATTCGCTTCATGATACCATTGGCGAAGCCATTATTTTGTCGGCTACTTCAACCTCGGCAAATTATGGCGCCAAAGTTGGCTTTCAGGAAATGTATCCTGGTGAATTTTTGAGTTTTGCCATTCCTGACCCGGCTGTTGATTTGGGTACTTTAAGCGACTCGGCCACTAAAAGTGACAGTCACACCATGATTATTAATACCAATGCCACCAATGGTTTCGCCGTCACCGTTAGCGGTTCGACTTTGACCAGCGGTGTTAATACTATCGCAGCGATCGGCGCAACAGCCTCGCCTAGCACGATTGGTGCCGAACAGTTTGGCATCAACTTGGTGGCCAACAATGCGCCGTCTATCGGTGCGGACCCTTCGGGCAGCGCACCAATCGGCGCGGCAGCTAGTCCCTATGATACTGCCGACCAATTTGCCTTTAACAGCGGTGATGTGGTGGCTTCGGCATCCAGCTTAGTCAACCAAACGACTTTTACGATTTCTTACATTGCCAATGTCTCAACGGCTACTGCTCAAGGCAATTATTCAACTACTTTAACTTTCGCGGCTACTGCTAATTTTTAATCCGTCATGAAAAAGTTTTTTTTATTTTCCATTATTTTTGGTTCTTGGTTACTGGCCACCCCGGTTTGGGCCGCGACGGTTTTTTCGCCGGTGGTTGAATTGACCGGTGCGCCCGGCGAAACACTTCAGGGGGTTGTTAAATTATATAACGAGACTGATGAGGATTTAGTTTTGGTTTCCAGTATTGAAGCTTTTACCAGTAGTGATGAAGTCGGTACGCCGATTTATTTGCCACCTGATCAGCGGCGATTATATCTTGACTGGTTTACCGTTCCAACCGATTCAATTCTGTTACAGCCCCGTCAGGTGGCAATTGTGCCGTTTACCGTCTCTATCCCCGCCAAGGCCGTTCCAGGCGGTTATTACGCTGTTATTTTTTGGCAGCAATCTCCGGATAAACAAGTCGATTCCTTGGCGGTAAATAGTAAAGTTGGAACGCTGATTTTTTTGAAAGTCGAGGGCGATTTGGTCGAGAGCGGTGAAGTTTTGGATTTCGCCCCGGCTGAGGCTAAAAATATTTTTTGGGAGCTGCCGCTTAATTTTTTGGTGCGGTTTGCCAATAACGGCAATATCCATCAGCGTCCGACTGGCGTGATTGAACTGCGCGGGTGGTTTGGACAATTGGCCAGCTTGCCGCTTAATCCCGATCATAAAGCCGTTTTGCCGGATACGGTCAGACGGTTTGAGGTGGCTTGGGGTAGTGGTTTTGCCGGTTCGGCTTGGCAAAATTTTTGGTTGAGTGCCAAGCAGGAGTTTGAATATTTGGCAGTAGGAAAAATTCAGGCCAGTTTAACATTTGCTTATGGTTCAGCCGAGCCGGTTGTCCGGACTGTTGATTTTTGGTTTATCCCTTGGCGCTTGCTTTCCGTGGTCTTACTGCTGCTGGTTGGTTTGATTGTTTTTCTTTGTCTTAATAAGAAAATTAAAAAAATAAAACATCAGCCAAGCAAGCGATCATGAAGTCAATGGCCAAAAAATATTTTATTTTTAGTTTTTTTCTGAGCCTTAGTTTTGGCTTGTTTTTTATTAATTTCAGTTTGTCGACGGTTTTTGCCGCCAATGTTAATGTCAGCGCCGAAGTGCCCAATCTTAATGTCGGCCCAGCTTGCGGCGACGGTAATGTTGATGCCGGCGAGTCTTGTGACGATGGCAATACTTTGACGGAAAGTTGTGGTGACGGCTCCATTCAAAATGGCACTTATTGTGACGCCATTTGCAAAAACCCGATCAGTTTAGCGGAAGAATGTGAGAGTGACGCTGATTGTAGTGGTGGCGCATCTTGCGTCAATTGCGTTTGCGGCGCGCCGGCTTGTTTCTTGGGCGATACTGACATTGCTTTGGCCGGCGGTGTGACCAAAAACATTGAAGATGTTGAAGTAGGTGATGTGGTGGTTTCCTATAATGAAACCACCGGCCGACAGGAAAATCGTTTGGTTACTCAAATTTTTAAGCATCAGACCGGTGGTTACCTGATTATCAATGATGAAATCAAAGTAACTCCCAATCATCCATTTTACATTAATGGTCAGTGGCAGCCGATTGGTTTTGCCAAGCTCGGCGATAATTTGCTGACTAAAGACGGTCGAATTGTGCCGATTGTCAGCATCATCCCGCAAGTTCTTGAAGTTGATGTCTACAACTTGGAAGTTGGTGGCAATCATAATTATTATGCCCAGGATTATTTGGCTCACAACAAAGGAGAATGCATTCCCGGTGACCAAGTTTGCAGTTATGGTGAATGTATTAATAACCAGCGTTCGTTTGTCTGTACTGATGGTTGTAATGTTATTTCCGGCACTCAACCTTGCATCAGCGTGGCTTGTGGCAACGGCATTGTCGAAGCCGGTGAAGAATGCGACGACGGCAATTTGGTTTCCGGTGACGGCTGTTCGGCTATCTGCCAAGTGGAAGTTGGCTGCGGCAACGGCATTGTCGAAGCCGGTGAAGAATGCGACGACGGTAACTTGGTCTCCGGTGATTGTTGTTCCAGTACCTGCCGGCGGGAATTAAATATTACTAATGTTTTGGCCACGCCGACTACCAATTCGGCTACTGTCAGCTGGGTCGTGGCTTGCCAAGTGGCTGATTCGACTTTGGAATGGGGGACCAATGTTTCGGTCAGTGATGGTTCGGTTAGCGGTTTAACTGGTCAAAATTTCAGTTATAATATTATTGGTTTGCAGTCATCGACTGTTCATTATTATCGGATTACCGCTGTCGCGGCCAGCGCTCAAGATTCAGTTACCGGCTCCTTTCAGACCTTGGGAGCGGTTGAAAATTGTTCCAACGGCATTGATGATGATGCCGACGGCTTTGTTGACATTGCTGACCCTGATTGTCCCTGTCAAGCCGAATGGCTTTGTACTCCCGCGGATTGGGATCAGGTTCCTTGTGTCAATAATCAAAAGACTCGCAGCTGCCAAAAAATTAATAATTGCTGGAACGATCAACCCTTGCCCGAAGAGACCATCGGTTGTGACGCTTGTGCCGGAGTGACTTGCCCTCCCAATTTTCAGTTAAATCCCCAGAATTGTTCTTGCCAACCAATTCCTTCGCAATGTGGCAATGGTGTTTGTGAACCGCCACTGGAAGATCCTTATACTTGTCCTCAGGATTGTTCAGTCAGTTGTCTGTCCGATTGGCAGTGTACTGACTGGCAGCCGGCGGTTTGTCCGCCGTCTGGCATTCAGGCGCGGGATTGTTTTGACCGCAATGCCTGTCCGATTCCGATCAATCAGCCGGCGTTAACCCGCAGCTGTGGCGATGTTTGCCAAGGCTTGACTTGTGGCAGCGGTCAGCAGATCAATTTGGATCAGTGTATTTGTGAAGACATTGTGCCGTTTTGTGGCAATGGTGTCTGTGAATTGACGGAAAATCATGATAATTGTCCTGCGGATTGCGTGGTGATTTGTACCCCAAATTGGACCGTTACGGCCTGGAGCGAGTGTATCAACGGCGTTCAAACCAGAACCGTTTCCGATTTGAACGGCTGTGGTTTGGATTTGGGTAAACCGCCGGTTTCGCGTTCCTGTCTGGCCGGTTGCGAGTTGGCTTGCGGTACTTGTCAGTATCTTGATGTCAGTAGTTGCAGCTGTTTGGCTACCATTCCTTGCTGTGGCAATCGAGTTTGCGAAGAAGTTGAGACTAACTGGTCTTGTGCTGTCGACTGCGGCATTCCGCCGGATTTTTCACTAAGACTTTCAGCTTGCGTTGATGGGTTGGATAACGATCAGGATTCATTGGTTGATTTTCCAGCTGATCCGGGCTGTGAAAGCCCTCAAGACAACAACGAGCTGAATTTAACCGAAGTGATTGTCAATATTCAGGCATTTTTGGAAGAGGAGGTTTTTGATAACCCGCTAGTCGAACAGGCCAACGAGGTGGTGGCGCCGGTAGTCGTTACGGCTGTTGCCGTTAATACTTTTGCCACTTTTTCTTTCATCAATTTCTTTTCTTATCTTCAATTTTTTATCACCCAGCCGTTTGCTGCATTATTCAGAAAAAAACGGCGGAAGTGGGGAGTGGTTTACAATGCCTTGACCAAACAGCCGGTTGATTTGGCGATTGTTCGTCTTTACAACAAAGAAAACGGTCGGTTGATTCAGTCCCGGGTAACTGATAAACAGGGGCGCTACAGTTTTTTGACCGAACCAGGCCGTTACTATTTGACCGTAACTAAGCCGAAGTTTGATTTTCCGACGCAATATCTGAAGGATGTTAAAGAAGATGTCACTTATCTTGATGTTTATCATGGCGAGGTGGTGGAAGTTACCACTGCCCGGGCCGATATTACCGTCAACATTCCAATTGACCCGCAGGTCAGCGAAAAGCCGGTTTTTCGGATTATTATTCAGCATTATTTGCGCAAGATTCAATATGCCGCGGCTTTTACCGCCGTACCGCTGGCGGCTATTTCAATGGTTGTCAGCCCCGGTCCGCTGACTTTTAGTTTGTTTGGCGTTCACTGCTTGCTTTATGTTTTGTTTCGTCGTTTGGGCTATGAACGGCCACCCAAGAATTGGGGTATTGTTTATGATCGGGCAACCAAAAAACCATTGGCGCGCGCCATTGCCCGTATTTATGACAAGCAATACAACAAACTTTTAGAGACCCGGGTAACCGATAACCGCGGCCGCTATTCCTTTTTGGTTAATAATAATGTTTATTATGTTACCGCCGAAAAGCCGGGCTATCGGAAAGGCCAGACCGCTGATGTTAATTTAGTGAGCAAAGATCGTGAAACCGTTATTGGTTTAGATATTCCTTTGGAAAAAGGTCAAGACCTGGTTCAGCCGTCAGCTCCGAGTACGCCGACTGTCGTTTCGACGGAATCGACAGGTTATCAACCAGAGACCAGTGTCCAACCAAAGATTGGTCAGTCGGCCAATTTGTCTTCAGTATCTTTAATATCTAAACCGCTTGCACCAGAGAGTTCGACTGAACCAGTAGCCGACCAAGATTTGGCCAAACGGGTAGATAGTTTAAGTAGCGGTGTTGGCCGTGAATCATTGGAAGAGCTGCTCAAGACCAAAAGACAGTTGGATGAGTTGCATGAAGAAATTGATGAACGCCAGGAAGATCTTGATGGCCTGGAAGATCAGGTTGAGGATATTGCCAAGACCCTTGACCAGAAAATCGAATCTTTGGGTCAGGATCAAACTTTAACTCAAACCCCGACGGTTAAACCAGGCCAAGTTGAATCGGCAACCAAGCCGGAAACGCCCGGTGTTTCATCCGAGTCGCCCAAAGACAAACCCGCCTCAAAAGATAAACCTTCACCCAGCATCTTTGGATAATTTATGCATAATGAAACCAAGCGACAAGCCGTTCATATTCTGCTATTTGGCCTGGCCTTTGTCTTAAAATTTTTGTCGGTTTTCCAGTCGCTTTTAATTTTAATTTTTTTACTGGTGCTGGTATTATTCATTTTTCCTCGTTTGAAAATTCGTTCTCACTTCTATCGCCATTTCGAAAAACAATACCGTAACGGCGCGGTGACTTATTTTTTGGTTTTGTTGACTTTGATTTTAATTTTTCCCCTGAAAGTGGTGGCTGTAAGTTGGGGTATTTTGGCTTTGGGCGACGGCATGGCCACTTTGATCGGCCGTAATTTCAAGACTAGAAAGTTGCCTTGGAATTTAACCAAGAGTTATGCTGGCAGCTTGGCCTTTGTCGTTTTTGGCGCCCTCGGCGCGGGGGTGGTGCTCAAATGGTTTGATCCAATTTTGGTCACCAGCCAGCTTGTTAGCGTCAGCTTTAAAACGGCGGTTGTCGCGGCCATCGCCGAAAGTTTGCCGTTAAAAATTGACGACAATATTACCGTGGCGGTGGTTAGCGCCGTAGTTGTGAATTTTTTAATCTAGTCAGAATTAGGCCTTGAAAAAAAAGTCGTTTTAAGTTAAGCTTGGTCTATGGCAAAAAAAATAATCGACAATCAGCTGATGGATAAAATCATTTCCCTTACTAAACAGCGAGGGTTTATTTATCCATCCTCCGAAATTTACGGCGGGTTTGCTAATACTTGGGATTACGGCCCGTTGGGCGTTGAATTAAAAAACAATATCAAACGGAAGTGGTGGCGACGGTTTGTTCACGGCCGCTGTGATATTGTGGGAATTGATGCTGCTTTGATTATGAATCCCAAGGTCTGGCAAGCTTCCGGCCATTTGAAAAATTTTACCGACCCGTTGGTTGATTGTAAAAAATGCAAAAAGCGCTTTCGCGCCGACCATCTTCTGGAAGTTAAGGGCATTAAACCGGATTTAGGGACAATGAAAGAAGCTCCTCAGGAATTGAAAGAATGTCCGGAGTGCGGGGGAGAGCTGACGCCGGTTCGGAAATTTAATTTGATGTTTAAGACTTTTGTCGGTCCAGTGGAAGACGATACGGCGGTGGCTTACTTGCGGCCCGAGACCGCTCAGGCGATGTTTGTCGATTTTAAAAATGTCATTGATTCAACCCGCACCGGCTTTCCTTTTGGAATTGCTCAAATTGGTAAGGCTTTTCGCAATGAAATTACTCCCGGCAATTTTACTTTTCGTACCAGGGAATTTGAGCAGATGGAAATTGAATATTTCATCAAGGAGCAAGATTGGGAAAAATATTTTGAGCATTGGCTTAATGAAATGAAAGCCTGGATTGATTCATTGGGTATCAGTCAGCAATCGGTGGTCTATCGGGAAATCGGTAAAGACGAGTTGGCTCATTATTCAAAACGGACAGTTGATATTGATTTTATGTTTCCGTTTGGTCAGGACGAACTTTATGGTTTGGCCTACCGGACTGATTACGATTTAAAAAGTCATGCCGAGTTGAGCGGTCAGGACTTGTCTTATACCGATCCTAAGACTAATGAAAAATTTATTCCCCATGTGATTGAGCCTACTTGGGGAGTAGACCGGACCTTATTGGCCGTTTTGGTTTCAGCTTTTACCGAAGAAGCGGCGCCAACAGCAGACGGCAAGACCGAAACCCGGGTAGTCTTGAAATTGCCAAAAGATTTGGCGCCATATCAGGCAGCCGTTTTGCCGTTATCCAAGAAGGAAGAATTGACTAATTTATCAAAGGAACTTGCTGACGATTTGCGCAAATATTTTTCCATCACTTACGATGAAACCCAAAGTATTGGTCGCCGCTATCGCCGCCAGGACGAAATTGGCACTCCTTACTGTATTACCATTGATTTTGATACTCTAAACGATAAATCCGTCACGGTTCGCGATCGCGATAGCATGAGCCAGGAACGGGTTAAGGTTGACCAATTAGCCGCTTACTTATTAGGCAAGCTTAATGGTTAAAAAAACTAAACTAAAAAACGGATTAAATCTTATTACGGCGCCGCTTAAAGAAACTAAAGCGGTGACGGTTTTAGTATTGGTGCCGGTTGGCTCTCGTTATGAATCAAAAGATCTTAACGGGGTTTCGCACTTTATTGAGCATTTGATGTTTAAGGGTACGGTTAAGCGCCCCACCAGTTTGGACTTGACCAGGGAATTGGATGCCGTTGGCGCCGAGTATAACGCTTTTACGGCCAAAGACCATACTGGTTATTACATCAAAGTTAGCCGGGAACATTTGGAATTAGCTTTTGATATTTTGTCCGATATGCTGTTTAATTCCAAATTTGACGGTCAAGAAATTGATAAGGAAAGGGGAGTGATTATTGAAGAAATTAATATGTACCACGACAATCCGCTACTGCTGCTTGCTTCAATTTTTGAACAAACTGTTTTTGGTGACCACCCGCTTGGTCGTTTAATTTCCGGGCCCAAGGAAGTAATCCAAAAGGTTAGTCGCCAAAAGATTTTGGCTTTTAAAAATAATTTTTATCAAGCTAAAAATTTGGTACTGGCAGTTTCCGGCAATATTACCCGAAGACAAGTTTCCCAATTGGCCGACAAATATTTCAGTTATTCTGGCACTCGTCATTCCAACAGATCATATCAGCGGCTGAAAATTAATCAATCTAAGCCCCAGCTCAATTTGGTTTACCGATCCAGCAGTCAAGTTCAATTGGGCTTGGGTTTTTTGGCCTACAGTTTTAAAAACACTAAAATTTATCCGCTTTATCTGCTGTCGGTTATCCTGGGAGGCAATATGAGTTCGCGGTTATTTTTAGAGGTGCGCGAACGCCGGGGATTGGCTTATTTCGTTAAATCCGATGTTAGCGCCTATGAAGATGTCGGTACTTTGATGATTCAGGCCGGGCTTGATAAAGCCAGAATTAAACAGGCCATTGAAGTCATTTTGGCCGAATTAAGGAAGCTGAAAGACCATGGCGTCAGTGCCAAAGAGCTTAATAATGCCAAGGAATTTTTGAAAGGTAAAATGGTTTTGGACCTGGAAGATTCCGAACATATTGCCGATTGGTATGCCAAGCAAAAATTATTTTTCAATA
This sequence comes from Patescibacteria group bacterium, assembly GCA_034003985.1. Lineage (GTDB taxonomy): Bacteria > Patescibacteriota > Patescibacteriia > Buchananbacterales > UBA6539 > JABWCG01. Next base: position 76,944 of record JAVEXP010000003.1, on the reverse strand, counting down.
ATCTGGATTCTCCCGAAGAGCGTTTGAAAAAAATTTTTGCCGTCAGCAAAAAGCAGGTTTTGCAGGTAGCCAATGATCTGATTAAAAAATCACATCTTAATTTGGTTCTGATCGGCCCATTCAAGAACAAACAAGAATTCATCAAGATTTTAGACATCTAACTTATATATAATAAAAATTTGCCCGAGCAATCAGGCATTTTTTATTATATATATATCCAAGTGGGGATGTGGGGTGATGCAGGTTTTTCAAATCAAATAGATAATGAATAGTAATATCATCAATACGGAGAATTGAATTATCATTCCGGTTCTAAATGATACGGTCAGACCATTCATAACCGTATGCATTCTTTCGTGAAAAGCGAAATATTTCTCTAATTTTTTGGTTTTGGTTAAAAAATATACTCCTTGAATGAAATCGGGCAAGATCGTGCCGGCAACTGCCATTATCAAAGGCCAGGTCAGTAAAATTTCTCCTTCCAAATATAGTGCGCCAAAAATTAGAACCAAAAAACCCAGGTCGATTATTAATAATTTAACCAGCAGATCAATCGTGTTCTTGGCGAATTTAGGTCGGTTGGTTATTAGTGTATTGTCACCGTGGGGAATGGCATCCAGTATAAAATGAGAGATGAAGCCGGCGAGGAAAGCCAGCCAGGGATTGCCTACGGTTTCGCCGATAATAATGCCTGCGGCGGTATGGACGGTTAAAAACATAAGTAAAGATCCCGGTGATTCCGGTCGGTTATTGTTTGATTAGATCAGCAACGGCCTGATCAAAATAATCAAGGTGGCTAGCTGGGTGAGATGGCCATTAATAAAAGAAATCGGCTGCTGGGGAGAGTAATGGATGAAATTGTGAAACTCGTTGAATTTGCGAAGAATCTTATTTTTGGCAAAGAAAAAGCTTAAAGCTTGGAAAACATCGGGTAAAATCGCGCCGATCATTCCCCAAATGATTGGCTTAGTTAAAAATTGGATATTATTGGTAAATAATGCGCCAGCGACGATGATAGCCATAGAGATGTCAAAGTAAATCAATCCGACAATTTTACTGAAATACAGTTTTCTCAAAGCTTTGGCGCTGTGGGTTTTGGTCGGCAATTCGCCGTCTTTGTGCGGGAGCATATCTAAAAAGAAGTGAGACATAAACCCCACAATGAATGAAATTAGCGAGTTTTCAACATAGGTGCCAATTAGGGCGCCGGCGGCCGCGTGGATTGTTAAATACATATTTATTAAGTTGGTTAGTTGTTGATTACTTTTATATTTTATCAAATTTATTTTTTTTGGACAACAAAAAAATCCCCTGACCTAGAGAATTGCTGATTTATTGCTGATTTTTTGGGTCTGGTAGCGAGGGTGGGATTCGAACCCACGACCTAAGGGTTATGATTCCTTCGCTCTAACCAACTGAGCTACCTCGCCGCGAAGTCTTTATATCGGGTAAATTATTTTTATTTGGTTGCGGGAGGGGGATTTGCACCCCCGACCTCCAGGTTATGGGCCTGGCGAGCTGCTACTGCTCTATCCCGCGTCGATTTTGCCAGTATAATAGTAATCTGTTCAATTGTCAAACTTGTTCGTAATATTTATCAACTATTTCTGTCGGATAAATTTTACCGTCAAGGTAATCTTGGATTTCATTAATAATGTCGTGATCTCTTAGAATCCTTTCTGCTTTTAACTTTTTTATTTCATCAAGGCTAAACCATTTTACAGCTATTAGCTCCTCGGGATCGAATTTTATATCATTAGTCAACGCTTCAGCGGCGAAAATAAATTTTACCGCGTGATAAATCTTGCCGTCTTGGTGTTTGATCAGGGAATAAATTCCCAGAAGCCCAGTAATTTTAATTTCTAAACCGGTTTCTTCTTTGGCTTCGCGTTTGGCGCCATCAATAATTTTTTCGCCAAAGTCGAGCCAACCGGCCGGTTGGTTCCACTTGCCCCTTTCTTTGCGGGCTTCCTGAACCAGTAAAAATTGATCGCCGTTTTTAATAATACAACCGCTGATGACAAACGGCTGGCTTATTATTTTGTTTACGATCGGTGTTGGCTCCATAAGATTTTTATGGTGCCCGAGGAGAGACTCGAACTCTCACGGACAGAGTCCACACGATTTTGAGTCGTGCGCGTCTACCAGTTCCGCCACTCGGGCTTGATTAAGCTTTCTAAAAATTCTTTTCCGCTTCCTGACTTGAGATATTTTTCTCTATTCCCGGCTTCCTTTCTGCTTTTATAAGGTTCGACTAAAATAAGTTTAAAAGGGCTATCAATTGGCTTATCAGAAAAGGGTGTCGCCGTTCGATTTTAAATTGGAGCTAAAGACCAAAAAGAGCCTTAAGCGACTACAAAACACAGTATAATGAAAAAAATAATAATTGTCAAAGGTTTATTTTTCAACTATAATTAAGCTATGGCAAGGATTATTGCGATCGTTAATCAAAAAGGTGGTGTTGGTAAGACGACCACTGCAGTAAACTTAGGAGCTTACTTGGCTTGGCTGGGTAAGTTTGTTTTGTTAGTTGATCTTGATCCGCAGGCCAATGCCACCTCCGGCCTTGGTGTTAATCCTGCCGGGTTGGAAAAAGGGGTGTACCATACGCTTTTTAGTCCCGTTTCATTTCGGGAAATTACGGTTGGTACTCATCATCAGGGTTATAAATTGGCCCCCTCGACTCAGGATTTAGCCGGTGCCCGGGTTGAACTAGTCGGCGCGGAAAATCGAGAGTATAAGCTGCGCGATTCTTTGCTGGAAGTCAGCAACGACTATGATTATATCTTGATTGACTGTCCGCCGTCTTTGGATCTATTGACTATTAACGGCTTAGTGGCGGCTAAAGAAGTGATGATCCCGGTCCAGGCCGAATATTTGGCTTTGGAAGGCTTGGGTCAATTGCTTAACACCGTTAATCTGGTTAAGGAAAATTTACGGCCGGAATTAACCATCTTGGGTGCCGTGGTTACCATGTATGACAAGCGCAACAAGCTTTCTTTTCAGGTTTTGGAAGAGCTGCGTCAACATTTTCCGCACCGGTTGTTTAGTACCATCGTTCCGCGCAATGTCCGGCTGACCGAATCGCCTAGTTATGGTCAGACAATTTTATCTTATGATTCAAGTTCTCCTGGTGGCAAGGCTTACGAGCAGCTTGCCGGGGAAATAATTGAGCAAGAAAATTATATTTTTTAAACTATGGCAAAACCTCAAGGTCTAGGCAAGGGGCTAGGCTCCTTAATTCCGCCTAAAATCGACAAACAAATCATCCCGCAGGATTCAAAAATTCTGATTTCTGAATCAATTGCCCAAGTGCCAATTAATAAAATTAAGGCTAATCCTTTACAGCCGCGCAGTAGTTTTGATCATGAGAGTTTGGAAGAGCTTACCAATTCCATTAAGGAACATGGTATTTTACAGCCGTTAATCTTGGTTCCCAGTGGTGATAATTATGAAGTGATTGCCGGTGAACGACGATTGCGCGCCTCTCAAATTTTGGAATTAAAGACGGTTCCAGCCATCATTCGTAATTTAGCCGAACAGCAGAAGCTTGAATTAGCCTTAGTTGAAAATATTCAGCGTAAGGATTTAACCCCGATTGAAGAAGCCGTGGCTTATCAGCGCTTGATTGATGAATTTAGTCTGACTCAGGAAGAAGCGGCAAAGCGGGTCGGCAAAAGCCGCTCGGCGGTTACCAATATTTTGCGGTTGCTGACTTTGCCGACAGAAATTCAGAAAGCTTTAGCCAGCGGTAAAATTAACTTTAGCACGGCGCGCTTGATTGTTGGTCTGCCTCCCCAGGAACGCTTGAAATTTTTTCAGAAAGTTTTGAAACAGGATTTGACGGTTAGAGCCGCAGAAAATCAGGCCAAAAAAATTGTTGTTCGCCGCCATGTTCGCCGGGCCAAGGATCCCAATATTACCGCCTTGGAAGACCGGCTGCAGGCCGCGTTAGGCACTAAGGTTAATGTCAAAAAATCCGGAGAATCCGGACAAATTGTGATTGAATTTTTTTCAAGCGAAGAACTGGATAATTTAGTCAGTCGATTATCTGGCTGAGGTATTTTGATTTGATTTTTCCTTTGGCTGCGCCGGTTTTGACAAATTTAAGCCAGTCCCGGCTGGGGCCTTTGCGATTTTTATCGGTGATGATTTCGACGACATCGCCGTTTTTTAATTTATCATCCAGACTGGTTATTTGGCCGTTGATTTTGGCGCCAACACAATGATCGCCGATCCAACTGTGGACATGATAAGCAAAATCAACCGGCGTGGCATTTTCAGGCAGGTCAATGACATCACCCTTGGGAGTGAAAACAAAAATTCGATTCTGGAAAAAATCCAAAGTCAGAGCTTTAAGATATTGTTCGTTGTCCCTGATTTCTTCCTGCCATTTTACCAAATCTTGGACCCAGTCCAATTTTTTTGGCAGGGTATAGCCCTTGTCGCCAAGTTTTTTTGATCTATGATTGGTTTCTTTGTAGTGCCAGTGGGCGGCGATACCAAACTCGGCTTGATGGTGCATTTCTGGAGTCCTGATTTGAACTTCGACAATCTTGCCCTCCGGACCAAAAACGGTGGAGTGTAGTGATTGATAACCGTTTGGTTTTGGCTGGGAAATGTAGTCCTTAATTCTGCCCGGCAGAGGTTTCCAATTTTCATGGACAATTCCCAAAGCGTGATAACAATCGCCGACGGTTGGGACCAGTATTCTTAGAGCCACCAAATCATAAATTTTGGAGACATCGCCGTCGTATTGCGGCCTGATCAATTTGCGGTAGAGGCTGTAAAGCCGTTTGGCCCGGCCATGAATCGAAACAATCTTGATTTTATTTTGTCTGAGTTCTTTTTCAATGGTTTTGATTACTTTTTGGATGTATTCCATTTCAACTTTAATGGCTGGTATGATTTCTTGTTCCAGCCATTGGTACTTTTCCGGGTAAACATAAGGAAAAGCCAAGTCTTCAATTTCACCTTTGATTGATCCCATACCCAAACGGTTGGCAATCGGGGCATAGATTTCCAGGCTTTCAGCCGCAATCCGTTTTTGTTTTTCTTTGGGCAAGGCATCAAGGGTTCGCAAGTTGTCCAGTCGATCGGCCATCTTAATCAGGATGATTCTGATGTCCTGGGCCATGGAGACAAACATCTTGCGCAGATTTTCCGCATATTTCTCAATCCCACGATATTTAATGATGCCAAGTTTGGTGATGCCGCCAACCAATTTGGCGATTTCGGGGCCAAAATTTTTCTCAATATCAACCAAACTGTAGTCAGTGTCCTCGGGAACATCATGTAATAATCCGGCGATAATTGTTGCTTGGTCAAGCTTCATGTTGGCCAATTGAATGGCGGTTCGCAAAGGATGCTGAATATATGGCTCGCCGGATTTGCGCGTTTGACCATGATGGGCCTGCTCGGAGTATTCGTAGGCTAATTTAATGAAATCAAAATCATACCCATTCTTGTTATTCCGATTGAAGTTGGGGAAGGGGATTTTTGGCTGGTTTCTTTGACCATCGCCGTTTTTTAGGGCTTTTATCAAATCATCAATTGTTGGCATGGATTTTTTATTTATTCGCCTTAGTTATTGTAAAAGACTTAAGCCCAAAAAGCAATTTTGATGGATGATTTTAAATTCGGTTAAAGCTTGACAAAAATTAAGAGTTGTGCTAGGATTGGTTTGTTGATGCTAGGTATAACCTAGAAACTTGGGAAACACCTTGTGGTTTTACTTCGAGGTGTTTTCTTTATAACTTATTTTTTTGTTGGTTTCTTTTCGTTCAATTAATGAGGGCCCGGTTGGCTTTGCCAACCGGGCCCATTAGTTTAGTTTGAATAGTCTGCTGTCTGAGGAATTGATCTCAAGGTCTTTTGGTTCAGCTGATGTCTGAACCGCAAATCTGGGCATTCAAACCAAGGCCACTGTTGTCCCTCCGCAAACATTCCCTCTTCCAGTAGGCTGTAAAAATCCAATGATTTGTCGCCATCATCAGTATTCTTCATTGGCACTCCTCCGTTTAGTGTGGTTGCTTTTATCTTAGCCGTCTTTACCATAGCTGTAAATATTATTGACTTGGTTGGTGTTTTTTGTTAGTCTGCTAATTGCTGTGGTTTTGGTGAAGCTTTCAACAACTGATGAGGGAGGAGGGTCCATGCACAAGAGCACCCAGTAACTCGGGGAGGGCCAGGCGGCCCCGGGGGAGAGGCTTGAGCCTCTCTTAATTTGCCTGGCGATTTAGCGGATCGCTAAGCTATCCGCGTTTGCGCTATGGGCTAGAGATCTGCCCATCTTGATTGCCCTAGAGTGCAGACAAAAAAATAGAAGCGGCGCCCGCACCGCTTTAAAAACGGGAAAAAACTGAGACAACAGGTCAAATCACGGGTCAGCGGCAAATCGCCAACGACCCGTTATTTTTGTATCAGCCAATTTTTATGGTATTATGATTTTGCGGCTCGAAAGGAGCACCCTAGCATCAACAAAGTTTCGGGGTTTAACTCTCTTTCGGCCGCTTTTATTATGGAGTAAATTTGCTAAAATTAGTGATTTATAATGCTTGCTATTGACAAAATATTGATTTTATGATAAAAAGTAAGATTCTAACTAAGTCCTAGAAATTAAATTCTAGGAGTGCTTGGTTAGTGCCCATATACAATTCAGAAATGGCTAGTCCGTTGCGGCAATAGGGTTTGTCGTGGTGGTCTGGTTAGTAACAAAAAGGGAAAGTGCGATGAGAAAATTGTTCTTGGCAGTGATGACGGCCGTCTTCATGATGGCCCCGGCGCAGGCTCAGGTGTTTCATGATGCGGATATCAACGAGGACAGCCGCATCGAACTCTCGGAGCTGTTGCGCGTCATCCAGTTCTTCAACTCGGACGGGTATCACTATTGCCCGACCGAAGCCACAGAAGACGGCTTTTGCCCCGGGCAGTCGGATGCCGTGATGGTGCCCGTGTTGCTGGGACTGACGGAAGCCCAGGCTCGGACTTCGTTGGAGCTGCTCGGTTTCCAAACGAGCGTGACCCACGAATGTCATGACTATGTCGCGCCGGGAGTGGTTTTTGCCTGTTCTCCCGGGCAGGGCCAGGAGGTGGAAGCGGGTGTGACCGTTCAGATCTGGGTTTCCACCGGCCCTTGTTCCTCGGAAGGTGAGGGCGAAGGTGAGTGCGAAGCGCCACAAATCACGGTTCAACCTCAGTCGGTTGAAGCCATGGTCGGCGAAACGGTGACGCTGGATGTTGAGGCAACTGGAACGCCAACGCTGATGTATTCATGGCGGCGGGTAGAAGATGGTTTGTCTCTCGGCCCGATAGACGCCAGTCCTCTCTCGGTGGGGGTTACCAACCAGGCTCAGACTTGGTATGTCGTGGTCAGCAATGACTGCGGCCAGTTGGGCTCCCAGAGCGTTACCGTCACCGGTGTTGAGTCCGGTGAGGGCGAAGGTGAGACCCAAACCTTTACCGTCACCAAGGAAGTCGTTGGCGATGGATCAATATCCACGGACCCCGCACCATGTGGCTATGCCCATGTGTGTGACTTTTCTGCTGGCACCGAAGTGCAAGTCTGGGCCATTCATGGCTTTGGTTGGCGCTTTGACCACTGGGAGGGGGATGTCTCCGGCACCACCAATCCTACCACCTTAACCGTGGATGGCGACAAGACCGTGCGAGCCGTGTTTGAGGAAGATGTGTCCGGTGAGGGCGAAGGCGAAGGAGAAGGCGAAGGAGAGCTGCTTCCGTGCGAGCAGGTGTATCTCAACGAGTACACTTTATTCTCGACGGAAGTCGACGGCACGCAGTCGCATGGCGTTATTTTTGGCCCGGACCTTGAGTCCTTGGCCAACTGCGCCGATCTGGTGCTGTTCTCGGTAACCCAGCACCCGGACGGTGACGGCGGAACCTACGAGGCGTATTACGCCAAGCCGAACTTCGGCGACGAGGCCTACTCGCCGATTGTCGGTGGAACCTGGGACATCTCGTTTGCGCCGGATTCGGACGCGGTTCGTCTGGAGTTGTTCTTGGTGCAGTCCGACACCGTCGCCGAAATGTGCGGGCAGGTCCCCTGCATCAATCGTCCGCCGGTATTTACCGACGGCGCGGGCAACGAGGTAGAGCCGTTGGCTCACCTCACCATTCCCATTCAGTAGCAGTGCTGCTATCGACCCTTTGAAGGTCGAAAAACAGTCAAACTCTTTAGTGCCGGCGCGTTGCAAACAAGCGATGCGCCGGTCTTTTTTTATTTTAAAATCTTGACAAAAAAATTTAGATGTGCTATACTGATTATATTGAGATAGGGAACCCCTATCTTTTTAGATTGCCTGACTGGTTAATACCAGCAGCGTTTGCCCCTAAACATTTTGTGGGCTAAATAAAACAAAAAACCAAAAAAGTAGAACACGGCTTTCGGACGCAATTACAACTTTGGTTTAGCCGTGTTTTTTGAACCTTAAAAATTGAAACTAAAAAATAAAAACAAAAATTTATGGATTGCCAACAACTCCAGCAGGCTCAAGACATGGATTTTGACATTACTCGCGCCTTTACCGTGCTGACCGCAACAATTGTTTTGCCGGTTTATCTGGCGCTGTCCGTCGTGTCTTATTCAATGGCCGCAATTTTATGACCTAACTAAACTTTTGTTAAGGATACAAAAAATCCCGCTGTCGCGGGATTTTTTGTTTAGCTGATTTTTATTCTTTATAGCTGCAATCTTTATTGCTACATTTAATTGCGTCTTTGCCGCCTTCCACTAAAATTGCGCCGCAGTCCGGGCAAGTCTCTGGTTCAGTTTTTCCTTCTTTAATGTGTGGCTTGCCCCATAAGGCATTTTTACATTCCGGGTACTGGTCGCAAGCATAGAAAAATCCGCGGCGGCTGCGTTTGCCAACAATTTTACCTTTGCCGCATTTCGGGCAAGTGCCAAAAGTTTGAGCTGCTTCTTTTTTAATATATTTACAATCAGGATAACCGCTGCAGCCGACAAACTCGCCAAAGCGTCCACGGCGTTTGACTAACGGCTTGCCGCAGTCCGGGCAGGTCTCGCCGGTTACTTCTGGAGTTTGTGGTTCATTGCCTTCGCCGCCAAGCTGCTTGGTATTTTTACAGTCCGGATAGCCGGTGCAAGCTAAGAATTTTCCATACCGTCCAATTTTAATTACCATTGGTTTACCGCATTTCTCGCAAACTTCATCGGTTTTTTCTTCGGTCAATTTCTTTTTGTCTAATTCCAATTCTTTTTTGTCCAAGTTGGTTTTAAACGGCCCCCAGAATTCGTGGATAATCGGCTGCCATTTCTTTTTACCCTCGGCAATTTCGTCCAAGTCATCCTCCATATTGGCTGTGAATTTATAGTCGACAATTTCGGGGAAGTGTTCAACCAGCAAATCGTTTACCAAATAAGCAATGTCGGTTGGTTTAAGGCGCTTGTCTTCTTTTTCAACATACCCTCGATCTTGGACGGTGGAAATGGTCGGCGCGTAAGTTGACGGTCGGCCAATGCCGTATTCTTCCAAAGCTTTGACCAGCGTGGCTTCCGAATATCTGGCCGGTGGTTGGGTGAAATGCTGTTCCGGCTTAAGCTCAACCAAATTGACTTGATCTTTTTCTTCAACATCGGGCAAAATATTTTCTTTGGTGTTGGTTGGGTAAACTTTCAAAAAGCCGTCAAATTTTATAACCGAACCGGTGCTGCGGAAAGTGTAAACCGTATCGGCCGCTTTGATGTCAACAGTGGTGTTGTCGGTGATCGCGTCAGCCATTTGGCTGGCAATGGCTCGCTGCCAAATCAACTGATACAGCTTGAACTGCCTTTCATTTAAATGTGGTTTGATTTTTTCCGGTGCATTTTCGGCCAGAGTTGGCCTGATTGCTTCATGAGCTTCTTGGGCCAACTTTGATTTGGCTTTGTATCGTTTGGGTTCGTCGTGGTAATTATTGCCGAATTTATCTTTAATATAATTGCCGGCTTCGTCTAGGAATTTTTGGGCCAAATTCAAAGAGTCGGTTCGCATGTAGGTGATTAAACCAACGCCGCCGGAACCAAGCTCGATACCTTCATATAATTGTTGGGCCAGCATCATCGTTTGTTTGGCCGAAAAACCTAAGCGGGCGTTAGCCGCCTGTTGTAAGGTGGAAGTGGTAAAAGGCGGTAGCGGCCGCTTTTTGGTTTGGCGTTTTTCGACTTTTTCGATTTGGTATTTGGCGCCTGTTAAATCTTTAATAATATTTTCAGCCTGAGCCTGATTTTTGATCTCCAGCTTATCAATAACCTGATCTTTAATTTTATGGAGTTTAGATTCAAACTTTGTGCCCTGGGCTTCAAAAATACTTTCAATACTCCAATATTCTTCTGGTTTAAAAGCTTGAATTTCTCGTTCGCGTTCAACAATCAGTCTGACTGCCACTGATTGAACCCGTCCGGCCGAAAGGCCGCGCGCCACCTTTTTCCATAAGAACGGGGAGAGCTGGTAGCCGACCAGCCGGTCCAAGACTCGTCTGGCCTGTTGGGCGTCAACTAAATTCAAATCCAATGTCCGCGGATTTTTTAAAGCTTCTTTGATTGCTTCTTCGGTAATTTCGTGAAAAACAATTCTTTTAACTTTATCCTGGGGAGTCTTAAAAATATTAACCAAATGCCAGGAGATGGCTTCGCCTTCGCGGTCTTCGTCAGTTGCGAAATAAATCGTCTGGGCTTTGTCGGCCAGTTTTTTTAATTCATTGGCTCGCTGGCGCGATTTGGTGGGAATGACATATTGGGGTTCAAAGTTGTGTTCAACATCAACTCCCAGTTTGCTTTTTGGCAGATCGCGGATATGACCAAAAGAGGATTCGATTTTGTATTCGGACCCCAAAAATTTTGAAATAGTTTTGGCCTTGGTCGGTGATTCAACAATCACCAAATTTTTTCCCTTCATTATATTTTTCGTTCAGTTAATATTTTAGATTCATCTCGCCAATGTTGGCGCAGCAGCCCTGCCAAATAAAATGATCCGGTTACCAAGATTAAATCATTTTTGTTCGCTTGATTTAAAGCTTGTTTGAGTGCTTGAAACGGATCCAGAAATATCATAATCGGCTTTTTACTTTTCAACTTCGCCGCTATTTTTTTTGGCGGGTAGCATCGACGACTTGGCGATAAATGGCGGGTAATTATTATTTGATCAGCCTTGGTGCTGATTTCTTTGAAAATTTCCGTAGCGTTTCGTTCATTGGTTAAGGCAATAATAAGATAAAGTTTTTGGTATGTCAAATTATCAATAATTTGTAAAGTGGTTTTAATTTTTGATTGATTGTGAGCGCCGTCCAAAATTACCAGCGGTTTAGTTTGGATAATTTCGGTTCGACAAGACATTTTTACCTTGCTTAAACCGGTTCTGATCGTTTGATTGTCAATTTTCAAATATCTGGCGACCTGCTCGGCAATTTGGGCATTGTCTTGTTGGTGTTCTCCCAAAAGTTTGAGCTGATACCGTGTTGTTGGCGTTTTTACCACATTAAATGGTACTTGATTTTTTCGGCAAGCTTCTTTAAAAATGTTTAGGACTTTTGGGCTATTTTGATTGGTGGTAAAAAAAATGGTTCGGGGCTTGATGATGGCGGCTTTTTCTTTGGCAATTTGACTTAAAGTTTTTCCTAGGATTTCAGTATGATCGTAGCCAATTCGATTGATTACCGTGATATCGGCCTGAGGGATAATGTTGGTCGCATCGTGTCGCCCGCCCAAGCCGACTTCCAAAACGACATAGTCGCAATGATGTTGTTTAAAATACAAAAAACCAATGGCCGTAAAAATTTCAAAGTAGGAAGGTCGGCCATAAGGCGATCTAAGGTAAACCCGGTCGACTGCTGGTTTTATTTTTTCCGTCAGCTTGGCAAACTCATCAGGACTAATTAACTGCTTGTTAATTTTTATCTTTTCGATTGAAGTGGTTGGGTAAGGTGAAGTAAATAAGCCGGTTTTATATCCGGCTTGAGTTAGGATTGACTGGATCATGTTGGCCACCGAACCTTTGCCTGAGGTGCCGCCAATATGGATATAATTTACGCCCAAGTGAGGATTGCCTAACTCTTTTAGTAACGCGCCCATGCGTTTTAAAAAAATTGAGCGCCCGGTTTTTTTGATGAAATAATCGTCTTGGGCGATATTTTGGATTGATTCCAAATATTTTACCGCCGCCAAGTAAGCTTGAAAGTTGTTAGCCTTCATTTAATTTTGTTTATTGTTTTTTTCGGTCTTCAACCATCTGACTCCCAGATAGGCAAACGGAGTGTCTATTAATGCAAAGAGAATTTTGAAAATCCAGTAGGGGATGATTAATGAGATAATATAAAGAATATTGAATTTTGGTGTTAAGCCGTAAAAAGCAATAAACATGAAAGCGGTTGAATCAATCAACTGGGAAACAATGGTCGAAGCATTGTTGCGCAGCCATAACCAGCGCCCGCCGGTTTTTTCTTTCCAAAAATTGAAGGCCCAAAGATCATGATATTGAGCCAGAATAAAAGCAATAATTGAGGCAATACTCATTCTGATAGTCACGGCAAAGATGTTGGCGTAGGCTTCCTGGGAAAAATATTGGCGACTGGGGTCGGCGGGTAGCCAAACTGAAACGGCGGTGATTATGACGGTGAAGATCATCACGATTAACGCGGCGTTGATAAATTTTTTAGCTGTTTCTTTGCCCAGAACCTCTTCAACAATATCGGTTACCAAAAACATTATTGGTACGGTTAAAATTCCCACTGACACATGGACAACATCAAAAAAATTATAAGCCAGTATCGGTGATTCAAACAGGGAGTAGCTGCCAAATGGACTGGCTGCCAAATTAATGATAAATATCAGCGGCCAAAAAATAATGTTTAGCGGCCAGGCTAGAATTATTGGCAAGCTAAAAGCTGTTATTTTAGCGCCCAAAAAATTGGCGCTTAATAGCGCTCCGATAAACAAAGCGAATAGCAGATATATTTTATCTTGTTGAGTTATTTTTTTCATCTGGTTTTTGCGTAGTTACTGCCGCCCAAATGTTTTATCAAACCTTTCATTTCCATGACACTTAAAGTGGCATTAATAATACTGATATCAAGTCTAGCGTATCTTGCTATTTTGTCAATGTGCATTTGTTCGGTTTTTAAAATCTCAATTATTTTTTCTTCGGTGGAGTTGGTGGGCAAAACCTGATTGGCAATTTTTAATTCTTTAATACTTTCTAAATTCAAAACTTCCAAAATATCTTGAGCTGTTTCAACCAGTTTGGCTCCCGCCTTGATTAAACGGTGCGGTCCAAAGCTGCCTTCCTGAAAAATATTTCCCGGCACCGCAAAGACTTCGCGGTTATGTTCCAAAGCGTAATCGGCGGTAATTAAGGCACCGGATTTTTCTTTGGCTTGAGTAATCAAAACCCCTAGGCTTAAGCCGGAAATAATTCGGTTGCGCCGGGGGAAGTTATATTTTAATGGCAAGGTACCCAACGGGAATTCCGAAATAATCGCGCCGTTCCTATTAATTATTTGTTCAGCCAGTTTTGTGTTGCTTGCCGGATAAATCCGTTGGAGACCTGAACCCAAAACCGCCACTGTTTTGCCGTGATTATTGATAGCGGCTTGATGGGCGCAGGCGTCAACTCCCAAAGCCAGGCCTGAGACAATAGTCAATCCGCGCTGGCTCAACTGGCCGACTAATTCCTCGGTGACTTGTTTTCCGTAATTGCCAATCCGGCGGCTGCCGACAACTGCCAAACAAAAATCCTGATTTAAATTAAAATTACCTCGGTAATAAAGGAGGGGAGGAGGGTCATAAATTTCCTTTAATAATTTTGGGTATTGCTCATCCAGGCAGGTTGTTACCTTAATTTTTTGATCAATTAATTTTTGCCATTCCAGGTCGGGTTCAATCTCTAATCTTTTTGAATGAATTTCATTGGCCAGTTTTTCGTTTAGTCCGGCTTTTATTATTTCTTTGACCTCGGCTTGCCAGGCGGTTTTCAAATCGGGAAAATATCTTATTATTCGTTGCCAATTTTTAGGCCCCAAATTACTAATCAAACTAAAGCCAACCCAATAAGGCAAGTCATCATTTTTTGATAATTTAGTCATTTTATTTATCCTTGACTTTTTTAACTAACTGTGTTAATGTATGATATCTGTTATATGGATAGTAGCTTTTGAAAACCTGTCTACCAGCGGCCACGGTCAGATTAACCCTCCTAATCTGTCCAGGCCACAAGCTAAGCGGCTTATCGTTTTTCGATTAAGTCCTCTTACGCTGGTATGCAGGTTTTTGGAAGCTACTTTTTTAATAAAAAAACGCCTTTGGTTTGGCGCTATGTTTTTTAAAATTTTTAGTTAATTAAATTCGTTCATGGCTTCCGAAATTCCCTGGCTTAAACTTATTTCGATTGCTCCTAGCAGTAATTTCGCAGCCTGTTCGATTTCCAATTTACCTTGCTTGTTGATATTTTGCAAGACATACTCTTCGGTCGGTTGCCGTAGGTCTGTTGGTCTGATGCCAATTCGAAATCGTACAAATTCCTGAGTGTTTAGTTGATCAATGATTGATTGGACTCCGCGATGGCCAGCAGCCGAAGCATTTTGGGAAATGCGAATTGTTCCTAACGGTAAATCAATATCATCGTGAATCACCCACAAGTCATTTTTAGCTATCTTGTAAAAGCCGGCTAAAATACTGACGGCTTGGCCGGAATTATTCATGAAAGTTTGAGGTTTGGCCAGAATTATTTTATCTTCAACTTGGTTGCATTCGTATACCAAGGATTTGAATTTTTTGCTGTTTTTAAATTCAGCCTCAACCCCGGCATAATTTTTGTGTAATTCGTCAATCATTAAAAAACCGACATTGTGCCAGGTGTTTTCATATTTTGTTCCGGGATTTCCCAATCCGGCGATCAGCTTCATATTATTGTTTTAGGCTTCTTGTCCTTATTCTAACAGGAATACCCTTAAAGCCAAAGTTGTGGCGCAATTGATTTTCGATGAATCGTATATAAGAAAAGTGGAGGCTTTGTCTGGGTCCAACGGTAATTGTGAAAGTCGGTGGTTTGACGCCGCTTTGGGTCAGGCCATAAATTTTTGGTCGGCTGTTGCCTTTGGCTTGGGCCGGGCGGTGATGTCTAACTAACGCGGTTGTCAATTTTTCCAGATCTTCGGGGCTTACTTTTTTGGTGCTTTCTTGATTTACTTCCAAAATCAGCGGCAGAATTTTGTCGACATTTTTGCCGGTTTGAGCGGAGACGAAAATCAATGGTGCAAAACTTAAATAGGCAAATTCACCCTGGTAATAATTTTTTACCTGTTGGTCGGTGTTGGTAGTCTTGTTCGCAATTAAGTCCCATTTGTTGGCGACAACAATTACTCCCACTCCCTGGTCTTTCAATAATCCGGCCAGGTAAGCGTCTTGTTTAGCCAGCGGCTCGTTGGCTTCGGTCACCAATAAAACGATGTCGGCTTGTTCAATCATCCTTTGAGTTTTTTTGGTGGCGATTTTCTCCAAAGTTTCGTGCACCTTGGTTTTTTTTCTCAGTCCGGCCGTATCAATTATAATAATGTGTTGTTTGTCAAAAATAATTTCGGTATCCTGAGGTTCTCTGGTGGTTTGTGCCAGCGGTGAAACAATTACTCGTTCTTCACCTAACATTTTATTGACCAATGATGATTTGCCAACATTTGGTTTGCCGATTAAAGCCACTTTTATTGCCGTTTGATCCTTAACATTGGGTTGCCGTCCCCGCGGCCATTTTATTTGTTTTACCAATTCGTCCAAAAAGTCGCCGACTTGGCTGCCGCTGGCGGCCGATACCGGCCAAGGTTTGCCGAGTCCCAGTTTGAAAAATTCGGCGGTACTAGCGGCCTGAGATTGCCGATCAATTTTATTGACCACCAAAATCACCGGCTTGGCCATTTTTTTTAAAGTTATCGCCAACTGTCGGTCTTCGGGCAATACGCCGGTTTTGCCGTCGGTGACCATAATTATTAAATTAGCTTTGGCTAGCGCAGTTTTGGTTTGTTTGATTATTTCTTGTTCAATTATATTTGGTTTAAGGTTTTGGAGCGGTTTTTCGTTAATCAGATTGACGATGCTATTTTGGAGAATATCAATATTAACTCCGCCGCTGTCGATCAAGTTAAAGATTTTTTTGCGCCAGGCCACTTGTCCTAGATTGTAGTCGCGGGTTGTGCCCTCAATCGGTGAAATAATTGCCTTGCTGGTTTCCGTTAATCGGTTAAACAGGGTTGATTTGCCGACATTGATCCGACCAACGATTACCACCGTTGGTAATTTTTGATTGATGGTTATTTTTTGGTTCATAAGTCTTTGCGGTCCTGTCCTAAGATTATCAGAATTTCGGTCCGGCCGCCAACGGCTTTGGTGTCGGTGGCAGTCAGCCAACTTGGCAGGGCAGTCGCCAATTGGGCCTTGATTAATTCAGCAATGGTTTGGGCCGTAGGGTCATTTTGATTTTCCGTCAGATTGTAAACAACGGTTTTTTGGTAATCTTGAGTTGGGGCATTGCCGATCTTGACCACTTGATATCCTAAGCTCTGGAGATATTGGGAAGTTTGGAAAGCCAGACCGCTGATTTTGGTGCCATTTTGGATTTCGACCATTTTTGGGGTTAGGGCCTCAATTTTATCCGGATCAAAAATGTTATTAACAATCATTTGCATTTCAGAAAAATTGCCGGCCTTGGGTTTTAAGACATAAGCGCCATTTTCCAGGATGGTTGAATAAAGAACCCCGTCGGGCCCGTCGTCAAAAACCTGTCGGACGACATTTTCTGGTTCAATATCTTTGCCGAGATTGAATAGCCGGATGATTTCCCAAACTTTAAAATCAGTAGCCAGATGTTGGCTTAAAGTATCCATCAGTTTGCCAATCCGGTGAGGATTAACAAGGGTAGTAAATGACAATCCTTTGTTTTTAACTGCCATTAAGACTTGTTGCTGCCTTTTACTTCTGGCAAAATCAGAGCCCTCAATTCCTTTGGCTTGGCGGCTGCGAACATATTTCAAGGCTAAGTCACCGTTCATGTGTTGCCGCCCTGGCTCAATATAAAGATGTTCGTAGCGTTTGGATGTTGTGGCCGTCTCTTGACCGGGGATCGGGTAATTTTCGTCATCCAGGAGGTTTTCGACTTCAACGGTAATTCCTCCCAAATCGTCAATAATTTGTTTAAAGCCGGCAAAATCAATTCGGACATAATAGTCAATCGGTATATTCAAAGTTTGGCTGACAACTTGTTTAGCCAGTTCGCCGCCCTGGCCAGCTTCTTTCATTTCACCATAGGCATTGGCGTGGTTAATTTTATACCAGCCAAAACCCGGGATTTGGACTAGTAGGTCACGGGGCAGGGAGATCATTGCTACTTGATTGGTTGAGGGTTTGTAGCTGGCGACCATGATTGTATCGGTCAGATATGGCCCATCGTGTTCCAGTCCGCCCATGCCCATTAGTAAAATGTTGATTCGGTCGCGATCTTCGCCCTGCAGCGCTTTGTCATCGCTGCCAATCAAATGTCTGATCTGGCCCCATAAGCTGGCATTGCCCAAAGTTTTGGAAAGATTTTCACCGGAACTGATCATGCCGATGCCAAAAAAAATAAACAGGATAACAAAAATTATCAGTAAATAGATGGCTATTTTACTGATAATTTTAAGTTTTTGCCGCTGAGGTTTGATGATTTTATCTTCCTCGCTCAAGAAATTTGGATCCGGACGCGTTATCATAGTTTGGTGCTATTATTGTGACACAAAACCAAGCTGTTGGCAATATTTTTTTGACTTGAATTATTGAATTTTTTGTGTTATATTCTCAATGATAACATATTTATTGTGGGCATACACCAAGTTAGCGTAATATTGAAGGTGTACCGTGAACCCAACGCTTTATTTTTTTTCCGTAGTTATTACTTAAAGTTTGGGCAATTAGTTTAGTCCCGGCCCGTTATCAGCGATTGCCAGTTCAGTTGGTTAGAGCGTCGCGTTCACACCTGCCCGTCATGACCAGGGACAATTAGCTCAGTTGGTTAGAGCGTCGCGTTCACATCGCGAAGGTCGCTGGTTCGAGTCCAGCATTGTCCAGTGTTTATTATTGAAAGAGTCTTTGAATTATTATGTTAAAAATCGGTCATCGGGGCGCTAAGGCTTATGCACCGGAAAATACCATTTCCTCTTTTCGTAAAGCCTTGGAATTGGGAGTTGATATGGTGGAAATGGACATTAGAATTACTAAAGATAAACATCCGGTTGTGGTTCACGATAACAGTTTGCGACGATTGACTAAGAAATATGTGCGGGTTGATCATCTGACTTTGACTCAGTTGAAAAAATTTAAAATTGATAAAATTGAACCAATCCCGACTTTGGCCGAAGTGCTTGAGGTAATCGACAGTCAGGTTGGCATTTTAATCGATATTAAAGTCAAGGGCTTGGCCCAAATAATCGTCCAAATCCTGCGCGACTACAAGGTTGATTTTTCTAATGTGATGATTTCTTCGGTTCACCATACTGAATTACGAATTGTCGAGACGCTCGAACCGGCGATTACCACCGCCCTGATATTTCGTTCCAGCAATGCCTCAAATTTTTGGTTAATGATGGATTTTTTAGCCATCGTTTTTTGGCCGATTACCAAGTATTATATTTCCTGGATTGTTCGTTACGCCAATGCCGACTATTTGAATATTAATCATCGCTTGCTGACCGAACGCAATATTAAATTATTCAAGCGGCGGGGAATTAAAATTTGCGCTTGGACCGTCGACAGTCGGCGCAAGATTAATCTTTTGAAAAAAATGGGTGTCGACGGTATTATTACTAACTATCCCGATCGTTTATGAAACTATTCAATCAGCCCAAATATCCTTCTCATCTGCAGGAGGAGCTGTCGATTGGCAAACAAGCCCTGATTTTCGCCTGGGAAATTTTTAAAGTCGTGGTGATTTCGTTGGCAATTATCATTCCGGTTCGTTATTACTTAATTAAACCTTTTTATGTCAAAGGTGCATCAATGGAACCCAATTTTTATGACCATGAATATTTGATTATTGATGAACTGAGCTATCACCTTGGAGATCCGCAGCGCGGTGATATTGTGGTTTTTAAATATCCTTTGGATACTACCCAGTATTTTATTAAGCGGGTTATCGGTTTGCCCGGAGAAATTGTCCAAATCTCCGAAGGCCGGGTGACCATTATCAATCAGCAATATCCTAATGGCCAAGATTTATTTGAAGCTTATTTGCCGCAAGCCACTAAGACTCTTGGTGATTTTGAAGTTACTTTAGCCGAGAATGAATATTATTTGTTGGGAGACAACCGTTTGGCCAGTCTCGATTCCCGAGCCTTTGGCCCGGTTGAAAGAAGATATATTATTGGTAAAACTTTATTCCGGGGCTGGCCGCTTGACCGCCTGGGACTTGTTACCAATTCGTTAGAATATAATTTATAATTTTATGTCCAAAACTCCTAGTGTCCCTAAAAAGAAGGTTTCGGCCAAAAAGCCGGTGGCCAAAGCCGCCCAACTGCTGCGCGGTTTTAAAGATATTTTGCCCGGCGAGCAGCATTATTGGGAATTTATCAGTAAAACCGTTGAAAGTTTTTATAAGGGATACGGTTTTGCCAAGATTGATCCGCCGATTTTGGAAGAGTCGGCTTTATTTGTTCGTTCCATCGGCAAACAAACAGATATTGTAGAAAAGGAAATGTTTACTTTTGTTGATCAGGGTCAGGGGACTGTGGTAATGCGACCGGAAGCCACCGCTTCAATCGCCCGGGCCTATATTAACCACGGCATGGTTAATCAGCCTCAGCCGGTTAAACTTTTTTACTTCGGGCCGATGTTTCGTCGAGAACGGCCACAGTCGGGCCGCCAGCGCCAATTTCATCAGTTTGGGTTTGAAATTCTAGGTGATCAGAATCCGGTGATTGATGCTCAGATCATTGCCATTACCAGCAATTTTTTTAAAGAAATCGGTCTTGATCAAATCAGTATTCAGGTCAACAGTATTGGGACGGTGGAATCGCGCAAAATCTATATTCAGGAGTTGACCAGCTACTATCGCAGCAAGCGCAAGATGCTTTGCGAGGATTGTAAAAAGCGTTTGACTAAAAATCCGTTGCGTTTGCTTGATTGCAAAAATCCTGCCTGTCAGTTTGTTCGCAATGACGCCCCGCAGATTGTCGATTGGCTTGATGACGATTCCAAAAATCATTTTATGAAAGTGGTTGATTATCTGGACGAACTGGATATTTCTTATGTTCTTAATCCGTTTTTGGTCAGGGGACTTGATTATTACACCAAAACAGTTTTTGAAGTTTGGCCCAAAGAAATTAAAGAGGGTTCGCAAAGTGCTTTGGGCGGCGGCGGTCGGTATGATGGTCTGATTGAATTGCTGGGCGGTCGTCCCACGCCAGCCGTCGGGGTGGCAATTGGGGTTGAGCGGGTAATTAGCCAGCTACGCACTAATGAAATTAATGTTCCCAAAAAAGAAACCGCTGATGTTTTTTTGGCTCAAATTGGCGATCAAGCCAAAGTCAAGGCGTTATCTTTATTTGAGCAGTTACGCAAGGAAAAAGTTGATATTGTTGAAAATTTGGCTAAAGACAGCCTTAAATCGCAGTTGGAATTGGCCAATAAGCTTAAAGTGAAATATGCTTTAATTTTGGGTCAAAAAGAAGTAATGGACGGTACAATTTTGGTTAGAGATATGGAAAGTGGGGTTCAGGAAGTGATTGACTTTAACAAAACCGCTCAAGAATTGAAAAAGAAATTAGCTAATGGCAATGGTCGGTAATATTTTGTTGACTTATTAGTAATAAAATGTTATTGTAAATTAAGAAATAGTGATATTTTTTCTTTAAAATTAAATTTAAAAATTAATTAATTAATATCCTCTAAAGGAGGTGAAACTAGGTGTCAGAAGTCAAACGCAAGAAGAATGAAACTTTTGAAAGCTTGCTGAGAAGGTTCCATAAAAAACTGCAACAAAGTGGTAGATTGATTCAGTCTCGTAAAATCAGATTCTACGAAAAATCGAAGAATCGGACCAAAGTCCGCCAAGAAGCTTTAAGGCGGATTGAAATTACCGAAAAACGCGAATATCTCAAGAAAATCGGTAAATTGAAAGACGAAAAATCACCTAACTATCGCTAAGCTCAAATCGTAATTAGATGGGCATTATCGAACAGATTGAAAACGATTATAACCAATCATTCAAGGCAAAAAATGAATTGGCGGTTTTGACATTGCGTCAATTAAAAACCGCTTTGACCAATGCCGAAATCGCCAATAGCCGCCAGCCTTTAACCGACGACCAGATCATCAAAGTATTGCGCAGTGAATTAAAGAAACGCAAGGAAGCCGCTGAGCTTTACCAGCAGGGCGGTCGTGATGATTTGGCGCAAAAAGAAAATCAAGAAACAAAAATAATCAGCAATTATTTGCCACCCGAATTGGATTTGGCGGAAATCACCAAGAAAGTTCAGGAAGTAATCACTCAAGTTGGTGCTCAGGGACCCCAGGATGTCGGTAAGGTTATGGGTATAGCCATGAAAGCCCTAGGCAATCAGGCTGACGGCAATGTGGTTAAGCAGGTTGTTTCCGACCAGCTTAAAAAGTAGTCTTTTTCTAAAAATCGGAGGTTTGGATCAGAGGAAAGTTGATAATCCCTTTTCATATTTTAAAGAAAATAAAAAGGATAACTTTATGAATAAGCAAAACTTAGTTTTTGGCCTCCTCGGCAAATTTTCAAAACGAAAAGCTATTATGGTCTCGCTGACCTTGATAGCTTTTTTTAGTCTGGCGCTGCCGGTATTGGCTTTGGAAACCGGCTTGGAGTATGGTACCGCCACCGGCCTTGGGACTCAGGACATCCGTATTACCATCATGCGAGTAATTCAGATATTTTTGGGTCTGATTGGTATTATTGCGTTGGTCATTATTATCTATGGCGGGTATACCTGGATGACTTCAGCCGGCAACCCGGAACAGATCGACAAGGCTAAACGGATTTTACGCAATGCGGCCATTGGGTTGGTGATCATTCTGTCGGCTTTTAGTATTGTCAGTTTTATTATCAACGCTTTGGAAAATGCGACGGGCATTGGCCATGGCGTTCCGGGCGGTCCGCCGCCGGGTAATGGCTGCGAAAATTGCGGTCATTTGGGTACTGGCATTATTCAAAGTGTTTATCCGGTCAATAATCAACGGGATGTTGCCCGCAACACCAATATTATGGTTACTTTTAAGGTAACGATGGACCCCGGCACAATCATTGAAGATTGTACTTTAAGTGAACTAAATGCCAACGGTAGCTGCAGCGGTAATCTGGTGTCCAGTCATGTCAAGATATTCAAGACCAATGACGACGAAGACAATAAGTTGGGTGACGCCGAGGTCGTGGTTTCGACCAATGACGGCAAGACTTTTGTTTTTGACCCGGTTAACTATCTTGGCACTAGCGAAGCCAATAATTGGTACTCAGTTAAATTGACCGACGGTATCAGGAAAGATAATGGCCAGACCGCTTTTGAGGGTAACTACAATTATTTCTTATGGTCGTTTGAAATTGGTACTTTTTTGGATATTGATCCGGTTGAAGTGGCTAGTGTCTTTCCTAACCCTGACGATGAAGGTGATGATTATAGTGAACAGCCCGGAACCGCTACGGCCGGCGCTTTGACCTTGGCTTATCAACCCCAAGTTTCCGAAGCGTCTCAAACTTCCGCGGTCTTTGCTGTTGAAGGTTCGCCTTCGGCCAGTACCAGCGGTATCTATAATTGCGCGGTTGATGCTAAAATTTGTCTGGATCCCCAAGCTGGCGGGGTAGTCAATATTAAAGCGGTTGAACCCAGCAATCCCAGCGCTGATGATTGCACTTCGGAGGCAATCACCGTAACCGGTTTGAGCAGTAGCGCCACTATTACCAATGGAGCGATTAACATCGGTTGCGGTCTGACTGTCAGTTTTGCCGGTACGGTTAATGAAAGCAATCAATGGCGTTTGCGAGCTACCGCCCAAAAAGATCCCGACACTTTGCGCGTAGCCAATAAAACCTATCGTTTTGGTTTGGATATTGAATTAGGCGAGACTACGGCCGACACCGCCGAAAACATTGCTCAGGTAATCAATGATGATATCCAGACTCCAAATATTTTAGCCACGGCAAGTGGTTCAACGGTTGATTTTACTTCATCAATTGCTGGCTCGGCTGGCAACTTTAACCTATTGCCAAGCACTAATGGGGATTCTTGGTTTTCTGATTTAACAATGACTCTAGGTACTAACACCGGATTTGGAGCCGAGACTAATGATGCTCCTGACCAGCCGCGCAATGCCGTCATCGTTGTTAATTTTAATGAGCCAATCAATCCTTCGGATTTGGCCGATAATATTGCTGTTGAATATCTTGATGAATCCGGCACTTGGGTGACTGTTGCCGCCGCTTATTTGGTTAGCAATCAATACCAGACAGTTGAGATTCTTTCCAATGAAGAATGTCGCGACCCCGATACCGGCGAATTGCTTTCCAATTCCTGCGGGGATAAAATTTATTGCTGGCCGTACAACAATCCCGATCCTTATGAAGCCACTCAATACCGGGTGACTGTTAAAGCCGGATTATTAAAGACTTGTCTTGAGGGCGATTGCACGGATGCCAATTTCAGTACTTGTACGCTAACACCCGGCGGTACGGATTCGGTTTGCGGCGGGTTAATTGATGAGGTTCAGGTGTTTTATCCCGAAGCTCAGGATGCACCCCAAGGCATTACCGATGCGGCCAACAATTCATTTAACGGTAATTATGATACTTTCAAGATTGGTAACATCATTTATGGCCGAGCCCAGGGTCCGCAATCGCAAAGCGGCGCTGCGGCTTATAGTCTGAACAGTGAGGTTGGTACTTTCGGCGATGATTTGACTTGGAATTTCTTTATTAATAAAGATTTGGATTTGACGCCGCCGACAATTGATTCAATCGGCCCTGATATTTTGGAGCAGGGGGTTAGCCTGACTGAAAATATTGAAGTCACCTTTAATGAGGTGATGATGAGTAGCAGTTTAAAGTCCGGCAGTAATTATCGTGACGGTAGCTGTTACTGCGATGTGACTAATTCGGCCTGTCCAAGTGGCCAAAGTTGTGATACTTCAGTCAATAAATGTAAAAGCGTTGGCGGCACTGACGCTTTCTGCCTGGAAGATAATGAATGCCCGAATAATAATGCAGGCACTCCGGAAGATGAAAAAAAGCTATGCCTGAATAAAAAATACATTACTTTGATTGATCCTTCGGTTTTTGGCATTGGTTGGTGGCTTACCAAGCAGGATCTTGATTTGATTACACCGTTTGACGGTTTGGCCGATCAAACAATGGCTCAAGTTCGCCATACCACTTTTGCGGAAGTAAGCAACTATGGCGTCGAAGTCGGTTCTGGGGTTAAAGATATTTATCAGAATTGTTTTCTGCCTTCCGTTGGTCCGGATAGCAGCGGCGGAGTTTGCGATGGTACGGCTCAGGGCCGGGCTTATTGCTGCAATGGCATTGCTCAGAATGAGGCCGAATGGAAAGCCGGCGCTTGCTTTACCGGCTTTTAGCCAGTCATTTAAAGAATTTAGTTTTAAGATACCGGGATGAATTCCCAACAATCAAGAATAAAAAAATTTTTCGTCTTTTTTCTGCTTGGCTTGGTAATTGGCAGTTTTTCGCTGGCCGCCTCAGCCTTGGCTTTGGAAACTGGCTTGGAATACGGTACGGCCAGTGGGCTTGGTACTCAGGATTTGCGGGTAACGATTATGAATATTATCCGAGTCGTCCTCGGCTTGCTTGGAGTAATTGCTTTGGTGATTATTATCTACGGCGGCTATGTTTGGATGACTGCTGGCGGCAACGCCGAACGGGTGGAAACGGCCAAAAAGATTTTAACCAATGCGGTCATTGGCTTAGTAATTATATTGGCTTCTTTTTCGATTGCCAGTTTTATTATTAATCAATTAAACGAGGCGCTTGGTCCGCCACCGGCTCAAGATTGTAATATTGATAATGTCGGCGATACGCAGGGGTGTTACCGTTGCCGTGATTTGGGTGGTGGCAACTATGGTTGGCGATTTGACGATACTATTGCCGGTTGTAGTGGCACGACCGTGGCTTGCGGGGTGAGTGCCATTGTTCCCAATTCGCCGCCCGCTCAACCCAAACCGCTTAATACGGTGGTTAGAGTTTGGTTTAATTATCCCAACATCACTAATATCGAAGATATTCAGGTAATTAATCAAACCACTGGTCAGGCCGTTAATCTTACCCGAACCGTCAACGGTACAATGGTAGAATTGGTGCCAGTTGATTTTTGTGCCGCCCCTGACGATACTTTGAATTGTTTTGCTGCCGAAACTACTTACCAAGTCGTGGTTGGTGATGATTCAATTACCTGCGGCGGTCAAGGCTTGATTTGCACGACCAATTGTTTGGCGGAATTTACTACCGGCGATTTTGTGGACACGGCCGCGCCGGAAATCACTTTTATTGATCAGCAAATTTGCCGGTCAACTGATATTCAGCTTAAAGCGCTGGTTAATGACGACTATGGCATTGCGGCCGTTAGTTTTACTGACAATACTAATTTATTTACCATTGGTTTTGATTTTGATGTCCGGGTTCCGCCTCAGGCCTTTGCCACTATCAACTGGGATACTTCCAGCTATACGATTGGCCAGATTATCAATGTTTCGGCTACTGCCATTGATTACGATGCTCATGCCACTAGCGAATCATTGGACTTGGTGATTCGGGAAGCTCATTGTTGCAATGCTGTTAAAGATGCCGATGAAACCGGCGTTGACTGCGGCGGTTTGGGTTGCGAACCGTGTGTGCCGGTAATTGAATGGGTGTCGCCTTTGGACGGCAGTCCGGGAAATTTAATTACCATTCACGGCCGTCATTTTAATGATGTGCCCGGCACTATTAATTTTTTGGGTGATCCCGATGATGGGGGGGCTGATGATGCCCAAGGTATTAATCCTTCAACCGTTAATCCGGCTTGTACTAATTATTGGCAAGATAGTGAAGTAGTTATTGTTGTTCCTAACGCTGACAGTGGCCCGATTGAATTAGT
Organism: Patescibacteria group bacterium; assembly: GCA_034003985.1. Taxonomy (GTDB): domain Bacteria; phylum Patescibacteriota; class Patescibacteriia; order Buchananbacterales; family UBA6539; genus JABWCG01. Next base: position 50,820 of record JAVEXP010000003.1, on the reverse strand, counting down.
CAGAGCAGACAGTTTATCGGATCGGACCGATCAAGCGCCTGGTTCTAATATTAGAGACTTTGAGCGAAACAGCATTCAGCGCCCGGGATTATGTCGGGCCGTTCCCAACAGCGGTGAAATTGAGCAGGTTGTTGATCTTTATGGTGTTAGGCTGTCACCCTTTGATCAAGTTTTGTTTGGCGCGGTTCAAGCCGGTGGGGTGCCGTCGGTTGACGGATCTGGTTTGGCGATTTCCGGCGCCAAAGTTCCGGCAATTGGCGATGGCACGGTTGGCCTGCGTGTTAATTCGGGAATTCAATTTTCTAATCCTTTGAGTTTTATTGTTGGTCAAAGCCCTCAGGGCTCGGATCAATTTGAATGTAGCTCCGACTCCCTGAGTTGCAGTCCCGACCAGAGTAAGTGCAATCCCAATCAATTCTGTAATTCAAGTTGCGAGTGCGAGGCCCGAACCGTCTGCGATATTGATAATTTTCAGACCCCGACTTGTGAACCCGATCAGGGGACTTGTCCGGCCGGGTGGTATTGTTATTATCCTACTACTTTAGGCGGCAGCCATGCGCCCGACAATAATAAAGAAGCCTGCTATTGCTATCAAGCTCAAATGTGCGATAATCCGGCGCTGGCCCCCAGTTTGGTTGATCCGGCCTGTCATCCGGATTCTAGTTTTTGTCCCGACGGTTATATTTGTGATCCAAATAGCAACTGTACCTGCCAGACTGATCTGTCGTTGGGTTTTGCCAGCGCTTATGGTTGGTTTTTTCAGTCCGGTATCAAACCCGGAGTTTGCAGTAGCGACGAAGGAATGTGCGTGCCCAATTCCGAATTTTGCGGTTTTGATCAGTACTGCGAAGCGGTCAGTTGTAATTGTGCGACTATTCCACAACCGGTTTGTACCGTAGATGACCAAGCTTTTTGGTTTAGGGGTAGCAGCTATTTCAGTTTGGAAAACGCCAATCAGTTAAATCTCGGTTCGGCTGATTTTTCAATTGGTTTTTGGCTTAAGAATTTTGGCTCCGGGACTAATTTTGTTTTAGCCAAAGACGGTAGTTCCGGCAATGGATATGCTGTTTCATTCATTGGCCAAAATTATTTGACTTTAATTTTGGATGACGGACCCAATCACGAATTGTTCAATTTGCCGCTTACGGCAATTGCTAATTTTAATCAATGGAATTATTTTGTTTTTACCGTTGATCGAATTAACGGCCAAATCAACGGTTATATCAATGGCGAATTGATTTTGGAACAAGATCTTCCAAATAATTTTGGCTCACTTGATAATTCGCGGGTTTTCAAAGTCGGTTGTGTTGATACGGCCGGCAATTATGATTGTGATACTGATTTTTCAATTACTTTTTCCATTGATGATTTGGCATTTTACAATAAAGCTTTGTCTGCTGAAGAAGTGGGCTATCTGGCGCTGGACCGTTTAGTGGCTTCAAATAATTTAATTGCTTTTTGGCGCTTTAACGGCAGTTTTGCCGACGAACTGAATCAGCATAACGGCCAAATTGAAGGCCAAAACCCTGGCTATAATGTTGGTCATTTCTTATGTGAAGCCGATTCCGGAGATACGGGCGGGATCTTGTGTGATTCAGTTTTGGAAACCCCGGTTTGCGATCCTTCAAATGCCATTTGTCCGCTTGATCAAATTTGTAATCCTGATACTTGCTATTGTCAAATTGCCCCGGACTTGGGAACCGAATCAACATATACTTGGTCGTTTACCACCAACTCTTTTGCTCCGCGGGTGGTCGAATTGTGTAACCGTAGTGCCGCTTGCATCTCGGGCGCGATCTCCAGTCCGACGCCTTTTAGTCGTGAGGGAACCCAGACCGCTGGCTTCGTAGTGGCCAACCGAATTGACGACGGCGCGGTGCCGGTTGATTCAATGGTTAGCGTTACCTTCACCGAAAAGATGAACGAGGCTTCGTTAAATGCCAATACGGTTATCGTTCAGCGTTGTAATTCGGCCAGCGAAAATTTAAATCTGGCGGCCTGCTCCACCCAAGTCGTCGGTCTTAACGGTGTTGAAGTATCTGATTGCAGCTATAATTCGCAGGAAGTCAGCTGTGTTCACTTCCAGCCCAGTTTATTGTTAGATCAAAATTCGTGGTATTTGGTGACATTGGACGGTAATAATATTTATGGCCAAAATGGCGTTAAATTGATTGGCAATAATTTGGACAATACTTATCGTTGGGTTTTTAAGACCCGCGACAGCGATGCTTTAAGCCAGGTGGCTTGTGTTGAGGTTCAGCCGGTTTACCAGATTTCGCGGGTAGTCGGGGATCAAAAATCCTGGACGGCCACGGCCATTCCGCAGGATTTTTATTGTGTTGATATGCGGCCGGATAGTTGCGGTTGGGATTGGGATACGAATGAATCATCTCCGGTTCGAGCCGAACTTGAGCAGCAAACTTCGCCCAATGCTCATAAAGCTATTAGCACCGCTTATTTAGAAACTATTCCTGATCCGCCGGTTGATATCATTGCTCAATGTACTGTTCCGACTTATCCGGCTAACCCGGTTAGCGGCCAGGGATTTTTGACTATTGATTTTTCTTCACCTTATGTCATTGATCGTTTTCCGGACTGTGGTACGGCCTGTCTAAACGCCCGAATTGGCGCGACTTTCAGCCAGCCGATGCAGGATGATACAGTGACTAACGCCATTGAACTGTATGACTGCGGCACTGATCCAAAATGTGATGCCCATCCCTCCAGAATTGTTGACGCTTTCCAAAAACCGGTTGCGCCTGATCCGGCCGAAGCCGCCAATACTTATATCGGTGATGTTGAGTGTTTTGATTTCAGCGGCGACGGCGAGCCCGATTATTGTTTATTGCCGGATCGTTACTATCGAGTCGTTATTCGCGGCGGTTCAGCCGGGGTGTTGGCGACCAATAATCGGACTCTTTCGGGCTTGAATTATAATGATCCGACTTATAGTGCCGGCACTGATTTTGATTCTTATTCTTGGGTGTTTAGGACTCAAAGTAACTATGGTTTATGTCTGCCCGAACGAATTGATGTCATTCCGCCCGACCGGCGCGCCAGAATCGATCAGCTGATCGGGTATGCGGCTAAACCTTTAACAGCGCCGGACGCCTGTGATCCTAACGGCCAGCGCTTGAGCCCGTTTAGCTGGGCCTGGGATTGGGATACGCAGCTGACTTCGCGGCAATTTACGCCTTTCTGCACTGGTTCATCCATTGCTGACTTTCTTAGTATTGATGTTAGCGGAAACCAGATAACTTATTGTGTTGATCGTGCTAACAATAGCCTTCGCCGCCATTGCGGTAATTTTGTTAGAGAAATCGGCGAAGACTGCGATGACGGCAACTTAATCAATGGCGATGGTTGTTCAAATACTTGTTTAAACGAAGGTTCGGTTGCTGAAGAGTCAGAATGTGGTGATGGTGTTATTGGTTTAGGTGAAGAATGTGAACCATCGTTATCCTCCTCTTATTGTGATGCTAATACTTGTCTTTGGAATGGTACTTCGGCTTGTGAGTACTCTATTAATATTCTTCAAATCAAGCTTTGGCAGGACAGTCAAAATTATCTTTACCATACCGACATTAGTGATTGGGAAGGCCCTTATAATGGAGATGATATTTGTGGTAGTGCTGGTTGCATTACTCCAACCGTAGGTTATTCTTTTGTCGATTCCGACGGTATAGAAAGAGTCCAACTTTGGGAAGGAAATCGTAACTATATCTATCGTACTGATACTGACACTTGGAATGGACCGTTTGATGGTTCTAATATTTGTGGTAGTGCTGGTTGCATTACTCCAACCGTAGGTTATTCTTTTGTCGATTCCGACGGTATAGAAAGAGTCCAACTTTGGGAAGGAAATCGTAACTATATCTATCGTACTGATACTGACAC
>JAVEXP010000003.1:0-46823 GCA_034003985.1 Patescibacteria group bacterium | reverse complement strand
ATATTTGTGGTAGTGCTGGTTGCATTACTCCAACCGTAGGTTATTCTTTTGTCGATTCCGACGGTATAGAAAGAGTCCAACTTTGGGAAGGAAATCGTAACTATATCTATCGTACTGATACTGACACTTGGAATGGACCGTTTGATGGTTCTAATATTTGTGGTAGTGCTGGTTGCATTACTCCAACCGTAGGTTATTCTTTTGTTGAAACAGAAAGCAGTGGTAATCCTGCCTGTGCGGGGATTTGTGGCAATGGGTTGGTTGAGATTTCTGAAGAGTGTGATCCGCCGGGACCGGGTTGCAGTCCTAGTTGTTTATTAACCGGTTCGGTCTTTGGTCAGTCACTTTGTGGCGACGGAATTATTGGTTTGGGTGAAGAATGCGACGAAGGTGAATTAATTGATGTCGACGGATCAACTTTGCCGCTTGACGGTGATGATTTCGATAGTGACGGTGTTAGGTGTAGCCGTAGTTGTCAGATTGAGAATCGGGATTTGGGTTTTTGCCGTGATCACCAAAGTAACATTTTTGATTTTAATCTTGGTAGCTGCTCGCTGGGGGGATCTTGTCCTTCGGCTTATGATTGTGTAGCTTTGAATTCGGTGGTAGGCAATACCAATACCGCTTCGGTCTGTGGCAATGGCCGAATTGAAATCGGCGAGGAATGTGACGGTTCCAGCCATTGTACCGCGCAATGCCTCCATGAGGGTTATGAATTCAATCCGGCCGATCCCGGATTAGCCGGTCCTTACCAGGTGGTTAAGGCTTTGGCCAACGGCTTGACTTATATTCAGGCTTGGATCACCAGTTTCAGTCCCGCTGGCCGCGGTCCGTTGGGGGAGGCCCGATTATTGGTCGGCAATATTTTAGGCGAAGGGGAGTTTGGTATTGTCGAGCGCTGGCCGGATTGCTCCTGGGCCTGCCTTAATGCAGCCATTGGCGGCCGGTTTAGCTTGGGAGCCAATCCCGGTACGATTAGCGATACCGACAATGCCGATTTGGTCAATGATAAAATATTTTTATATGAGTGTCTTGATGAACAATGTTTGATTACCGATGCTTCCGATCCGATTGATATTTCGGTGATTGTTGACACAATCGTGGTTGATCAGCCTAATGATACTTTTAGAATTTATTTGCCCATTAATTATAATTTGGTTGATACCGACCAACGGCCCGAAACCCCGTTGGTGCCGGCTTTGTTGCCTAATCGTTGGTATCGGGTGGTGGTGCGCGGAACGGCTTCTGGCGTTTTGAGCTCCGAGGGCAAAACTTTGAGCGATTTAAATTTTGATGACCCCTATTTGATCAGTGACGGTTTTGATTCTCATTCTTGGGTTTTTCGAACTCAGCCGGAATATAATTTATGCGGGCTGGAAACGGTTGATGTTATTCCTGAGGAGTTGGCTTTGCCTGAGGGTGATGTTCGTTATCGCTATTTTTCCGACCCGCGGTCGGCGCCGGATCAATGCGATTCGCGCGGTCAGTCTTTAAATCCTTACTATTTTAATTGGGTGTGGGATACTTTTGAACTTGATGGCATTAATGGCGCCGATTTGGTTGAGGACGGATTGTTGGACGGTTGCGGCAACGGCGCCGTGGAGTTTGGGGAAGATTGTGATCCGGGATTACAGTCAGTGACCTGGTGTACCGCTGCTTGCCGTTGGAGCGGTTTGACCGCTTGCGTGGCTGGTGAAAATAATTGTTGCGGCAACGGCGTGATTGAACTTGGAGAAGCTTGTGAAAACCCCGATGGTGTCATTTGTGATAGCCAGTGTTTATTATTAGGTAACACCAACACTGGTCAGGAAGTTTGCGGCAACGGCGTGATTGAAGAACACGAAGCCTGTGATTTTGGTAATGAACCTAATGGTGATGACAGTGATGGGTGTACTGATATTTGTACTTTCAGCGGTTCAATCCCAGGTACGCCGTCAACTTGCGGTGACGGTATCATCGGTTTGGGCGAGGAGTGCGATGAAGGTGAACTTTCAACCAGCGCTCCCCGGATTACCGGTGACGATTTTGACGGTGATGGCCTGGGTTGTACCGGTTATCATTTTGATTTTGGTTATGTTTGTCAGGGCAGTTCGCCATTACAGCCTTGTAACCCTAATGACGATTCGGCCTGTAATGGCGTGCCGGCTGATTGCGTGGCCGATAGCGCCGTTAATTTTACCCAGCAGGCGGAATGTGAGCAGATTAATATTATTTCTTCAGCCGACAATCATTTGGCTTGGTGCAGCTGGACTGGTTCGGCTTGTCAAACCCGGCCTTGTTTGTTGGAGGATCGTGATATCGAAGTTTGCCGTTCTGATCGAACCAACCGTTTTGACTTTAATCAGGATCCAGCTGCTTGCCGATCCGGCTATCAGCCGTTTAATCTTAGTGCGATTACTGGCAATAATAATTATGGTTTGGCGGTTTGCGGCAACGGCGTTAAAGAAGAGGGTGAGGCCTGCGATGATGGCAATGTTACCCCAGGCCGTTGTTCGGTTGATGGCGCGGCCTGCAGCAGTGTTGGCGGTAGTTGTAATAGAACGGGTAGTTGTAATGGTAATTTCTGCGTAATCGCTTCCGGCTTGGCTTATCCCGACGACGAGTGTCCCGGCGGCGGAAGTTGCACGGTTGGCGGCAGTTGTATTTCCGACGGCTGTAGTGATATTTGTACTTTTAGCTCTTCGGCCGTGGCTGATAATCTGATTGATCCATATCAAATCGTCGAGACTGTGCCTTTAGGTACACTGTCGGCCTTAGAGAGTGTTAATGAAGAAATTAGAGCTTGGTCCGATCAACAGCCCGATCGGGTAGGAGTTGGTTTGTTGACGGTTTATTCCGGAGCCAATGTGCCGTTTAATGTTATTGGCCGTCAGCCTGATCACGATATTAATCCAGCCGGCGACGACCTGCAGTGCCGCAATGTTGCTTTATGGGCGGTTTTTTCCAAACCTTTGGATAAGGAAACCATTGCCAATAATTTGACCTTGGAAGTCTGTAGTTTAAGCGGTGTTGGTTCTTATAGTTCATGTGACTCCAGTCATAATTACATTACCAGCTACGAATACCGCTTGATTTATGGTCAGTGTCTTAATAATACTTGTCATTACCCGGATAATTTGGTTGATGTTAACAATATCGGCGTCTGTCAGTTTGATAATGAATGTGTCGGCAGCCAGGTGATTGTCACCGGCCTGGCCGGGTATTGTGACGACGCGGCCAAAACTTATTGTGAAACCAATGCTGATTGTTCTTCGGGTGTGGCTTGTCTGGGAGTTGGTTTTCTGGCGCCTCAGGCCTCTTATCACTTGGCCGCCGGTACTGGTTTAAAGAGCGTGGCCAATGATTCTTTGACTGACTGCGGTAATGCCCAAACCCAATGTAGCTGGAATTTTTCGACCAGCAATGATTTCTGCAGCTGCGACTATATTGGTGTTAGTATTAATTATAGTTCCAATGGCGCCGAGACTACCAAAGATTTGTTTACCTGTGCTACCGATAATTGCGGAGCCAATACCAAAGAACGCCTTGATGATGATGTCTCGCCGGCTAACATTTGTACCGGCGGTTCGCGAGCCGATATGCCTTGCAATAGTTCCGAAGATTGTCCCAGTGGTAGTTGTGGACCAAATACTTCTCCGGCTGAAAATTTGTTGGACGGCAATCAACACAAATATGGTGCGACTTGTTATGATATTAATAATACCAATGGCAGTATTATTCCTTTAAGTTATACCGCTTTAACATTTAATTGGTTTGACATCGATCCGGAAAGTTTGATTAGTCTGACTGCTTTATCACCTGCCAGCAGCGCTAACCATTATCAGTATGTTACGCCGGCCAATAAAAATGGCAAATCTTTCGTTGTGACCAAGGGATTGGAATACATTTGTTCGTCTACTGGTCAATTATGCAACCCGGCTTCGCCTTCGCCTTGCCCGGCCGAACAATGTTTGGTTCAACCGGCCAGCACCCAAACCGTTGATGTGACTAACTTTATTTGTGATAATCCGTGGCCGGGCTATTCGGCATTGAATTATATTTTTAGCGACGGTGTTGGCAATTGTGACAATGTTGCCGATGGCTGTTTGGATACCAATTTCAGTCTGATGTATTGCCGCGATGCTGGTAATCCCGGGTTCGCTGATGATTTACCGGGTTTTGCTTATAACTCTGCGGCGCCGACCGCAGATGGCACGGCTATTCGGGGTCAGACGCTGGGAACAAATGTTATTAAAGATTTTGTTTTTTCAGTCGACACTACGAACGATGCCATTGGTATTAAAGTTCTTAGCAATCCGTTGCATCTGTCGCCCAGTACTTGGTACAGTTCGGGCTTGTGCGGCGGTAGTGCCAGCAGCATTGATAATGTTTGTTTTAGTGATGCCGATTGTACTGCCGGTCCGCAAGATGCCAGCTTGGTTGGTTATTGGAAATTCCGGGAGGGGAGCGGTACCGTCGTTAATGACAGTAGCGGTAACGATAATCACGGCACGATTAATGGCGCGGAATGGTTTAATTATTCGCCCTTGGCTTATGCCTTAAGTTTTAATCGTAGTGAACAAGATTACATTTCTATCCCAGACGACGATATTCTAGATGCCGGTACTGGTGATTTGAGTGTTTCGGTTTGGTTTAGGCATTCCAATAATGATGCTACCGACTGGGGTGATTATCTGGTTCATAAAATGACTCAGAATGATCCTGATTGTACGCCGGCCAGGCAAGGTTATCATTTGGGGCTGTTCAGGAATAATAATCTGGCCGATGGCGGTCCGGATTTGAATAAACTGATGTTTAGTTTTGGCCGCGGCGGAACTACCGCCAGTTGTGGTGCCAATGTTATTTCCAATAATACTTACAATGATAATCAATGGCACCATGCCGTGGGTGTTGCCAAGCGGACGAATAATGGCGACGGCACCGATACTTTAGTTTTGGAACTTTATGTTGACGGCGAATTGGACCGCAGCCAAACTTACAATATTTCCGACAGTAATTTTAGCAACAGTAATAGCCAAGAATTAAGAATCGGCCGCGGTTTTGGCGGGTTGCCAACCCAGCAGTATTGGGATGGCTTTGTTAATGAGGTGCGAATTTATAACCGGGCTTTGACTTCTCTTGAAGTCAAGCTGCTGGCCCAGCGGCAAGAGCGGTCTTGTGAATTTAATATTCCCAGTCGCGGCGGCGCTCAAGGTTTGACGGTGGACGGCTATCAGGCGGTCAAGGAAGGCCGGACGGTTTATGTCGGCGCGACCAATAAGTCAGCCAATCTTTTTTCTAATATTTATTTGTTGTCTTACAGCGAAAACGCTTCGGCCCAAACTCAGGAGATATTCAACCGGATTTTGGATGCCAATCAGCAGCTTGGTTATTGGTATTTTAACGACAATATAAATAATTACCGAATTTGTAACAGTGGGATTGGTTACTTTGACGGTACTAATGATTACTGTCCATCCATGGGAACGATTGATTCGGTTTGCGCCAATTTAACCACTCAAGCCAGCTGCGAATCGGCTGATAATTACCAAAATCACGGCTGCCGCTGGAATTCTCAGTTAAATACTTGTCAGGGTTTGGCTTGTCAGCCGATTTATTGCCAAAGCAATTTCGATTGTCCGAACTTTGATTGTGTGGCTTTTAAAGATCAAATCATTAGAGATGCTCAGCGTTACGGTGATTTGCGTGATACTCAATTGGCGTTGCGCAATTATTATGGCGCCAGTGCCAATTATCCGACATTAGCCAGCGGTACTTATATTGCTTCAACCACCTTCTCGGTCTGGCCGTCGTGGCAGCAGACTCTTGGCAGTCAGCTGGGTGGTAGTTTGTTTACCGATCCGCTCAACCGTCTGATCGGCTGCACTGATTTATTCTGTGATTATAATGAAAACGGCCAAATTGATTCTGGCGAAACTGATACCTGTTCTTTAACCGAGCCGACTAGGTGTGGTAATCAACCAGAGTTGTGTCTGCCCCAAGATCCTGATGCGGAAGTCACTTGCTGGGACGAACTCAGCCAGCGCTTTATGTGTCCGGCTGGTGCCTTCGTTTATGGTTATTACTCGACTCAAGCTGGTCAATCTTACGAACTTTATACCAACCTGGAATATAGCGAAAGCAGCTGGAAAACGGCGCTGGGAACTACTGGCAATCCGTTTTATCAGTTGCCGCGCGCCAGTTTTAGTGGTGGTACTTGCGAATTATTCAATTTGGCGATTAATAATCGGTTGAATATTGCGACTGTCTCCCAAGCGACTTGCAGCGAACAACACTGCTTTGGCGGTGCTAATAATTTTGAAACCTGTGATACCATCGCCGATTGTCCCGATCCTTACGGCAGCCAGGTTTATTGCAGCGGCGACGGGGATTTTGACGGTGTTTGCGATACAGTCAGTAGCTTGAGTAATGATAATTGTAATCCGCTAGCTAGTTGCCAAAATAATCCGCGCAGCTGTTATAATCCTGATCAGTTGGACACGAACAATAATAATCTTGGTAATGTTTGCGACACCAATTGTTCAAGCGATGTCGACGGTGATGGCGTGTGTGATAACATTGACAATTGCCGGACAGTTTACAATCCTAATCAGGCTGCTAACATTGATGGTGATGCTTATGGCGATGCTTGCGATCCTTGTACCGATCAAGACGGTGATGGCTGGTGGGATTATGATACCGGCGTTAACGATGAGCGGATTTGTCCCAAAGACAATTGCCCTAGTGCCGCCAATCCGCTTCAGGAAGATTATGACAATGATGGCATTGGTTATGCCTGCGACGCTTGTCTAGATTTTGACAATGACGGTTTGGGGGATTATACCTTTTTTACTCATAATCCGGCGGTTACCACTTTAACTACCATTCAGGATGATCATTTTGAAGGTTGTTCATATCCATTTGATTCTTTTAATACCAATGATTTGGATAATTGCCCCGGCGGACCTGACGGTGCGGTATGCAAAGATCAGTTTGGTATTACGATTTCTTGTGCCAATCCGATTCCTAGCAATTCTTGGCAAGATATTTATGGTGGTTGGAATGTCAACAGTCAAATTGATTATGACCGCGACGGCATTGGCCATGTTTGCGATCCGTTGGGTGATTTGTTCAGTACTACCGGCTGCGGCGACGGTATTGTTGACAAGTCGCGGGGTGAAGTTTGCGATTGCGGCTTGGTGCCAACTAGTTTGCCTTTTGCTTCCCGGATTTCGGGCTCGAGTTCCAGCTATATGCCTTGGCAGTGCCTGACTTATAATAATAATTTTCCGATTTTTGCCGCTCTCGGCGGGACGCCGGGATATAACTACGACAGTAACATTTTTGACGGTATTACTTCTTATTATTGGTGCGCCAATGACTGTTCACAAATCAAGGAACAAAAAGCCCCTTATTGCGGCGACGGCATTCCGCAGGGACCAACTGAAAAGTGTGACGACGGCAACCAGCCGGTTTGCAGTTCCGACTGTCAAAGCGTTAATGGTTGCGCTCTTGGTACCAGCATTATTCAGGTGGCTTTCAGCGGCACCGCGCCTGGTATCAACATTGTCAATGACGGCGCTGATTTGCGCTTAATTAATTTTACTAGCGGGGCGATTAATTTATTGATTCCAGCAGACTCTTGCACGGCACCCAAGTCCAATAATTTGACTTTTTACGCCGATGTTACAACACCCCCGCCTCAAACTGGTGTGATTTTTGTGACGGATTTGTCTGGCAGTATGGATGACGATATTGTTCCCGGTCAAACCAGGCTGGAAGCTGTCCAGGCGGTTTTACCAGACAAAGCTTATAATTTACTTGATGCCTTGCCTAATAGCAAAATCGGATTTGTTAGTTTTAAAGGCTCAACGGCCAATGATGATGTTAGTCAGCAGGGTTTAGGCTGTCCAAATAGTTTATGCGGCCGAAGTCAGGTCAGTGCTCAGCAGGTTAGAAATCTAGTCAATTCTTATGATGCCTCTGGCGGTACGCCAACCAGTGAAGGAGTTACTTTGGCGCACAATATTTTGAATAATGACCCCAGTTTGAATTATAAAGTAATGGTTATTTTATCCGATGGCGCGCCGACTTCTGGTTTTGATCCGTTGGCTCAAGCCGAGGCCGCCCGGAACCAGGGAATTAGAATTTATACCATTAATTTTGGCGGCACGGCCGGGAATATGCAGCCTTGGTCATCTAATCCGGACATTGGTGACACCACTTGCGATAACGATAATTATTGTTACGACAGCGCCAATCTGAATGATGCCTACAGCCGGATTATTCAAAATATCATTGACGACTTGTATTTGGATATCTCGTTTGTTATTGGCAATCCGAGCGTCAGCAGTCCGTTGCGGGTTAATTATGATATAATTACGGGTGTTGGTAATAATTATGTGAGCGTTGATTTGCCTACTAACCTTTGTTCTTATCCGATTAGCGGCGGTAATGTTACGGTGCCATTTAGTGTTGTTAATAATCGCGCCGGCGGCTTTCCACCCAATATGGTTTTAAGTGTTCATCAAGGCTTGTTGCAAATGTGCGCTGATTGTGATCGGGACAATGACGGCTATTATAGCCAGGACTGTGGCGGAACTGATCCTGACGACAACAATCCGTCAATTTTGGATCATGAAATTTGCGATGACTTGATTGATAATGACGGCAACGGTTTGGTTGACGATGTGGCTTATCCGGGCTGTGAGGTGGTGTGCAATACTTATGTTAATAAGTGCGGCTATCCAGTCGCGCCGGCGTGCAATAGCGCGGCGTGCAATAATTATTCCAGTAAGACTTGCACCGTACCCAGCTATGTTGATGCCGAATGTCCCAGTTTGAGCGTTTCGGGAACAACTTTGACTCTTCAAACCCCTTGTATTCAAAATAATTCGGCTGACGGTTGGTGTTGTTCGGGCGAATCATATCCGACGGAACCAACTTGTAGCTCCAGCGCTTATTGTGCTTTCAGCTATACCGGCGATCAAAACGGCTACACCTGCACGCCTTATCAAACACAACCCAACTGCAGTTCGGCTTTATGCAATTCATTTAATTATACCTGCGGCAAACCGGCCTGTCCCAACCAAACCGGCAGTCTGTTCTGCCACAATACTTTAAACGACGGTTGTTGCGTCCCCGCTGAGGGGGAAGCTTGGCACAATGAAAAAGGCTGTTCAATTAGTGTTGGCGACCGCTTGGTTTTGAAGGTTGAGGATGGGGGGAATTACGGCTGGGTTGGCAAGAACGGCTTGGTTTTGGGAGTAAAGGCATTAAGTACTGGTAGTGCGATTGCTTTTCAAGTCCGAGATTTAAGCAGCTCGCCGAAGTTTATTTATACTGAACCGCCAAATTCCTACTATATCTATCATTCCGGAAACAAAGCTCAACTGTTTACTAACACCGATTCTCGGTTTGGCGGTTATGTCTTTTACGATTCGGCCAGTGGCGCGGTCAGTCAGGTTAATCAGCTGAAAAAAGGTTCTTGGTATTGCTTGCGGTTTGATTGGGAAGGCAATACCCGTTATGTTGACGCTGATGTTGGCAGTTTGGGTGAAATTGGCGAAGGCGACTTGGGCGTCAGTTGCAATAGTCGATTCCAAATTTGTGATGAATCTTGGAATGAAACTACTAAAACTTTTGGTTGTAATCCGCTGTAAATTATGAGGATGATAACATCAAAGAAAATCATATTTATTTTTCCGGTTTTATTAATCGGTTTGGCGCTGGTTTTAACGGTGCGGGCTGGAACTTTCGACCAATATTATTGTTCGCCTTCCGGTGTGGCTTTATGTTATTGCGATTTGGATGAAGATGGCTATTTTAGCACCAGCCCGACTTATTGTCAGCCTGGCTGCCAAACCGTCTTGGGCAATGACTGTAATGATTCGCGTGATGATATTAATCCTGGTCAATCGGAAATTTGTGATGACTTAATTGACAATGATTGCGACGGCGCTAATAACTGCAGCGATGCGGACTGTAGCAGTAATCCGGCTTGTCTATCTTCCGAGATTTGCAATAATGGCATTGACGACGACGGTAACGGGTTTATTGATTGTCAGGATTTCAGTTGTGCCGGTCAGGTTAATGACAGTGGTGCAATCTGTTGCTGGAGCGGGGGAGCTAAAGTTGATAGTTATTGCACCCCCTGCCATCGTTGCGGTTTATCCGGCCCTACTGTTTACCATTGTGAAATTCAGCCCGATGCCGCGGATGGTAATTTATGTGTTAATGATTGTACCAGCTGCGTTTCGGGGTCTTGCAATCCGCGTTCAGCGGGCAGTGACATTGAATGCGGTCAGGCTTGCTTAGCCTGCGATGGTTCGGCTCTTGACTGTCAGCCGATTAATAGCGGTACCGACACCCAAGGAAATTTTCAGTGTCTCAGTCCCCAAAGTTGTGCTAGCGGCAGTTGCCAGTCTCCCGGTGACTTCTGCACTGATACCGACAGTGGGGCTGATGATTTTACAACTCTTGGGATGGTATCGGGAAATGGCGGTGGTTTTTATGTTCATCAAGACAGCTGCAGCGGTAATGTTTTAACCGAATGGGGCTGCAGCGGCACTAATCCGGTTTCCCAAAATTTTAGTTGTACTTCATTAGGTAGCGGTTGGAGTTGCTTAGGCGGACTGTGCGTTCCGCCTGGCGATTTCTGCTCCCAATCAGACGGTGGTAATGTTGATTACCAAAATTATGGCACCGTGACCGGTTATAATTCCGGTTTGGCTTTTAATAATGCCGATAGCTGCAGCGGTAATGTTTTAACCGAATGGGGCTGCAGCGGCACCAGTTCAATATCCAGTGAATATAATTGTATCGGTCTGGGAACAGGCTGGTCTTGTGCGGGCGGTGAATGTGTACCCCCGACTTCCGGCTCATATTATTGTGATTCTGATGAAGATAGCTGGGTATCCAGTTCGGTTTCCGGTAATTGCAGTCCTTATTCATCTTGTATTCCCGTTGCTTGTCAGGCAACTGCCGGTCCTGATTGCGATGATGGTCGCGATCAGATTTATCCCGGTGCTTTGGAAACCAGCTGCAATTTAATTGACAATGATTGTGATGGCGATATTGACGAGGACTATGCTCAAGACACAATCGTTTCTACCTGTGGTGTCGGCGCTTGCCAAACGACGGGCTATTTGAATTGTACCGCCAGCGGCGTTGTTGATACTTGCGTGCCACTACCAGCCAGTTCCGAAATTTGCGGTGACGGCATTGACAATAATTGTAATGGTACGATTGATGACGGCTGTCTTGATGAATGTAATTTTGCCGCCGGCGAAACTACCACTTGTAGTAATCCGGAATTTGGTTTTCGGGGAGTTTGCGCCGCCGCGAGTTTAACCGTTACTTGCAATGCCAACGGTTCCTGGAATACTTCCAGTTGCGAAGCGGCGCGTCAAGGTTCCGAAGTTGGTTTCTGTAGCGATAATTTGGATAATGACTGTGATGGTTTGACTGACTGTCAGGAAACGGTCAATTGTCCGGCAAATAATGTCTGCCAAGGCAATTGTTTGTTGCCGGCCACTTGCAACCAAACCACTTTTGATTGGCAGTGTTCGGGCAGCAGCAGTTTGTGCGGTTCGGGTGCTAATGCTTGTGGCGTTTGTCAGGATCAGAATCCTGATCCCAATATTTATAATTTTGTCTGTAGTGCCAATCAATCAGCCTGCAGTTCTTTTGCCTGCGGTACTTGTCTTGGCAGCGGCACTAGTTTTAGCTGTCAGCCCGACCATAATAAGTGCACTGATGTCTGTAGTGAGTGCAGTTCAACCATGGTTTGCGTGGATGTTTTGGGTGGTGCTGACAGTAATGGGTTGGAGGCTAATCAATGCGATGCCGACAGTGCGCCAGCTGGTAGTGTCTGCGGCACGGCTGGCGGCCCGCCTTGTCAGTGTAGCGATTTAGGTGTTTGTATCACTTGTACTGATGCTGACAGCGATGGCATCTGTGATGATGTTGACCCTTGTCCTTATGATCCGGACAATGATTTTGACAATGATTCAATTTGCGCCCTTGGTTGTTCCAGCGGTGTTTCCTGCTATACTGGTGCCGGTGTTAATTGTCTTAAACAAAATGGTTATATTTGTAATAATCCGGTAACCAATTTGGTTTATGATACCTGCCAAGGCGGCAGCACGGTTGGTGGAGCCATTCCCGATGATTGTAAAGCCGGTACCGGCAGCTGCAAAGTGGTGTTTGGCGCTTTGGATTATTTCAATATTTATGTTAATGGGAAATTATTAACCGGTAATTTGAATTTGCCGAAATATAACACCGGTAACTTGCCTGGACGAGTGATTGACTATGTTTATTTTAATTTCAATGATTATTTTGTTGCCGGCAACAATGTCATCGCTTTTGAAGGTTACGACCAAGGTTATCCGACCCGCCAGATCAGGGGAGCGTTTGCTGATGTTAATGATCCGGTCTGTGGCACTGCTGGCTGCGCTTTATGCTCGGAATTTGCCGGTCTAGCCAGCCGAACCGACCCGGTTAGTGGCAGTAGCGCTGTTCCTGATATGCCAGTTAAGTGTTATTCAATTAATAATTTTCCCGAGGCTGCCCCGCCGATTGGCTGGAATGAGCTCGGTTTTAATGATTCGGCTTGGTCCAATAGCGCCTTCGGCAGTTATGGTACTGCCGGTGAGATTGAAAACCGGTTGTGGCTTAACAATAGCGCTATGACCAGATATAATTCACCTATGCCGATTTGGTCGGATGCGGGCAGTTATGGCACCGGTCAAAGTCGGATTTATTGCCGTTATACTTTTACTAAATAATAATTCTTAATCCTTTAAATTTATGTTTGACGAAAAACCAAATAAGCAAGGCAACCCGCCGGCTAATTTACCAACTGTCGGCAGTCGGCCCGGCAGTTCAGCGCTGCCTAAAGAACCGGAAGATATTTTGGCCAGTGTGGATACTTCAACCAGCCGGGTTCGTCAACCAGCCGGGTCGGATTTGTCGCCGACTGAACCGGCACTACCGGCTTCGCCGGCTCCGGACAAGCCGATTGCCAAAGAGCCTTTTTTTAAAAAGCGAAAATGGATAATCAGTTTGATAATTGGTTTGGTCGTTGTATTGTTGGTGGCTTTCAGTGTTTATTTCGCTTATCAGACTTTTTTTGCCAAACGGGGGACTGGTCCGGCCGTTAATGCCACTAATGGGGCTAATGTTAATGGCAATGGTCAAGCATCATCTGGTAATGGTCTTAATAATGGGGTTAACACCAATCAATCAGGTATTAATCAAAATATCGATACTGAACCTATTGAACCCCCGCCGGTTGATTCTGATGGTGATGGTTTGACCGACCGGGAAGAAGAAATGTACGGCACCGACCCTAATAAAGTTGATACCGATTTAGATGGTTTGACTGATCGCGACGAAGTCTCGGTCTTTAAAACTGATCCCAATAATCCCGATACCGACGGTGATACCTATACCGACGGTGATGAAGTTCGAGCCGGGTATGATCCAAACGGTAGCGGCCGAATCTTGGAAGTGGAATAATTTCGATTATTAATTTGGATAAGCTCAATCAGAGTAGCGTCATGTTTAAATTTGGAAAATCAAAAAATAAAAATAAAGTTATCGCCAAGCCTTTGACTGATCAGAAAATTGAAGACCGAATTCATGTCATGCCGCCGCGTTTCTACATTGAACCCAAGAAGAGTCAGTGGGGGTTGATTATTATAATTATTGTTGGTATTTTGGTGATTATCGGTTTGGCCGTCATGGCCGTTTATCTTAATGAAAGCTTAAAAAACCGAACTGATTTGTCGAATGTCGCCAATACTAATGCTGACTTGGAGGTAAATACTAACACCAATGTTAATTCCCCGTCGGTCAATCTTAATACCAATGTTGCCACTTCGACCGGCTTGGGCACGACAAATACCAACACTAACACCGATATCCCAACTTCCACTAATACGAATGTTAATACTAATGTTAACGCCGGTGTTAATACCAATGTCAACATTAGTCAGCCTATCCAACCGTTACCGTTTTCGGTTGACAGTGACAACGATACTTTGACCGATGTGGAAGAGAGTTTGTATGGTACCGACAGTCAATCCGGTGATTCCGATGGTGATGGTTTTAAGGATGGGAGTGAGCTGGTTAATGGTTATGACCCGACTAGACCCGGTTTGACTTTGGAACAGTCCGGTTTGTTTGATTCTTATTCTGGACCCGGTTACTCAATTAGATACCCTCGTTCTTGGATTATTCAGGAACGAGATCCTGATCAAGCCGAAGTTCTATTTTTGTCCGATATCGGGGAATTCGTCGAAGTGCTGGCCGTCGCCAATAACGACAATCTGCCTTTGGCGGCCTGGCTGGTCAAAAATGTCCCCGAATTGAACCTTAGTCAGTCAACCGTTCTTAATATCAATGGTTTTGAGGGTTTCCGCAATCCTAATTTGCGCAGTTATTATTTGATGAAGCCGGATCAACCGGGTAATGTCTATTTGGTCAGTTATAATGTCGGCAATGCCAAGGTTGCCAATTTTTTAACCACTTTCAATGTTATGGTAAAGAATTTTAAGCCGCTACCTTGAGCCATGATTAAGTTTGAAATTAACCAGCAGTCCGGCCCAAAAATTTCCAACCATTATTGGTCAAAGTGGTCGGGCCAGCTGACCAGTATTCTAAAACTCAAAAAAGATCTGGAAATTTCTGTTGGTATTGTCGGTGAGACGCGCATGAGAGTTTTAAACAAGCACTATCGTCGTCAAAATAAAGTTACCGATGTTTTAAGCTTTGGTGAACGGGATGTTGCGGGCGATTTTCGGGATTTTGACGGTTATTTGGGGGAAATTATCATTTGTTACCCTCAGGCTTTGCGCCAGGCTCATAAAGCTAGTCGGCCGGTGATTAAGGAAATTGAGTGGCTATTGGTTCACGGTTGCCTTCATTTATTGGGATATGATCACCAGACTGACCGTCAGGAAGCGGCCATGAGGGAATTGGAACAAAAAATTACCAAAGTTGGTTGATTCATATTGTCGCAAATATAATTTTATGTTAAAATAATTTTATTATGCTACTAAATAAAGCTTAATTTATATGGCTGAACAAGAAAAAATTGTTGGTTTAGATATTGGTTCGACTGCCATTAGGATTGCGGTTGGTCAATTGGCCGCCGACGGCGAAAAAATTCATATTATCGGCTCAGCCGAAGTTCCGGCCGAAGGTATCAGCAAGGGGGTAATTAATAGTATCGAAGACGCTGTTTCTTCAATTTCCGCTTGCCAAGAAAAAGCTGAACGAATGATTGGCTTACCGATTAATAGCGCTTGGGTTGGTATTTCGGGTGGTCATATTATTTCTCAGGAAAGCCATGGGGTAGTGGCCGTTGCCCGCAGTGATGGTGAAATTTCCGAAGATGATGTAGCTCGTTCTATCGAAGCCGCTCGGACTGTTGCCACGCCGCCTAATTACGAAATTTTACATGTTATTCCCAAGAGTTTTACAGTTGACGGCCAGGCTGGAATAAAGGACCCAGTCGGTATGACCGGCGTCAGGCTGGAGGTCGACACCCAGATAATTCAGGGCTTGGCTTCTCAAATCAGAAATTTGACCAAAGCTGTTTATCGGCCGGGGATTAATATTGAAGATTTGGTATTGTCCATTTTGGCCACTTCCGAAGCGGTTTTGACTAACCGCCAGAAAGATTTGGGCGTGGCGGTAATCAATATCGGCGGTTCAACCACCAGTTTGTCGGTTTTTGAAGAAGGCGATATTTTGCATACGGCGGTTTTACCGGTTGGTTCCGACCACATTACTTCCGATTTGGCCATTGGTTTGCGAATCTCAATTGATACAGCCGAAAAAATTAAGCTGGAATATGGCACGGCCAATGCTTCGGGAATCGGTAAACGAGATGAAGTCGACATTGGTGAATTGGAAGGTAAGGAGAGTAATTTTGTGTCCTTAAAATATATTGCTGAAATCACCGAAGCGCGGGTTGAAGAGATTTTGACCAAGATCGATAATGAGTTGAAGAAGGTGGACAAAAGTGGTAAACTACCGGCAGGTGTTGTCTTAACCGGTGGTGGATCCAAGCTCGACGGTTTGGTGGAAGCTGCTAAAAAACACCTTCGTTTGCCCGCGGTTTTGGGCCAACCCTCAAATGTTACCAGTGCGATTGATAAAATTAATGATTTAACTTTTTCTACGGCGATTGGTTTAGTACTTTGGGGTAGTCAAGTTTCAACTCAGCGCGGCCGGGGTAATTTTGGTAAGATTTTAAATTACCTTCCCAGCTTTAAGAATATCGGCACTCAGACTAAGAAATGGTTTAAAAAAATAATTCCTTAATCATTGGCTTATGGCCGAAATTAAACCAGAAATAGAGACTTTTGCTAAAATTAAAGTTATTGGCGTTGGCGGTTCCGGCGGTTCGGCGGTCAATCGGATGGTTCGGTCCCAAATTAGGGGAGTGGATTTTTTAGCGGTTAATACCGATGTTCAGGCCTTACATCATTCTCAGGCCAAAACCAAGCTTCATATTGGTAAAATGGCCACCCGAGGGTTGGGTGCCGGGATGGATCCGGATTTAGGGGAAAAGGCGGCCGAAGAAAGCCAAAACGAAATTCGCGATTTGATTAAGGATAGCGACATGGTTTTTGTCACCTGTGGTTTGGGTGGTGGCACTGGTACCGGCGCCACGCCGGTGATTGCCAGTATGGCCAAGGAGGCCGGTGCCTTGACAGTAGCGGTGGTTACTAAACCTTTTGCTTTTGAGGGCGCTCAGCGCCGGGCGATTGCCGAGCGGGGCTATGAAAGTTTAAAAAATCGGGTGGACGCCATTATTACTATCCCTAATGATCGTCTGCTCCAGATTATTGATAAGAAGACTTCATTATTGGAGGCTTTTAAAATTTGTGATGAGGTGCTGCAGCAGGGAGTTAGAGGTATTGCTGAATTAATTACCATTCCGGGCTTGATTAATGTGGACTTTGCGGATGTTAAAACCATTATGAAGGATACCGGCTCGGCGTTGATGGGCATTGGCCAAGGCAGCGGGGAAAATCGGGCAGTTGAAGCCGCTAAATCGGCGATTTCTTCGCCGTTGTTGGAAATGTCGATTGAGGGGGCTAAGGGGATTTTGTTTACTGTTATTGGTGGTCCTGATTTGAGTATGTACGAAGTCAATGAAGCGGCCAAAATTATTACCCAGTCGGCCGATCCGGAAGCCAAGGTGATTTTTGGTGCTGTCATTGACGAAAATATGAAAGATGAAGTCAGAATTACGGTGGTTGCAACCGGTTTTTCCGACCGTGACAGCCGCACCATTGAAAAGCTGGCCATGGCTAAAGATACCGGCTATATTCCTAGCGATTTTGTTGAGAGTGCCAGCCGGCCGGAGACCAAACGGGTGACTCGAGTAGCCAGTCGACCAAGTCGGAAGCCGACTTTCGAAGAGCCGCCAGTTGTCAACAGCGAGGATGAAGAATTGGAAATCCCGGCTTTTATTAGGAAAAAAATGAAGTAAAATTAGAGATTAGACAAAATAAAAAATAAGCAGTAAAATAGAAATACTTTTTTCCAAAATCTAAAAATCAAAAATCAAAAATTCCTCGGATTTCGGGTGCGATTTCAACATTACAATAAGGCAAAAATAGTGTCCTTATTTTTTATTCACTCTCAATCAACTTAAAATAAATAATAAAAACTATGATATTCGGTGTTGGAGAATCAAAACTTAAGCTTACCAAGAACGCCTTGAAGGTCTTGGAGAGTCGCTATTTGCGTCGCGACAGCGAAGGCAAGGTAATCGAAAAACCAATGGAGATGTTTAGGCGGGTTGCCAGTTGGATTGCCAAGGCCGAAGAAAAATATAATCTGCCGAAAGAACGGCAGGAAGAAATTGAACAAGCCTTTCTGGAAATTATGACCAATCTGGAATTTATGCCCAATAGCCCGACTTTTTCGGGAGCGGGTACGGAATTGGGTCAGCTGGCGGCTTGTTTTGTTTTACCCGTGGGTGATTCCATGGAAGAGATTTTTGATGCCATTAAATATACAGCTTTAATCCATAAATCCGGCGGTGGTACTGGTTTTTCTTTTTCTCGCCTTCGGCCGGCGAAAGCCCCAGTTAATTCGACCAACGGCTTGGCTTCGGGCCCGATCTCTTTCATGTCGGTGTTTGATGCCGCGACTGATACCGTTAAACAGGGTGGCACTCGCCGTGGCGCCAATATGGGCATTTTGCGCGTTGACCATCCCGATATTTTGGATTTTATCGTTGCTAAGGAAGACAGCAGCAAACTTAATAATTTTAATATTTCGGTTGCCATTACCGATAAATTTATGGAAGCGTTGGATCGGGATGAGGAGTATGAATTGGTTGATCCTTACGCCAAACAAGTTGTGAAAAAAATCAAAGCCAAAGAAGTCTGGGATAAAATCGTTGACCATGCTTGGTCCAATGGCGATCCCGGCGTTATTTTTATTGACAAGATAAATAAGTATAACCCCACTCCTCACATCGCCTTGATTGAAAGCACTAATCCCTGCGGCGAGCAGCCGTTGTTGCCCTATGAATCTTGTAATTTAGGTTCAATCAATTTGTTTAGTTTTCTTAAAGAAGGCAAAATTGACTATCAGCGTTTGGGCGAAGTGGTCAAAATGGCTATCCGATTTTTGGATAATGTCATTGACATGAATCGCTACCCCTTGTCTCAGATTGACAAAATGACGCGCGGTAACCGCAAAGTCGGCTTGGGAGTAATGGGTTGGGCGGATCTGCTGATTGGCCTTGGCATTCCTTATAATTCCCAAGAAGCCATTGATTTGGGTGAAAGAGTCATGAAATTTATAAAAGACAACGCCGATCAGGCTTCTTTGGCTTTAGCCAGGGAAAAAGGGGTTTTTCCTAATTTTGAAGGCAGCATTTATGATACGCCTGAAAGCGATGGTATTCGTAATGCCACCAGAACCACTATTGCGCCGACTGGTACGATTAGCATTATTGCTTCTTGTTCCTCGGGTATTGAGCCGCTCTTTGCTTTGGCCTATGTCCGCAAGTCCCGCATTGGCAAGAAAGGCGATGACTGGGTGGAATTAGTGGAAGTTAATCCTTACTTTGAAGAAATTGCCAAAGAACGGGGTTTTTATTCCAAAGAATTGATGGAAAAAATTTCCGAAATTGGTTCAATTCAGCACCTTGATGAAGTTCCTAGTGATGTTAAGCGAGTGTTTGTCACTTCTCACGATATTAGTCCGGAATGGCATATCCGGATGCAGGCAGCTTTCCAAAAATATGTTGACAATGCCGTTTCCAAGACTATTAATTTTCCCAATAGCGCCACCCGTGACGATGTCGCCAAATCATATTTGTTATCTTATGAGCTGGGTTGCAAGGGTGTCACTATTTATCGTGACGGCAGCCGTGATGTTCAGGTTTTGACTACCGGCAAATCTCACGGCAAAGACAAGACGGAAACGAATGTGCCGTTGGCGCCGTTCTATAAGCGTGAACGGCCAATGATGATGCGCGGCACTACTTATAAAGTAAATACTTCTTACGGCAGTTTGTATGTTACGATTAACGATGATCAGGAAGGCAATCCGTTTGAAATTTTTGCCACCATTGGTAAAGCCGGAGGATTTTTCTCGGCCAAATCGGAATCAACTTGCCGGTTGGCCTCGTTGGCTTTGCGCTCCGGTATTCCGGCCCAAGAAGTAATTAAGCAGATTAAGGGTATTCGGGGGCCAATGCCTTCCTGGAGCGAGGGTGGTATGATTTTGTCTTTACCCGATGCCATCGCTCAGATTTTGGAAAAGCACATTACTCAGAAGCAGCAGAGTCTTGGTCTGGAGTTTCATAATCAAGATAAAATTACCAAGCAGGATTTAGCCAAAGCGGCCAACCCCGTGCCTGCGGCCGCGCCGGCTGAACCCCAAGTCCCTGATCATAATGGTAATGGCTTGGGACTCAAACGCAATATTGCTGATTTTGGTACCGCACCGGAATGTCCAGAATGCGGCAGTATTTTGGAGGTTTCAGAAGGCTGTCTCAAATGCCGCAGTTGCGGGTATTCCCATTGTGGGTAGCTGATATTGAACTAAGCGGCCCTGGCGGGCCGCTTTTTTTTAGTCTATAATGATTTTATTATGACTGATAAAACTATTGATACTTATAACAAATTTGCAAAGGTGTATGACGAGGAAACTAAAGATTTTTGGGATAATTTTCCGGGGGTTGTCATTGATAAGTTTGTCGGTTTGATACCAGGTAAAAAAATTGTTGATTTAGGTTCTGGACCTGGTCAAGATGCCCTTTTACTGAAAGCCAGGGGATTGGAAGTAGTATGTGTTGATGCTTCTAACACTATGGTGGCGATGACTGAAAAATTTGGTTTTAAGTCAGTTTTGTCCGATTTTAGAGATCTGAATTTTAATCAAAATAGTTTTGATGGAGTTTGGGCTTATACCTCTTTATTACATTTGAACCGGCAAGAAATGATGGCAGTTTTAAAAAAAATAAATTTTTTTCTAAAATCAAAAGGAGTGTTTATGCTGGGGATGATTGAGGGAGATTTTGCTGGTTATGTGACAAGAGAAACAATGCCAGGATCGTCAAGATACTTTCACCATTATCAAGGAAACTACCTGCAGTCAATGGTTGAAGATGAAGGTTTTAATTTTGTGTACCAGAATAAATATCAACCCCGGCAGCATATTTATTTGAATCAGTTGTATGTTAAAAAATAAAAATTTAGGTAAAATCCATGTTTATACCGGCGATGGCAAGGGCAAAACCACTGCCGCCTTTGGTTTGGCCATCAGAGCTCTAGGAGCCGGTTATAAAGTCCATATCGTTCAATTTTTGAAGGCTCAGGACTATTCGGAGCTAGTTACCCTGCAAAGCCTTGTCGGGCTGGAATTGAAGCGATTTGGCCAAAAAAGTTTCATTCGTAATTATCAGGGCAACGATGATGACTCCGCCCAAGCCCAGGCGGCTTTTACTTGGGCCAAAAAGGCGGTAAATAGCGCCAAATATGACCTGGTGATATTGGATGAGATATTTTTGGCCGTGTTTTTTAAATTGATTGACGAACAGGATTTAACGGAATTGATCAGTCATAAGCCTAATAATGTCGAATTGATTTTAACTGGCCGTCGCGCTGGTCAAAAAATTATTGATTTGGCCGACTATGTAACGGAAATGAAAGAAATCAAACATCCCTATCAACAGGGACTCTTGGCCCGTAAGGGGATTGAAGACTAAATTTTGACATTTTATTTTTTTTAATTTAGAGTATATTTATCTTTGAAAAATAGTTTTAATTTCTCGAAGTAAGGTGAGAACCCTTCGCTGACCCGCAACTGTGATACCCAATTTATTGGGGTAAGCCAGGTCGAAGAAATTGAAACTTAATATATATTTACGAACTCTTCGTGGAAAAGGGAGTAGTAAATTGTTCACATTTTTGTGAATAGTTTTGTACTCCCTTATTAGGGAGTTTTTTGATATTTTGTTTCAATCTGTTGTTTCGCAACTAGGGTACAGGAGGATGATGAGCAATGGAAAAAGTGACGAGACGAACCGCCTTGTTGACAGTCGGAAGTTTGGGTTTAACTGTCCAGGCGACAGCAGATACTCTACTACCCCGGTTATGGGCAGCAATTGAGTATTTGGACCAACGCCAGACATTTACTGCCTGGACGCCGGGAGCGTTACAGGCTCATGGGATTGACCTCAAGTTTGACGAAGTTGATTTGGCCCAGACTGCGTTGATTGAACCTAGTAACTGGGCCAAGGTGATAATGGCCGCATCAGCTCTGGGATTGGATCCGCGAAATTTTCTTGGCCGTAATCTGGTTGAGGAATTAATGTCCCAGCTGAATAGCATCGGTTTGACGACTAATGCCTATGCCTGGGGCATCATCGCCTTGCGCAGTCTGGGAATGCCAGTCAGCTTTCCTTTGTTGCGTGATTGTCGTGATCGGCTGATTGGCTCTCAGAGCATTGAGCTTGGCTGGGGGGCCGATCCGTTGGAACCAAACAGTAACGATACGGCCGCTGTTCTTCTGGCATTGTCTAACATGGGTCTTGATCAAACTGTCCCGGTTGTTCGGCAGGGAATTACGGCTTTGTGTTCGTATCAGCGAGCTGATGGCGGTTTTGCCCTGGGACATGATTTGGAATCCGACGCTTGTTCTGATGCCTGGGCCTTGGCGGCTTTCAATCGTTTGGGGATTGATCCTTCGACTATCGTCTATCAGTCAGGCGGACCCAATGCCATTGATCATCTGGTAGGATTGCAGGCTGAAGACGGTTCGTTTAATTTTCAGCATTCCCAACCAGGAAATAAGCGTTTAGGTTCGGTGGTAACAGCTTTTGCTTTAGTGGCGTTGGCTGGCCAGTCGTGGCCAACCACTTTTGGCAATCAGCCTGATCCGGATCCGGAAATTCCCAAAGTTCCTATGTTGGGAAATTGGGGAAAATTGGCTTTGACTGCCAGTTTGGCTATTAGCGGACCGTTATTCCTAGCCCGTTGGCGTGAACGCCGCTGTCAATAAACCCTCAAACATCGCTCTTTGCTCTTCTTGCCGCAGTCGGTTTTTTGTCTGACTGCGGTGTTTTTTATTTATCCACTGGACAGTCTTTGATTTCAGGATTAAGATATTAATACTTTAAAAACAACTTCAATTTTCCGAAGTGAGTTTAAAAACCTCCGCTGACCCGCAACTGTGAAGTCCCGATTCCAATCGGGAATAAGCCAGGTCGAGAAAATTGGAATTCAAATATTAATTTCACTAAACTCTTCGAGGACCGAGAGTGGTGGATTGCTGATAATCGGCTTGGGCTGGTTGTCAGATCCAATAGCTCCCTCGATTTGGGAGATTTTTGTTAGATGAAGAAAATTAAGAATTGCTGGTTAACGCTTTTACTTTTAGCAATCGCAGTTCAACCGGTTTTTGTTTCAGCCTCCATTCCCCAAGCTGTCGGTTATCTGGAAAGTCAGGCTGATGATCCCTGGATTACCATGGCTTTAATTGCCAGCGGCCAAACCGCTGTTGCCAGCGGTCATTTGCGTCAGGTATCGGGTACTTCTGCTACTGATTATGCTAAAACCATTTTAGCCGTCAGCGCCCTTAACCAGGATCCGGCGACTTTTGGCAATATTGATTATATCGCCCAGCTCAAAAGTAAGTATGATGGCACTCAAATGGGGGATAGTAATTTGCTTAATGACGACGCTTGGTCAATTTTGGCTCTGGCTTCAGTCGGCCAAGTCGAATCTGCTCAGGCGCAAGCGGCTAAAGATTTTTTATTGGCCAATCAGAATGCCGATGGCGGCTGGAGTTATTCAGTCGGCGCTGGCAGTGATACCAACGACACCGCCGCGGTGGTAATGGCATTGGTCGAAGCCGGTGCCTCAGCCGACAGTCGGGTGATTGGCAATGCTTTGGCTTATCTTCGTTCAGCTCAAAATGACGACGGTGGGTTTGGTTATCAGCCGGGCAATGATTCCGATTCCGGTTCAGACGCTTGGATAATTTCGGCCTTGATAAAGCTTGATATTGATCCGGCGACTTGGATCAAGAATTCCAATAATCCGGTTACTCACCTGGAATCGTTGCAGGCTGACGATGGCGGTTTTTGGTGGGTTGATCCGTCAGGCGCCGAATGGAATAATAAGGCCATGACGGCCTACGCGGTAATTGCTTTAAGCGGCTTCAGCTACCCAATCGGCTATTACCAAGCCGCCGACGATCCGGATCCGATTGAAGGCCAATACCATTTGCGGATTGAAGGTTCAACCAGTACAATTTGTGATATTTATGTTTCCGCCACCACCGCTTTGGATTTGATTGAACAGGCAGCCAGTGAATGTGGTTATAGTTACAATATTACTCAGGAAAGTTTTGGCCCTTATTTGCGGTCAATCAGCGATGACACCGCTCAAGGTTTGGATGGTTGGCTGTATTTTGTCAACAATGTTTCGCCGCCAGTCGGTGCGGCCGATTACGAATTGCAAAGTGGTGATGAAGTTTTGTGGTATTTTGGTCAGTGGGGTTGGTTGCCAACCAGAATTACTGCCAGTCAGACCGAAATTAACCCCGGTGACACCATTGGTCTAAGCGCCGAATATTTTGATGGTAACAATTGGCAGCCTTTGTCCCAAGCGGTTATCAAAATCAATAACGAAGAGCGTATCGCTCAAAGTAACGGCCAATTGAATGTTAATATCTACGAAAACGGGGTTTATCAGGTTTATGTTGACATGAATGGTTATGTTCGCAGTCCTAAAAAAACGATCAATGTTGGTGATACGGTAAACAATAATGTCGGGCTGCAAGTCGAAATTGATCAGACTTCCGGTTCTGGCCAAGGCAATATTGGCGGGGAAGCAATTGCTTTAGTGGTTGGTTCCAGCCAAGTTAGTTTTGGCAGTCTCGGACCGGGGGAGAGTGGTTCGCAGGCTGTTAATTTATCTAACGAAGGAACGGTTCAATTGGCCATCGGCGCTTCGGTCAGCGGTGATGTTGTCTTTACGCAAGGTATTACTATTGATGATCAGTTTTACGATGATTACTCTTCCAGTTTGGCACCTTACGAAGATCATGATGCTCAAGTCACTTTGACCATTCCCCAAGACTATTTAGCTTCCGGCATTAAAAATGGTGAATTGATTTTTTGGGCTACTGCGCAGTAATCAATTTATGAAATTTCACCGCATTATATTCTTTAGCTTTCTGGTCGGGGGAGTGGTTGTTGCATCGTCGGTTCAGGCGGTCGGTCTGGGAGTAAAGCCTAAAAAACTTGAAGTCCAAGCCCGCAGCTGGCAAACCGTTCAGACCGAATTTTTGGTGATGAATGTCAGTCAGGAGCCGGGGCTCTATCAAGTTTATGCCGACGGGTTGGAAAATAAAATAAATTTTGAACCAACGGAATTCAAACTTGAACCCGGTAGCAGTCAGGTGGTTAAATTGACGGTTAAATCAATTGCCGCCGGGATTTACAGTACTAATATTTCGGTTGTGGCTCGGCCATTGGGTAGCGGTGGTTTAATCTCGGCCAGCGGGGTTAAGTTGCCGTTGGTGTTGACTATCACCCGGCTTGATTGGTTTCTAGTTTTGGCGTTTGGTTTGGTTTGTCTGTTGGTTGGTTATGTTGTACTATGGATATTAAGAACTAAGCGCCGGATTAATAATAACCAGCATTAATTATGAAGACATTGGCTAAAATTATCATTGCCCTGGCGATTTTTGTGGCCGGTTTTTACCTTGGTACGCAACAGGCACTTTCGCCCAGCAATGGTTACAATGAAGCCGTCCAGTCCCAGACCGTCAACTTGATGATTGATTTTGGCACTGACCGGATTGTCACTTATGCCGCCACCGAATTTGCTCAAGGTAGCGTATTTGATCTGCTTAAACAGGCAGCTCAAGCTAATAATTTCGAAATTGGCTATCAGGATTACGGCGGCGACCTGGGAGTGTTTTTGGAGTCAATTGATGGCGTTGCCAATGATTCTCGGAGTGGTCGCTACTGGCAATATTGGGTTAACAATGTTTATGCCCAGGTCGGACTTAGTAACTATCAGCTTAAGCCCGGCGATGTGGTTACCTGGAAATATCTTACTAATCAATTTGAATAATTATGATGCTTAATCGCAAAGCAAAGATTATTATCTCTATTATCTTAATTGTTATCGGCGTTGCCTGCCGGTTGCTGCCTCATTGGTGGAATTTTGCCCCGGTGGCGGCCATTGCTTTATTTGCCGGAGCTTATTTGGGCCGGCGCTATGCCATTGTTTTACCTTTGGCTACCATGCTAATTGGCGATTTATTTATCGGTTTTTATGAATTGCCTTTGATGATTGCGGTTTATGCCAGTTTTGTAATTATTGGATTAGTTGGGAGTTTGATTGGTAAGTATAAAAGTTTGGAAACGGTTATCGCCGGCAGTATTTTTTCTTCCGGCCTGTTTTTTCTAGTTACTAATTTTGCCGTTTGGCAATTCTCTCCTTGGTACGCCAAAACTTTTAATGGTTTGGCGCAAACTTATTTCGTAGCCTTGCCTTTTTTGCGCAACACTTTTTTGAGTGATTTATTTTATGTTTCAATTTTGTTTGGCAGCTATGAATTGGTCAGCCTGTTAGTTGCCAGAAAAAAATTGGTTTTAAATTTGAGTTAGCATAAGATTAGCTTTAAAACCAAAAAGACCTTAATTAAGGTCTTTTTGGTTTTAGCCAAATGTTGTATAATATTTAAGTATGGTCAAAGTTACCGATATTAATACTACCAATAAGCCGGATTTGAGCCTGGAAAGCCAAATTGACCGTTTGCGGGCAATTATGGAAGAAAATTTGCGTTATACCAAGGCAATTAGGGAAAGTTCAACGCTGGAAGCTCAAAAAGAACTGCAACAATTACTTAAAGAAAATTTGAAGATTTCCAAAGATCTGTATATTATGACCAAGAAGATCAATCGTTGGATTTTTGGTCAGCGGATTTGGGGGATAGTGAAGTTCTTGCTCATTTTGATTCCTTTTATTCTGGGCGCCATCTATCTGCCACCGTTGCTTAATCAGGCGCTTAAGCCTTATCAGGAGTTTTGGCGGTTGAATCAGCAAGTTTCAGAATCAGCTCCGGCGGGGATGTTGGAACAGTTGAGTAACTTTATTCAGGCCGGTAATCAAATCTCAGACCAGGATAATGCCAACTGATTTTGCCAATCAAATTTTGAAATTAGTCGCCCAAATTCCGCCCGGCCAAGTGACTACTTATCGGATTTTAGCCGTTGCTTCAGGTCATCATCATTCCGCCCGAGCAGTTGGTAACGCTCTTAATAAAAATCCTGAATTGATCAAGATTCCTTGCCACCGGGTGGTCAGATCGGATGGTTTGGTTGGAAATTATCGCTTGGGTCGTACGGAAAAAATTAAACTTTTGCAAGCTGAGGGTATCGAATCTTCAAATGGCCGGATAAAAGATTTTTATCAACACCTATTTTATTTTAAATAATTGGAATATGCACCACCGACGAACCATTATTATTTTTACTCTTTTTGTACTGGTTGCTTTTTTGTCGACGATTTTTGTTTTTTTCTACCGAACCGGAACTGACGCGATGGTGGAAAAATATATTTTTGAAATTACCAACTGTGGCAATCTAATTACGGAACAAGACTGCCTGGCCAATCCATTCTGTGAGGCTATTTATGCCCCTGGTTGTGATGATTGTTTGGCAACGGAGTTTCGTCGTTGCGTCAAAGTTTCCCCTGCATTGGCCAGTCAACAAGCACAAGAAGAAGACTTGTGCGTTAAAACTGGCGGTCAGTATTATCAAAATAAATATGGCAAGTTCTGTCTTTGCCCTCAGACAGAAGGCAAGAATGTTTTTGATCAAGAAAAAGGCTGTGTTATCAAAGCTGAATAATTATGAAAGAACTTATTAAACAATTAATTGAACTGGAAAATAAAATCGCAGTCATTTGGGGGTTACTTTGACCTTGAAGGTCTAAAACGGGAATTAAAGCAGCTGGAGACCAAGATGACTAAGCCTGACTTTTGGCAAGACCAAAGCCAGGCAAAAGCTGTCGGCCAAAAGGCCGAAAGTTTAAAATCAATTATTAACGATTGGGAAGGTTTGGATCAGGATGTTAAACAACTGTTGGCCTTGGCCGAAACCGCGGCTGAAGAAGATGATGACAGCTTGGCTGGTGAGTTGGATCAAGAGTTTAAAAAACTGATCAAGAAATTTGAGAAGCTTGAGCTTCTTGTTTTATTTTCTTCTGAATATGACAGCCATGATGCTATTTTAACCATCCATTCCGGCACCGGGGGAGTCGAAGCTCAGGATTGGGCTCAGATGTTATTGCGGATGTATTTAAGGTTTTGCGAACAGCATAATTTTTCGACTGCCATTATTGATCAAAGTATTGGTCAGGAAGCCGGAATCAAAAGTGTAACTGTAGAAATCAGCGGTCCTTATGTTTATGGCAATCTTAAGTCGGAAGCCGGAGTACACCGTTTGGTTAGAATTTCACCATTTGATGCTGAAAAAATGCGCCACACTTCTTTTGCTTTGGTGGAAGTAGTGCCAGTATTTGATCAGACTCAGGCCCTGGCCATTAATGAATCGGATTTGAAAGTTGAAACATTTCGTTCATCCGGCCCGGGTGGACAAGGGGTCAATACCACTGACTCGGCGGTTCGTCTTACGCATTTACCGTCCGGGATTGTCGTCAAAGTTCAAAACGAGCGATCACAGCAGCAGAATAAACAGACCGCCTTAAAGATTTTGCAGGCCAAATTGGCCAGCTTGCAGGAATTGGCCCAGGGCAAGGAACTGGCCAAAATTCGTGGCGAGGTTTTGGCCGCTGAATGGGGTAACCAAATCCGTTCTTATGTTCTTCAACCTTATAAATTAGTCAAAGATCATCGGACCGAATTTGAATCAACTGATCCGGATACTGTCCTGGACGGCGGTCTTGACGATTTCATTGAAAGTTATTTAAGATATAATAGTAAAAAAGCAAGATGAAGATTCTAGTTACCGGCGGGGCTGGTTTTATCGGCTCCCATTTATCTAAATATTTGTTGGACCAGGGAAACGAAGTCGTTTGTCTGGATAATTTTTTTACTGGTCAGAAACGCAATCTTGAGCCATTGTTGGGTAATCCTGATTTCCAGCTGCTGGAACATGATATCACCAAACCGTTTAATGTTATTGTTGATCAGATTTACAACTTGGCTTGCCCGGCTTCGCCGGTGCATTACCAAAAAACGCCGGTTGAAACCGTTCGGACCAATGTGATGGGGGCAATTAATTGCCTCGAACTTTCCAAGCGGTTGGGCGGCATTAAAGTTTTGCAGGCTTCAACTTCCGAAATTTATGGCGATCCCGAGGTTCATCCTCAGGTTGAAAGTTATCATGGCAATGTTAATCCCATTGGTCCGCGGGCCTGCTACGATGAAGGCAAACGCTGTGCTGAAACTTTATTTTTTGACTACCACCGCGAGGATGGAGTACCAATCAAAGTAGTCAGAATCTTTAATACCTACGGTCCCAATATGTCTTGGGATGACGGTCGTGTGATTTCTAATTTTATTGTCCAGGCTTTAAAAGGAGAGGATATTACAATTTACGGCGACGGCTCGCAGACCAGAAGTTTTTGCTATGTTGATGATATGGTTAGCGGTTTGTATAAGATGATGCAATCCGACGGCTGGACTGGGCCGGTCAACCTTGGCAATCCCGGTGAATTTACCATCAAGGAATTGGCCCAGAAAGTTTTGGAACGGACTGACAGTACCAGTAAATTGATTTACAAAGATTTGCCTCAGGATGACCCGCGTCAACGCAAGCCCGATATTACTTTGGCTAAAACCAAATTAGGTTGGCAGCCAGAGATTGAATTGGCTCAGGGCTTGAAAAAAACCATTGATTATTTTAAGCAAGTTTTATGACCAAGATTTTAGTCACCGGCGGTGCCGGATTTATTGGCAGTAATTTGGTTGATGCCTTGGTCAGCCAGGGTCACGAAGTTTCGGTTGTTGATAATCTTTCCAATGGCAATCGAGCCAATCTTAATCCGGCTGCTAAATTTTTTGAGCTTGATATTACCGACGAAAAACTAGCCGAAGTCTTCGAGCAGGAAAAACCGTCGGTGGTGTTTCATCTGGCCGCCCAAATTGATGTTCGTAAATCGGTGACTGATCCGGTTTGGGATGCCAAACAAAATATTTTCGGTTCAATTAATTTATTGGAAAATTGTCGTAAGTATGGCGTGAAAAAATTTGTTTTTTCTTCCAGCGGCGGGGCAATTTATGGCGATACTGACCAGGTTCCGACGAAAGAAGGACACCCGGAACTGCCGATTTCGCCCTATGGCATTGCCAAGCTGGCCGTTGAAAAATATTTGTATTATTACCATCAAATTTTCGGGTTGTCTTATGTGGCTTTGCGTTATGCCAATGTTTACGGCCCGCGTCAAAGCACTCGGGGCGAGGCCGGAGTGGTGGCGATTTTTTCCGATCGGCTATTGCACTGTCAAAACCCGGTGATTAACGGCGACGGTAGCCAGACTCGTGATTATGTTTTTGTCGGTGATGTGGTAAAAGCGAATTTGGCCGCTTTAGCCAGTGATAAAATTGGTATTTATAACATCGCTACGGCTATTGAAACGACCGTTAATCAATTAGCAGAATTAATTAAAATTAATATCGGAACCGATTCAGATTTTACTCATGGTCAGGTTAAACCCGGTGAGCAGCAGCGCAGCTGTCTTGATTATCACTTGGCTCAAGCCGAATTGGGGTGGCGGTCCCAGACTGACTTGGCTAGCGGCATCAAGCAGACGGTTGAGTGGTTTAAGGCTAACCAATAATTTATGGCTACTGATTCTAAGTCAAAAGATAAAAATTTGGCGATCCTGGAAAAAATTATTGAGACGGCCAGCAATCATTTTGACCTTAAAGAAATTTTAAATGAAATTGTTTTGATCATCGGCAAAATTACCAAAGCCGATTCTTGTTTTATTTATTTAATCAGCGGTAACGAAGTCATTTTGAAAGCTTCGCTTAATCCACATCAATCAAGTTTGTCAAAAATCAAGATGAAGGTTGGTGAGGGGATTACCGGTTGGGTGGCCGAAACTAAGAAAACGGTAGCCATCCCCGCTAAGGCTTATCAAGATAAGCGTTTCAAGCTTTTTACCAATTTGCCCGAAGACCGGTTTGAAGGATTTTTGTCGGTGCCGATTATTTTTCGCAATAAAGTGATTGGCGTTATCAATGTTCAGCATAAAAAAGTCAAACGCTATTCCAAAAGCGATGTTGATTTTTTGGAAACGATTGGCAAGCAAATCGGCGGTATTTTGGAAGTATCTCGTTTAATTTCCGAAACTAATGTTTTAAAAGAAGCTTTGGAAACCCAAAAGCTGGTCAATAAAGCCAAGGCAATTTTGATGAAGAATAATAATTTATCGGAAGACCAGGCTCATAATCTTTTGGTTAAAAAAAGCATGGATAAGCGGCGGTCAATTAAAGAAGTGGCCGAGGCGATTATTTTGGCTCAGGAAGTAATTAAGTAGTTTTTAGATATCCCCAAGCCGGGACTTGCCAAAATTTGATAGTTGATTTAGTATACCTACATAGTTGTGGCACAATGGCGTGTCCGACACAACTGACAAAGGTGTCTATGGCAATAAGCTTTTAGACGCTTTTTTAATTATTTATTATTTGCTCAATGATATGAAAGACAAAATTTTTGATTTAATCAAGAGTGAAGACATTAAGATCGTCGACTTGCGGTTTGTTGATATTTTTGGTAAATGGCAGCATTTTTCCGTACCGGTTGAATTTTTAAGTCCTAAAGATTTTGAAGAAGGCATCGGGTTTGACGGTTCTTCAATCAAAGGCTTTAAGCCGATTGAAGAAAGTGATCTGATATTGTTGCCTGATCCGGCATCTGCTTTTGTGGATCAATTTTTTGCCGAAAAAACTTTGGTGTTGATTTGCGATGTTCATGAACCAGTCAGTCTTGAGCCGTTTCGATTTGATCCCCGTTATATTGCTAAGAAGGCTCAAAAATATTTGGAATCAACCGGTATTGCCAATAAAGTTTATTTTGGTCCGGAAGCTGAATTTTTTATTTTTGATTCAATTCATTATTTTGAATCAGAAAGCCAGGCTTCCTATAAAGTTGATTCCGGTGAGGCGTTCTGGAATTCCGGATCGGGCGAACGCAGCTTGGCCTATAAGATTCGCGCCAAGGAAGGTTATTTTCCGGTTCCGCCAAGCGACACCTTGCAGGATTTGAGAACCGAAATGACCAAGAATTTGTTGGCCGCCGGCATTGAAGTGGAAAAACATCACCACGAAGTTGCTACGGCCGGGCAAGCGGAGATTGACTTTAAATATGCCGAGCTGCTGAAACAATCCGACGACTTGATTAAATTTAAATACATTGTCAAAGGCACCGCCTTCAAGTATGGCAAGGTGGCCACTTTTATGCCTAAACCGATTTTTTCCGACAATGGTTCGGGCATGCATACTCATGTTTCATTGTGGAAAGATGCTAAGCCGCTTTTTGCTGGGGAAGAGTATGGCGGTTTGAGTCAAATGGCTTTGTATTTTATCGGCGGTTTATTGAAGCATGCCGGTGCTGTTTTGGCTTTTGCCTCGCCGACCACTAATTCTTACAAACGCTTAGTGCCTGGCTATGAAGCGCCTGTTAATCTGGCTTATTCGCAGCGCAATCGTTCGGCGGCTATTAGGATTCCGGTTTATTCCAGTCATCCAAACAGTAAACGGATTGAATTTCGTCCGCCGGATCCATCTGCCAATCCGTATTTGGCTTTCTCCGCTATTTTGTTAGCCGGTTTAGATGGTATCATAAATAAAATTGATCCGGGAAAACCGGTTGATTCCAACATTTTTGAAATGACCAAAAATGAAGCCAAGGACATTAAATCCGTTCCCGCTTCATTGGCCGAAGCATTGGAATGTTTGCGGACCGATCATGAATTTTTAACTAAAAACGGGGTATTTTCCAAAGAATTCATTGACCAGTGGATTGATCTTAAGACCGGCTTAGAAGTCGATTCCGTTCGGCTTCGTCCTCATCCACACGAATTTTTGCTTTATCATGATTGTTAATTAGATTTTTCAGCCCAGCTCCGACTAGTCGGAGCTGGGCTTTGATTTTGCGGGGTTTTTAGGCTATGATGTAGTGGTATGGCAAATAAGCAAGCTAAAATTTTAGTCACTGGCTCGGTTGCCTATGATCGGATCATGAATTTCCCCGGGCTATTCAAGAATGAAATTTTGCCCGAGAAAGTACACATTTTGAATGTGTCTTTTTTAGTTAATGAGTTAAAAGAAGGTTTTGGCGGCACTGGCGGTAATATCGCTTACAATTTGGCCTTGCTGGGGTTAAAACCAGTCTTAATGGCCAATGTCGGAGCCAAAGATTTTTCTTTTTACCAGGTGTGGTTAAAAAAACACCGAATTGATTTATCGGCTTTGCGCGTTTGGCCGGGCCAAAATACCGCTTCGGCTTATATTATTACTGATCAGGATGATAATCAGATCAGCGGTTTTTATCCTGGTGCCATGAGTAAGCCGATAATTGGTAATAAGTTTTCTTTAGCCGGAATCAAACTGGCAATTATTTCGCCGCAAAATCCAATTGATATGATTAAATTGCCGTTACTTTTTAAACAGAAAAAAATTGATTATATTTTCGATCCTGGTCAGCAGGTAACTTCTTTGACTGGTAATCAGTTGTGTTCGGCAATTGCCGGTAGTTTGGTCTTGATTGGTAATGATTATGAGATTAATTTGATTTCCCAAAAAACAAAATGGTCTGTTGACCAGTTGAGCGGCAAGACTAATACTTTGATTACTACTTTGGGCAGCAAAGGGTCAATCATTAGACAGGGGAGCAAGGTTTATAAAATTAAAAGTGCCAAACCTAAAAACAGTTCCGATCCAACCGGCGCGGGTGATGCCTATCGCGCTGGGTTGATTTACGGTTTGCTTCATGGCTGGCCGCTTGCCAAGGTTGGTCAGTTCGCCGGATTGGTTTCCGTTTATACCGTGGAAAAATATGGTACTCAAACTCATCAATTTACTTGGACCGATTTACAAAATAGGTATCGTCGTAATTTTGGCCAAAAATTATGAGCAAGGCTGTTATCACCAAAGATCAAATTTCCATTACTGAATGGTTTGCTCAAATCGGTGAATTGGCTGAATCAAATGCTTTTCGTCAGGAAGACAACGAAAAATCTAAGCGCCTGGAATTGCTTTATCAAACAATCGGTTTGAATTATGAACGACCGGAAATTTTTGAAGCCGCTGATTTTGTTAATCTAACTCCGGCGGTGTCAGATATTTTAACCAAACGCGGTCAGGAGCTTTGTGCTTTTCGTTTGGTTCCCAAGCGCGATAGTTTACCCAAACTTCGTAATCGGGGCTTGAACATTAAAGATTGCTACCAAGATTGGTTTTTAAAACAAGATATTAATCCGGCTGATTATTTTGTTCATCTTTGTCCTCATTCAGAAACTTTATTGTTTTCCTCAATTTTTTTGGTCAAACCCGATTTGATTTTCGGCGAAATCATCGCCGGACTTCATTCCCAGCTGACTCATGGTGATACTGAAAGCACACTTTACCAATTTCGTTACGATTTCAAAGATTGGT
This sequence comes from Patescibacteria group bacterium, assembly GCA_034003985.1. Classification (GTDB taxonomy): domain Bacteria; phylum Patescibacteriota; class Patescibacteriia; order Buchananbacterales; family UBA6539; genus JABWCG01. The sequence continues at coordinate 12,647 of JAVEXP010000003.1, read as the reverse complement.
GGTGGCCAAATCCCAATACCGAAGTTGAAGCCTGGGTTAAGCAAATGATTGCGATGCTCAGAGTCACCGATCAGAATAAGCAAGCTGAATTGAAGCAAGGTCTGGGAGCGGAATTTTTTCACGATTATTTGGCTGGTTATTTTGAAGCTACGATTTGGCCAGATAAAAAAATCAGGTTTGTTGATTTTAACCGGATTTTACCAAAGTATATTCCCAATCCTAAGTCGTCTGATTCCGAGTTGGTCGGGTACTTAAAAGGCGTTAGCGCTAACCCTGGTATAGCTCAGGGGCCAGTGATTGTTGTTGGGCCAAAAGAAGTCGGTTCGGTGGATTTTAAGCTGGGTGCAATTCTAGTTTGTGATAATACCGATGTTCGCTATTTGCCGTATATGCGCCAGGCCGCCGCTATTATTACTAATCGCGGTGGAATTTTGACTCATGCCGCCATTATCAGTCGCGAGCTTGGCAAGCCTTGTATTGTTGATACTAAAAACGCTACCATGATTTTACAAACCGGTGATTTGGTGGAAGTTGATGCGACTGCCGGGGTTGTCAGAAAACTCAATAAATAGTATACTTTTTTAGTATGAAGTATGATATCGCATCTCTAAAACTTGCTGGCCAGGGCAAACAAAGAATCATTTGGGCGCAGCATGATATGCCCGTTTTGGCCGAAATTAAAAACCGTTTCGCCAAAACTAAGCCGCTTGCGGGTTTAAAAATTTCTTGCTGCCTTCATGTCACTTGCGAGACGGCCAATTTGGTTTTGACTCTTAAGGCCGGTGGGGCTGATGTTTTGCTTTGTGCTTCTAATCCGCTTTCAACTCAGGATGATGTTGCCGCCAGTTTGGTCAAGGATTTTGGGATAAAAGTTTTTGCCCGTTTTGGCGAAAACCGTCAAATTTATTATCGTCATTTGGAACAAGCAATTAAGCATCAGCCCGATATCACTATGGATGACGGAGCTGATTTATTGCACTTGCTTCATTCCAAATATCAAAAGCTGACCGCCAAGGTCAAGGGTTCAATGGAAGAAACCACTACCGGCGTGATCAGATTGAAAGCCTTGGAGCAGCAGGGAAAGCTGCTGGTTCCGATTGTCGCGGTCAATGATGCCAAAACTAAAAATTTATTTGATAACCGTTATGGCACCGGTCAATCGACTTTGGATGGGATTATTCGGGCCACTGATATTTTATTAGCCGGTAAAACCGTGGTTGTGGCCGGTTACGGCTGGTGCGGCCGGGGATTTGCTTTGCGCGCCAGAGGTATGGGTGCCAAAGTGATTATCACCGAAGTCGACCACATTAAAGCTTTGGAAGCGGCAATGGACGGTTTTGCGGTTATGACAATGGATCAGGCCGCCAGTATCGGTGATCTGTTCTGTACTTTGACCGGCGACATTCATGTTATTCGCAAAGAACATTTTGCCAAGATGAAAGATGGGGCGATTGTCTGTAACTCCGGTCATTTCGATGTGGAAATCGACATTCCTGCCTTAAAGAAATTGGCCAAGAAAGTCACCAAAAATGTTCGAAATTTTGTTGATGAATATGTGATTAGCGCCAATCGCCGGATTTATTTGTTGGGCGAGGGGAGACTTATCAATTTGGCTGCCGCCGAAGGCCATCCGGCTTCTGTGATGGATATGAGTTTTTCCACTCAGACTTTGGCCACCGAGTATGTAAAAAAGAATTATCGTAAATTGGAAAATAAAGTTTATAATGTTCCGGAAGCAATCGAGAATTGGATTGCCAAATCAAAATTGAAGTCCATGAACATTGATATTGATAAACTGACTGCCGAGCAAAAACACTATTTGGCCAGTTGGGAAATTGGCACTTAAAATCCAATTGTCATTCTGAGCGGAGTCGAAGAATTTAATCAACATAGCGCCCACCTGAGGTGGGTGCTTTTGATTAAAAAAAGAGGGCTCACTTGGAGTCCCCGTAAATGCGTTGGAGTTGGTCGGGATAGTTTTCCGACAATTCACGCCAGAATCCCAGGACGGCCAACAACGCAGCTTCCCGAAGTTCCGGTGGCTCGACATTTCTGATGTCGCTGCCAATCACCAGGCTAGTGCCGTGAACATTAAGGTTGCTGTGAGCCAGATCAAAGATGTCGGCAATCTCGACGGCTCGGCCGCAAGTAATATAATGTTCCGCGAGTTTGGCGTCGGTGATTTGCTCGTCGGGAAGGCCAAACTGCTCGCGAGTGCCGTGACGGTTAAGATCACTTTTCATCTCGGCCATTTGCAACTGATTTTTGGTCACCAGCTCCGCCGGTGTCTGACCCCAAGCTCGTAGGCCGCCAGTTATTGATGACATCATCAACCTCCTTTGTCCCGTTGCCCTCACGATATATCAGGACTTATTAAATCATATAACTTTACTGTAAAAAATCAAATGTTTAAATCCGCTCCGCTAATTTTTCGCTACATTCTGCTGTTTTATTTAATTTATGTCGGTATGGCATCTTTTTCAATTAAACCGGATCATTCCTATGATTTTTTTGACAATCAATATTTGTCGTTTCGCGCCCAAATAGCTGAGGAGCCAGACATTCGCCTTAACCAAACCAAATTGACATTACAACCGCTGGAAATTATCTCCGAAAAAATTTTAGTCACTACCAATCTTTATCCGCAATATCAATATGGTGATGAAATTATAGTTGGCGGTCGGTTGAAAATACCTCAACCTTTTGACGATTTTGCCTATGATCGTTATCTGGCTAAAGATGGTATCTACGGTTTAAGCTACTATCCTAAAATTATTTTGGTTAGCCGTCATAACGGCGATTGGCTGCTGACCAAAATTTTTGTTTTCAAAAATCATCTTAAATTAATAATCAATCAGAATTTGCCGGAACCCCAGGCCAGTTTGTTGACGGCAATTGTCCTGGGTTCTCGCCGCGGTATTCCCCAAGAATTGTCCGCCAAATTCAGCTGGACTGGTACCAGCCATTTGATTGCCATTTCCGGTCTACATATTACAATTCTTACCGCCATTCTAATGAGGCTGGCGTTGATATTTTATCTTCCGCGCCAAAAATCTTTTTGGCTGATTAGTGTTTGCTTGTTTGGTTATTTGTTGCTGATTGGTTTTCCGCCGTCAGCCGTTCGGGCCGGATTAATGGGCTGGTTGGCGATGTTGGCGATGTATTTAGGAAGGCTTAATAAATCAACCAACGCCTTATTACTGGCCGCGGCCATTATGGTTTTTATTAATCCTAAAATTTTGCGTGACGATATTGGTTTTCAGCTGTCGTTTGCCGCCCTGATTGGCATTATGTATTTTTCGCCCCAGCTGGAAATTTGGCTGGCCAAGTTTCCTTCCTATTTTGGCATTAAAGAATCTTTGATTATGAGCTTGTCGGCTCAGCTGACCACAATGCCTTTGATTATTTTTTATTTTGGTATTTTGTCTTGGACTTCACCCTTGGTCAACCTTTTTGTCTTGCCGTTGCTGCCGTATATTATGATTTTTGGCCTAAGCGCGATTGGTTTGAGTTTGATCTTGTCTTTTGCCAGTCAATATTTATTTTGGCCGGTCTTTGGCTTGTTAACAATTTTAATAAAAATAATTGAAATTTTTGCCAGCGTCAGTTTTGGTGCTTGGCAATTTTGAAATGAAATGATTGATAACTGCCAAAAAATTTTGCGTTTATATCTGATTGTCATATTTTTGATTCTTGGCTGGTTGAGCCTGATTATTTTTAAATTGAATTTTGATTTACAAATTTATTTTTTTGATGTCGGCCAAGGCGACAGTATGCTAATTAAAACCCCCGGCCAGCAATATATTGTTATTGACGGGGGACCGGACAATACCTTGATTTATAAATTGGGGCGATATTTGCCGTTTTATCAGCGGCAAATTGATTTAATTATTTTAACTCATCCGGATGCCGATCATTTGGTTGGTTTAAACGAAGTTTTGCGCCGCTATCAGGTGGAAAATATTTTGGTTACCGGCATTGTTGATGCCGAGCCGGCTTATGAAGAATTTTGGCGATTGGTCAAATATCATCAGACCAGGGTTCTTTTAGCCGGCCAAACCAAAAATATTAATTTGTCAGCTGATTTAAATTTGGCAATTTTATATCCTAACAGCAGTCTGGTCGGCCAAAAAGTGGCCGACAGTAACGACAGTTCAATCGTTGTTCGCTTGGATTATCCGACCGGCTGTGTTGTTCTGACCGGCGACGCCTCCCAAAGCGTGGAAAAGCAATTATTGGCCACGGATTCAAAACTCAGCTGTGGTTTGCTGAAATTGGGTCACCATGGCAGTAAAACCTCATCAAGTTTGGATTGGCTTAAAGCCGTTAATCCGGCTTTGGCGATTATTCAGGTTGGGGAAAATAAGTTTGGCCACCCCAGTCCGGAAGTGCTTAATCGCTTAACCCAGTTGAACATTCCGGTTTTGACAACCCGATCGGTTGGTGATATTATTGTTAATCTGGATTAAGTTTTAGCAATTTGACTTGAAAATTTGGCAAATTTTGCTATCATTAAGGATATGACTAACCATAAAAATAAAGTCTTGCTGGTAGAAGACGATCAAACCTTATTGGAAATGTATGAACTTAAATTTAAGGAAGCGGGCTTTGATTTGATTTTGGCGGCCGACGGGGAAAGTGGTTTGGAGTTGGCTAAAAAGGAAATGCCCGCAGTAGTTTTATTGGATATTATGATGCCGAAAATGGATGGCTTCGCCGTTTTAACTCAGCTGCGTCAGGATGATGCCACCAAGAACATTGTCATTCTAATGCTTTCCAATTTAGGCCAGCAGACTGATATTGAAAAAGGCAAGCAATTGGGAGCGCAAGACTATGTGGTCAAGGCTTCAATGACGCCGACTCAGGTGGTCGAAAAAGTTAAATCATATATCAAATAATTTATGGCAAAATTAAGCAAAGAAAGAACTTTGGTAATTCTCAAACCTGATGCTATCCAGCGGTCATTGATGGGGGAGATTATTTCGCGGATTGAACGCACCGGCTTGAAGTTTGTCGCAATTAAATTGGCGGTGCCCACCGAACAACAATGTTGGGATCATTATAATAAAGATGAAGTTTGGTTTGCCGAAAAAGGCGCTCGGATTGTTGAAGATCGCAAAGCTCAGGGTCTGCCTGTTGAAAAAGAGGCCATTGAATACGGCCGCGACATTGTTAAAGGCTTGGTTCAATTTTTGACCTGCGGTCCGGTATTGATGATGGTAGTTGAAGGCAATAAAGCAGTTGGGATTGTTAAAAAGCTGGTTGGCGGTACTGAGCCATTGACTTCCGATGTGGGTACAATTCGCGGTGACTACACTATTGATTCTTATGATCTATCGAGTGTGGATAACCGAGCCGTCCGCAATTTGGTTCACTGTTCCGATAAGCCAGAGGAAGCTCAAAGAGAAATTAGAATTTGGTTTAGTGATAAAGAAATTGTTAATTATCGGCTTGTTTCCGAACAAATTCTATATGATGTTAATCTGGATGGTATTTTAGAGTAGGGAATTTTTAAACTTAAATAAGACAAAAAATAGCCTATATAGGCTATTTTTTGTTATTTTGGTTTTGGACAATGTAGGACAATATTGATATATTATATACAATAAAGTAAAATGATAGTATATTATATACAATAAAGTAAAATGATAGTATATTATATACAATAAAGTAAAATGATAGTATATTATATACAATAAAGTAAAATGATAGTATATTATATACAATAAAGTAAAATGATAGTATATTATATACAATAAAGTAAAATGATGAATAATATTTGACAATGCCAGACATTCTGTTGTACAATAATTTCATAAGTCAAATTAAATATCACCTGTGTCCAACTATGGGATTTTAACTCTGGAAGAGGTCGCTAAGATCATGAAAGTAAGCCAGAAAACGGTTTACCGTTGGGTTAATGCTCGGCAATTGCGGGCGGCCAAGCTAGGGCACAAGACTTATCGTGTTTTAGAAAAAGACCTAATCAAATTTATTAACCAACATTTAGATTAGGCCTTTTTTAATCCTATGCCATATCTAAGCCACAATTACCGCTGCCGCCGCAAATCCCGACTGGAAAACCTCCAGGAAGCCGGTAGGTTTTTGGGTTTTGCCGTGTTGGCAATTATGGCAACTTTGTTTATCTTGGGTTTTGCCGCTTATGCTTTCCAGGGTCAGGCCGCTAGTGGCATCAACGCTCAGCTCAACTATCAAGGTAAACTAACTGACAGTTCAGGTCAGCCGGTAGTCAATGGTTCCTGGAATTTTAGGTTTAGACTATACGATGCCAGTTCGGGTGGTAATTTGTTGTGGACGGAAAGATGGACAGCCACTTCCACCCAGGTCACCACTGTCAATGGTATTTTCAGCGTGGCCTTGGGCAGTCTGGCCGATATTTCAGGCGTTGATTTCAACAACGACAGTTTGTATCTCCAAGTTGACTTGGATGCTGACGCTGACGGTGATTGGGAAGAAGTGTTTAGTTCGCGTAAAAGATTAAACGCTACGCCTTATGCTTTCAACACCGACACGGTTGACGGTTTTAATGCTACTTCCACGGCAGCTGTAGCCAATTACTTGATGGCCTTGGATGATTACGGCAATCTTAATTTATTTGGTCAGGGAGTCAGCAGCACTTATGCTACCACCAGTTGGTTATATGTTGGGCAGGATAGTTATGTTGCGGGCAATGCAACAACTGCCGGCAGTATGTATGTCGGCAATGATTTATTGGCTACCAGATTGGGAATTGCTACGGCCACCCCTGACTTTGCCAATTTTGGTAGTATTATCTTTAATGCTGACTTAACTATTCAGAATCAGCTTCGAATTGCTGATGATCTTTATGCTAGTGACAGTATTGGCGAAATCAGGCTGGGTCGCCACAATGGTAGCCATGAAACAATTATTTGGAATCCGGTTACCAATCGGTTTGAGTTATCCGATAATGTTTATATCCTGGGTGATGCCACCGCTACCGGTAATTTGGAGATTGGCGGTTATGCTTCCACCACCAATTTGGTTTTAAGCAGCGATGGTGTTGATCTGGGCACTTACAATGATTTATATGTTTCCGGCGGGAATTTATTCTTTAACAGTTCGCAGATTACCGGCGTACTTGGTAACAGTCCCTGGAATTATCTTTGGGATAAAACCATTAGTCCGACATCTACTGAGGTTGGTATTTTCGTTACTGCTTCTTCAACCATTGCCGCAGATTTTCGGGTTGATGGCAACGCTACTACTACCGGCAGCTTCAGCGCCAGTGAGTATTATATCGGTAGCGATAAAGTTTTAGCCATTGATGTTAATGATAATATTATGGTCGGTCTGGGTGCTGGTGAAGGCGGCAGTGGTGTTAATAGTGTTTACCTTGGTTATCAGGCCGGATACAACAACGCCAGCAATGCTTCAACCCTGGTTGGTTATCAGGCCGGATACAGCAATGTTAATCCCAGCGGTAGCCTGACGGCTTTTGGAAATACGGCAGGCGCTAATTTTGATGGCGGCGGCAATTCATTTTTTGGCAGTGGCAGCGGTGCCAACGGTTCTGGCTACAACAATAGTGCTTTTGGTGATTTGGCTTTAGCTTTAAATACCGGATCTTATAATGTGGCTTTGGGTTACCGATCCGGCTATGAGAATATTTATCACAGTATTATTAACATCGGTTACGGCGCTACTTCAACGGCCAGCCACCAATTAGTCATCGGGGGTGACGGTAATGACGGCTATATCACCGACGCTTACTTTGGCCGGGGAGTGGAATCGGACAATCCGATTGCCGCTTTTACCATTCATGCCAGCGGCGGCGATGAAGGTGCCAATGGCGCCGATCTCCGGTTGGTTGGCGGTACTTCCGACACCGGCAACGCCGGCAATCTAATCTTGGGTCACGACGGCAGTAGCGCCATTGGTTTCATCGGGGTGGCTACCACTACTCCCGGCGGCTGGTATGGCGAGAAATTGACGGTTGACGGCAGTGGTTTATTTGACGGAGATTTGGTGGTGACTGGCAACGCCACTTCTTCGCATTTTTATGCCAGTAATACCTTGGGACTAAATGGCCAATATTTAAACAATTGGACTGATTTAAATAATATCTTGTCATTTAGTTCAGGTAATTTATTTAATCAGTGGCTTGACACCACCAGTACCGTAACATTCAACGGTTTAAACGCTTCGACCACCGCCAATTTTGATAATATTCTTGCTTATGGTTCGGCGACCACGAGCGGCACTCTTAATGTGGACGGTTATGTCAGCTCAACTGAATATTGGATTGGCGGTAATAAGATTTTATCAATCAGTGATATTAGTAATACTTATTTAGGAGTGTATGCCGGCGAAAACAACAGTGGCAATTATGTTACTTTCTTGGGCCAACTAGCCGGAAGAGACAATTCAGGCTCCTATGTCAATGGTTTTGGTAATTCTGCTTTACTTGGTAATACCGGGGACTATTCAACAGGTCTAGGTGAACTGGCTGGTTATCAAAATACCGGCGTATCCATAACTGCCGTCGGGGCTTCTGCCGGCCAGAACAACAGTGGTACCAACCTGGTGGCTTTAGGAGGTTGGGCGGCAGTCTCTAACTCTGGAGATAATTTTATAGCCCTGGGTTTTAACTCTGGTGTTGATAATAATTATAGCAGTTCCATTCTGATTGGTGATTACACTAAGGCCACTGACAATAACCAATTAGTCTTTGGCAGTTACAATGGGCAAACAAGCGCCTATGTCAGAGATGTTTATTTTGGTTCAGGCGTTACTTCAACTGATCCCTACGGTAGTGTCACCATTCACGCCAGCGGTGGTTGGGGCGGCGATGTCAACGGTGATGATTTGCGCTTGGTTGGTGGTCTGGGAGCTGGCACTGGTTTGGCTGGTAATTTAATTTTAGGACACGACGGCAGCAACGCCATTGGCTTTATTGGGGTGGCCACCACCACTCCCGGCGGCTGGTATGGCGAGAAACTGACAGTCGACGGCAGCGGTTTGTTTGATGGGGATTTAGTGGTGACTGGTAACGCTACCTCTTCACATTTTGCCGCCTCAGAAATCTGTTTAGGCAATGATTGTATTACTTCTTGGCCGATTGGCGGCAGTAGTGCTTGGGAATTATATGGCACTGACCCGCTGCAAATTACTCCGACCACAACAGGAGCGGGACTTTATGTTACCGGGACTTCGACTTTGGCCACGACGACAATGGCTTTGGGCAGCCAAATCGGTTCAAATGATGGCAATAATTTAATTATTGCTGACTACCAAGTTACTGGTAGTATGTTTAATGCAAATTTTTCGTTGTTGACTTTCAATAGTCCGGATCTTTTAAATAATCCTCATTCGGGCGGAGTTAGGGATGCTTTTGGCATAATCCAATTATCGGATAGTTTACATCCAACTATTGGTTTTGCCTCTAAGGATTGGGGGGATACTCTAAATGAGGGTCTTTTCGAATACAATACTACAACTCATCAATTTGGCTTATCTAATATTGATGGTCAGCCCGTTGGCTTTGTCGTCAGCGGCAATGCCACCACCACCGGCAAGTTAGTTGTCTCCGGCACGCCGACAGTGGACAATATTGATTTATATGTTGGCGGAGACAGTTATTTTGACGGTCAGTTAAATTTATCTGGTGGCGTTTTTGCTTCCAGTACTTCGGTTTTTGGCACCTTGAGTAGTTGGGCGACATTCGACAGCGGTGATTTGACTTTCTATGGTTTTGGCGATTATATCGTTAGAGACAGTGCCGGCAGCGGTGATTATGTTTTCCGTAACATTTCTGATGAAGATTTGGGATTGTTTGCTGATTATCCAAACAGTAGATGGACTTTCAGGGACATTAATTCGGCGCCGTTATTTGACATCGGTTATAACGGCGGCGCGACCAGTACTGGTAAGCTGGTGGTTTCCGGCACGCCGACAGTGGACAATATTGATTTATATGTTGGCGGAGACAGTTATTTTGACGGCAATGTCACGACGACTGGCAGTCTTTATGTTAATGGCATTGCTACCATTGGAGTTGATCCGAGTGGTTCATTGGGATCAGCCTATAATCCTAATTTAGCTTCCTACAAAATTTATAGCGATTCGGAGCAGGGCATTGCCAATTTATTTTTTACCCAGGTGGCCAATACCTCAGCGATTGGTGGCGCTATTGGTTTAGGATCCAACCTGTCAACAGCTTCGACCAGTGATCAGGATATCAGCTTCTTGGCCGCCGGTAATTTTAGCATTACTTATAATTCTCATGGTAACCTCACTTATGGTTATGGCGGTCTGAGTGCTTTTGCGTTGGAAGCGACATCTTCAATTAGTTTGGTTCGAGGTATTGGCGCCCAGGTGACTAATGGTGCGGATAATCTGGGCGGAACAATCGGCTTGGCCGAAGGTGTTTACGGCTATGTGGAAAACGGTCCTTCTAACGGCGGCGGTGAAAATCCAACCATGGCTGTTGCCCGGGCAGTCAGCGCCGAAATTGGGCTTTATGGCGGTACAGTCACCGATGCCTATGGTTTTTATACGGTTGATCCAACTGGTGTGGGTGGCACCCTGGATAATTTATATGGTTTGTATATTGAAGACCAAACCCGGGGTAGTGTTCAAAATTATGCGATTTGGACCAATGACGGTCAGGTGCGGTTTGATAATTTGGCGGCCACCACCACTTTGTATGTTACGGGTAGCAGCTATTTTGACGGTTTGGTTACCACTACCGGCAATTTGAATATCGGCGGTTATGCTTCCACTACCAATTTAGTTTTGGGACCCAATGGTTCTGATCTAGCCGGGTTGAATGATCTTTATGTTTCCGAAGGCAATTTGTTTTTCGATATTTATCAATTGACCGGTTCAAACGGTTTAAGTTTTTGGCAGTATGCTTGGGATAAGGCCATTAGCCCGACATCTACTAACATTGGCATTTTCGTTACGGCTTCTTCAACCATTGCCGCGGATTTTCGAGTGGACGGCAATGCCACCACTACCGGCAGCCAAAGTGCTGGCGAATATAAAATTGGCGCCAATACTTTTGTTTCCAGCGATGGGGGAAGTAGTACTATGGTTGGGCTTTATGCCGGTACTGGTAACACCGGCCCCAGTCTAACTGCTTTTGGTTATAGCGCCGGCAGTGGTAATACCGGTAGTGGTGTTACCGCGATTGGCAATGGTGCCGCGTCTTATAATAGCGGATCTAATATTTTTGTAATGGGTGATAGCGCTGGACAGAGTAATACTGGTCAGAACCTGATTGCCATTGGTTACTATGCCGGCTTTGGCAATGCCTACAATAACTCCATTAATATCGGTTCTTGGGCCACTTCAACAGCTAGCTATCAGTTGGTGGTTGGCGGTGATAATTCAACCGGCTATATCACCGACGCTTACTTTGGCCGGGGAGTGGAATCGGATAATCCGATTGCCGCTTTTACCATTCACGCCAGTGGCGGCGATGAAGGCGCTAATGGCGCTGATCTCCGGTTAGTCGGTGGTACTTCCGACACCGGTAACGCCGGCAATCTGATTTTGGGACACGACGGCAGCAACGCCATTGGCTTTATTGGGGTGGCCACTACCACTCCCGGCGGCTGGTATGGCGAGAAACTGACAGTCGACGGTAGCGGTTTATTTGATGGAGATTTGCGCATCACCGGCAATGCCACTACTTCTGGCAGTTTCTCGGTTGGTACAGATTTGCTGGTGCTGGGCACGGCTACCTCGACTTTTGCGGGTAATGTCCAAATTGCCAACGGTTATGATTTACAGGTTTCTAATATTTATGCCTACAGTCCGCTTAATATTTTGACTGATTTGGAAATCACCGGTTATGCTTCGAGCACTTCCGGTTTCCATACCCAAGGCGGTTTGTATGCGGGTAATGGCATCTTGTCTCTCGACGGTTTTACGATATCTTATAACAAATCTTTGGCTACTTTGGAATTTGATTCCGGTACTTTGTATAATTTTGATAATCAGGTCAGAACTGAAAGTAATTTGGTGGTCAATACCACCACACCTTCTGATTTTGGCGGTTTGGCCGTCACCGGCGGTTCCTACTTTGCCGACAATGTCTTTTTTGGCGACAGTATTGGCATTGCCAGTTCAACCCCCTGGGCTACTTATCAATTGGCGGTCAGTGGTAACGCGGTGTTTGATGGTGATATTTATAATTTGGGCAATGCCACCACCTCGCATCTGGCTGCTAATGAAATTTGCCTCAATGGTTCCTGTATTACTTCTTGGCTAAGTAGCGGGGGGAATCCATTTGATCAGTGGCTTGATTCAACTTCTTCAGTAGAATTTGCTGATGCCACAATTACCAACTCTTTAAATATTGGTAATTATCAACCATTTTGGGCAGATTACGCTTTAACGGTCGCCGGCGGTGGTGCTTTTCAAAATGATTTATATACTGGTGGCTATTTATCAGTCAGTAAAACAGCAACGGTTACTGAAGATATATATGTTGGCAGAAATTTATTTGTCATCGGCAGTTCCAATCTAGCGACCACCACCTTAACTAGCATTTCTGGGGGACTGTCTTTTGCTTCAACCAGTTCAGTTTGGGATGACGACTTGGAAATTGATGTTCCAACCGATTTTGAATATTTTAACTCGCTGCAAAATGGCTATGT